>JAPHTO010000029.1 GCA_026196955.1 Colwellia sp. | reverse complement strand
GATTTTGACAAGGGAGTAACCATTCTCTGCAATCAATGCCTTGCCTTTAAGCCTTTTAATTCTCGCTAAGTGGTCAATAAATTAATACACTTGGTATAAGAGAATTCAGAAAAAGAAACGGCTCCAAGAAAGAGCCGTATATATCAGAGTTTTGAACTCTACTTTGATAAGCAGAGGTAGCAAGTCTATAGCGTATGTTTTTTTCTACGACTTAAAGTAAGCGCAGCTATCCCAAGAGCAATTATAGCAAGGGGGCTAGGCTCTGGTACTGAGGTGGTTTGATAATTCAAAACGACACTACCACCTGATAGCCCTGACATATTTAATGTCAAAATGTCATTATTAAAGTTGACGTTAGCGGCAGTGAAGCCGGCATTACTTGAACTAAACAAGGTCACATTTGAAAAATTTGGCGCAATACCCTGTATATCTACAAGGCGAAAACCATTAAAAAGAAATGGAGGGCCTGCATGGCTAGAATTGAACGTTACACTGATTTGGCTGGCGGTAATATCCCAAGTACTCCCAAAGAAATTGGTAAGATCTGTACCTGGATCCACCGCTGTAAAATTGGGACTACTCAATTGATTAAAATAAGTTCCGCTAAGACCTGTTGAGTCTATTTGATCTATGCCGAGCTGCGCCTGAAAATCAAAACCAATTAAACTTGCTTGCGCCATGGTTGACATGACTAACAGTAAAAATCCCGCGAATATTTTTTTCATCTTGTTGAACTCCCGTTAATTTAGCTTACAGATCAAGAGGTGCAATATATACGCCATGCTACTATTCAATTGATTTATTGTACTTTTATTTTAATTCATCACAAACTGTGATCCTAAGTGTAAAGTATTGTGACATACCGTATTTCAGCTAATTCTTGTTAGAGTGTTTAACTCTGCACACTGTTACGCAGCTCATGCAAGCAGCAGAATCTAAACCAAAGAAGCCCGTTACTTTCGTAACGGGCTTTTTATATATGGCGGGAGGAATGGGACGAGTATGGGCACTGGTTTTATTCAATAAAATTGCCGTTATAAAAAATATTGAAAACTGTAAATAAGAGATCAAACAGGTATGAAGTATGTTTGATTTCTTATTAGAAAAGCTTAATTATAGGTAACTTATTAAACATTTGGTTCCCCTATCACTTGTGCATCTCCAAAGAGGTGCCTAATTCTATTCATTGCTTCAATTGATAATTCTTGAGTTATTAGTAACGTCAAATTGTGCTTTGCTCTAGAGCACGCAACATAAAACAAATTACGGTTTCTTTCAAAAGTATCTTTTTTATTTTCTGGATAACCGTTTTCCATAAACTCTAACATTTGATTCCAGTTGTACTGATTCCAACCTCTTCCTAAAACAACGAGGACATTATCAAATTCAGCCCCCTTTACTCCATGTTTGGTAGAAAAAGGGGTCTTATCATCTATAAACTTAGCTAGTTGTATTACTTGCTGGTAACTAACGCTTTTTAAGGATGTAACCTTCGATAAAAACCTCTTATCCCTATCTTCCAAATTATCAAAAACCTCCCCTGTAAGCCTTTGATATCGTTCTTCTAACTGTCGAACCTTGTTAGATAAGCGCGGTATGTTAGTTTCAGTAAGGAAAGCTAGCATGTCATCAATTGTTCCATTTAGCCGAATTTCTTTAACGCGATTCAGATTCTGTACCCAAATTCTTTTGTCATCGTGACACTGTAATTGAGGAAATTTCTGGTTAATCACTTGAAATAACTCACCATATTCTCTTGCTTCAAAGGATGCAACAACTGGCTCGATAACTTCAACTAAATACTTTATATAAGGATCATTCTTTTTCAAATAATCTTCAGAATGCTTGAAACAATCAGCAAGATCTTTAAAGCCTTGTTCTGTGGCGATTACGTTGTTAGTCAACATCAAAACCTTGGTATTTTCAGAATCAAAATCCCAACCATTATGGCTTAAGCTTGCCTTAACACGCTCAAAGTAATCATGCGCCACATCTTCAGGTAGATCACCTTTCCAATGGCCACCTGCTCTGCGTTCCCCTGCCCAGGCGTTAGAATGATATATTGAGATACTTCCTTCAGATTCAGGATCAGACTCATGCTGAGGTAGATCTGGCCTCATATTGTTTAAACAATTAACTATATTCTTGTCGGATCTAAAATTCGCATTTTTTCCTATTTCAGTAATATTCTCACTCTCAATAAGACCACAAGCATCCTTACCATATATTTTTTGCCAATGATCACCAAATAAGCCAATCAATATCCCTGAATCATTATCAATTAAATTTTCAACTATGGAAGAAGCTAGACCTTTATTGGTATCTTGATACTCGTCAATAAACACGATTGGGAATTTAGCCTTTAATAAATTTTGGAATTTAGAAAAAGCCAATAGTGAAGATATCAACTTAATAACATCATCATGGTGTAAAGATATTGTTTCTTCATCTATCTTAGGAAAACCTAAATCATAAATGACTTTTTGGTTATCTATTCCGCCAACTTCTTCAATTCGTGCTACCCATTTATCACCTAATTCAGGTAAAAGTTCACGGAGTTTTGCTTGAAAACTGCTGATAAAGCTCCAGCTAAACGCATGTATTGTATCTGCGTATATTACAGGATGGTTATCAGTCCTTTCACGTATTTCGTCTTTTGCAATATTAGTATAAGTAATGCATGCAATTTTCTGTTCTTTTTTTATAAACTCATCAGCCCGGTTTTGAACTATATGTTTCAAAGCTTTTATAAGAGAATATGTTTTACCAGCACCAGCACCTGCCTCTAACCTAAAACTATTAAGGTCATTTATGGCAGTAAACATTTGATCTAGCGCTTGGGTAGATGCATTTTCAGCAGGACTAATTTGACACATCAGCTAACTCCTCTACTTCAGCTACGTCTGCATCATTATCAACTACTACATTATTTTCACTGTCATCCCCATCTAACCAAATTAGTCCGTCCATGATATATTTAGGAACATTCCATTGAGTTTCAGATATGGAATATTTTATCGCAAAATTAGCTTTACTTCCTTTTCCTATAACATCTGCTAAACCGTAAGCAGAGTCCTCTATTTCCTGCTCATTAGCTCCTTGAAGATCAATAAACAAATTTCTATTCGCAAGAATAAATGCATCTTCAAAACTTCTACCACAAGCTTCAAGGTTTTCCTCAGTTGTTTGGTAAGCGATTCTTCTAAAACGAGTTATCTTCTCTTGGTCTGTTTTTGCTTTCAAGCTATCTAAAAGTGGTCGGTTCTCGGTATTAAACCAATGATTCAAGCCTGTATTTGATGAATGAGTGCCTTGGGATACAGAACAAGCAGAATAAGTAACTCTCTGGCCTGTGTCATCTCTTCGCACAGAATCAATATCAGTAATAATGACAGTTTTCAGTTCAAGAAAGTCAATGAATTTATAAAAGTGATGGGCATATGCACCACCTACTTCAACAACAGATAAGTATTTACTCCTAAGGGAAGTTTGTCCGGTGGCATCTATCTTTTTGATAACCTCAGGTAATAGAATTCTCTCTGTAGCACCTTCTATTAGTATGGCTTTGTCTGCAAAATATAAGTCACATTTAGTTAATGTTAAATATTTATGTAGAAACTCTCTATCAGCTTGGCGATCTGCCGCAGAAAATTCAGACCCCAGATCTTTTACCTGTGTGAAACCTTCTGTCTTGGATAGAAAGTACCTCACCTTACTAAAGTCAGCTTCATTTGCAATATGGGCAGAATGTGTACTAACTACAAATTGGATTGGCCAATGCTCCTCGTCATTGAACGTTCGTTCAAAAACTGACACAATTTCATCTAATTGACGTATAAATACTTCCTGCATTTGCGGATGTAAGTGCGCTTCAGGTTCTTCAATAAAAATAAGGTGTGATTTTGGAGTAATATCGGATGATTGATAAGCTCTAAAATATTCATAGATACGGAACAGAATGAAGATTAGGTTTCTAAATCCTAGGCCATTGTATGTTTCCGGTAAGGTAAAGTGATCATCCTTCTGATAAAAAACTTTTGTATTGCTTTCTAATAAAGATTTTATATCTAATTCAGTTGACGCACTTAACTCAGTGTCCTGTAGACCAGGATAGCCAAAAATAGAAAGTGTTGGTAAAAGTCGTTCTACTTTTTCTTGAAAGTCAATATCTACTGTTGTTTGTAGCCCTTCTACTACGTTATTTATGTCACCAGATAGAGCTTGAAAGGCTTCAGGTGCGCCTGTATTAGCTGAGCTATTAAATATATTACCAAGTGCTTTACCTAATACGTCCCGTTCATTATGAGTTTCATCATCTAATCCTCGTTGAGCATTAATGACCTCTGATCTAATTAGTCGTTTTACTTTACTAAAGTCTAGTTTAACTCTATTTTCTGGGTTATTTGGTTCTATAGCATAAAGTACAGCTTCAAAATTCTGGTTAATTGATTCTTTTAGATCTTTGAAGTATTTAGCCCTGTCTCTAATATCCAAACCATTTAAAAGATTACTTATGCCACCATCTTTAACCTGATAAGAAGCTAGTATTTTTGTTTCGTATACACTTTCATCAAGATCAATTATAAAATCCCCTAATACACCATAAGAATCGGCATCAGACGTATAGTCAACAAGCAGACACAAGTCAATTGCCGGGATAAGTAACCTAACATCTTCTTCTGTAACACCTTCTTGAAAGGCGCTTAATGCAGCTTCAAACTCACTTAGTGACGATTGATTAAAATCTTCGTATTTCAATTTTGGAGTGGAGCCAGATAAAAAACTTCTAAATATCTCTGCAAGAGAAGTTTTTCCTGTATTATTCCTACCCACAACTAATGTAGACCTGTCATCCAATGTCATCGTTACATCTTTGAGTAAACGATAGTTTTTAATTCTTACTTCTTTGATTATCATGTAATTTCCTTTTACTTTTCATTCATATTTAAATTAGTAAATTGCTTCTACATTTCTACATTTAGGAAATGTACTACAGCCTAAAAACTCACTACCTGCATTTTTACCTTTGGTTGCCTTACGCAATACCATCTCTGCACCACACTTTGAACAAGATTTGGTATCAGATTTTTCTTCTATAATTTCTCGTACATGCTTAACGTGTTGTCGGTTAGTTTTAAAACCTCGCTCTAACCTGCCACTTTCAATCTGTTCAATAACACCAGCGATTTCTTGCCTGTTAAAAACAATGTCGGTTTTATTTTTGATAAATTCAATACCACCGCGAGCAAACCTTACATTTTCAGGCATTTTAGTTTTAAAGGTACTATCACCAATAAAGATAATGACTGAGAATACACTCTCTTTCTTTGTGCTTAGACAAGCTTGTAACGTTTTGACATGTTTATAGTTTTGGTGAAGTGGGTTTTGAAATTTAGATTTATGTTTAAAGATTTGTTGAGTCCATTGCTTTTGGTTTTCACTACCGAAGATCCAACCTTTCATATTCTTGGTTTCAACCACAAAAATGCCATATTTTGATACGATTATGTGGTCAATCTGAGTTGTGCCATGCTCTTTATCATCAATATAAGTAGGCAGTGTTACGTTTTTAATAAGGTGATAGTCATTTTTATCTAAGAAAAACTTAATAAGTAAGTTTACTTGCCACTCACCTATTACGCCTTTGAACCATGCTGATTTTATGATAACAGCGAATATGAAGATCGGTATTAAATACCAAGCGGCACTAATGATCATATTAAGGTAAATTGATAAATCCATTACACAGAAGCCTTTAAAGGATCTTTAAAATATCTATTAACTTGAAATATTACATATTCTTAATTTGAAAAACATTACAAGACATTACAAGACATTAGATAAAGTTATTTATGTTGGATTTGGTATATTGAAGCAGGGTGGGAAATCTATTACGCGATTTAGCTAGTAGTAAAAACCAAAAAAGCCCGTTACTTTCGTAACGGGCTTTCTATATATGGCGGTGAGATAGGGATTTGAACCCTAGATGGGCTACAAACCCATGCCGGTTTTCAAGACCGGTGCTTTCGACCACTCAGCCATCTCACCAATTG
>JAPHTO010000049.1 GCA_026196955.1 Colwellia sp. | reverse complement strand
GCCTAGATTATAATCACGCTGTGTGCGCTTAATATGTGGTTTAATTGAGTTACCCATAATAAGTCTCCAAAGTGTCAACTTATTTCAGGACGGGTCACAGATAAAAGAAAAGCCAAGCAGTTCTCACTACTTGGCTTTTTACCAATCGAATTAATTGGAAATAGTTAACTCGTGACTAAGGCATCATCATTTCGTCTTGATCTTCACCCTCTTTTTCAATTACTTCAGGGATCAAATCTTCTCTTGAAATTCCTAAAGATAAGGCAACTAATGATGCTACATAAATTGATGAATAAGTACCCACAAAGACACCGAACAGTAATGCTGTTGCAAAACCGTGGATTAGCGCGCCACCTTTAAAGAATAATGCCGCTAATACTAATAACGTTGTTATTGAGGTAATAAAAGTACGGCTTAAGGTTTGTGTCAGTGAAATATTAATAATTTCTTCTGGCAAGGTATCACGAATTTTTCTAAAGTTTTCTCGAATACGATCAGAAACAACAATAGTATCATTAAGCGAATAACCAATTACCGCTAATATTGCAGCCAACACGGTCAAATCAAACTCTAAACCTAAAATAGAAAATAGGCCTAAAGTTAACAAAACATCGTGAAATAGTGCGACTACCGAGCCAACAGCAAAGCGCCACTCAAAGCGAAAAGCAACATAAACAAGAATACAGATCAAAGCCGTTAGCATAGCTAAACCGCCCTGCTCTGCTAGCTCATCACCAACACTGGCACCAACAAACTCTATACGGCGCATATCAACCTTCTGACCAGTACCTTGTTCGAGTACTGATAGAATTTCATTGCCCAACATTTCAGCTTTGACATCTTCACGTAAACCTAAGCGAATAACGACATCTCGACTACTACCATAAAATTGTATTTTGGCGTCATCATGACCATTGTCTTGCATGAGTTTACGTAATTTTTGTAAATCAGCTGCTTGCTCAAAGCCTACTTCAATTAGCGTACCACCAGTAAAATCTAAACCGAAATTTAGTTTATTAACCGTAAGTGATGTTATTGCCGTTATCATAAGTAGTGCACTGAAAACCATCGCAATTTTGCGATATTTCATAAAGGCGACGGTTTCTTTTAATTGTAAAATTTGCATTATATTTAAATTCCCGCCTAACTATATTGATAGCTTTTTAAGGCTTTTTCCGCCCCAAATTGCATTAACGATGGTTCTTGAGCCAACCACAGAAGTAAACATTGAAGTAATAATACCGATAGACAAAGTTACCGCGAAACCTTTTACTGGCCCTGTACCCACAGCAAATAAAATTAATGCCGCAATTAAGGTGGTAATATTAGCATCAATAATGGTTGAGAAAGCCGCATCATAACCTTGATGAATCGCTTGTTGAATAGATTTACCTTCTCGCATTTCTTCACGAATACGCTCAAATATTAGTACATTGGCATCAACAGCCATACCTACGGTAAGTACAATACCCGCCATACCCGGTAAGGTTAAAGTTGCGCCAGGGATCATCGACATTATGCCAACAATTAATACTAAGTTAGCACCTAGAGCAAAGTTAGCGACAATACCAAAAGCACGATAGTAGATGATCATAAAGACAAAAACTAAACCAAATCCCATCAGGATAGCTTGAAAGCCAAGTTGTACGTTTTCAGCGCCAAGTGTTGGACCGACAGTGCGCTCTTCAACAATAGTGATTGGCGCAATTAACGCACCGGCACGAAGTAGTAATGCTAAATTATGCGCTTCAGCTTGACTGCCAGCACCGGTAATACGGAAGCTTTTCCCTAAACGTGCCTGAATAGTGGCCACTGAGATGACTTCTTGCACTTTTTCAAAGATGATATTGCCTTCAGGATCGCGGCGTTCAGTAGGTTTATATTCAATAAATACTGTCGCCATTGGTTTGCCAATATTGCTCTTTGTGCCATTTGACATTTTGCTGCCACCAGCACTATCAAGAGAAATATTAACTTGTGGACGTGAGTATTCATCAAAACCTGATTTAGCATCGGTGATATGATCACCAGTTAGCATGATACGTTTTTTCAATAACGTAGGCGTGCCGTCTTTATCAGTTAACAACATTGAACTGGCAGGTACACGACCATTTAATGCCGCGTTTAAGTCACCTTCAGTATCAACAAGCCTAAACTCGATAGTTGCAGTAGCGTTTAAAATTTCTTTTGCTTTTGCCGTATCTTGTACGCCCGGTAATTCAATAACAATATGCTTTTTACCTTGACGCTGAACTAATGGCTCAGCAACACCAAGCTCATTAACACGGTTACGAATAATAGTGATGTTTTGTTGTAAGGCATACTCACGAATTTCTTTAAGCTTAACGTCTGTCATTTGAGCTGTTAGCGTTAAAGTATCTTCATCAGTAAACAGTAATAAGTCACGGTAACGCTTTTTCAGTAACGATTGCCCTTGCTCTAGCTCTTCAACTTTACGGAACTTAACAACAATAGCATCACCGTCCTCTTTTACGCTGCGATAACGAATTTTCTCATTACGTAAATCACCGCGAAAATCAGCAACCATACCTACTTTGGCTTTGTTGATAGCCTCTTTCATGTTGACTTCCATTAAGAAGCTAACACCACCACTTAAATCTAAACCTAGCTTCATTGGTGTACCACCAATACCTGCTAACCAATCTGGGGTTGCAGGGGTTAGGTTTAACGCAACTGAGTATTGCTTACCTAAATTATCGTCAAGTACATCACGGGCTTTTAGTTGGTCTTCGGTATTTTTGAAGCGGGTTAATACTTGACCTTTTTCTAAAACAATACTGGCATAATCAATGCTGTTTTCACTCAAATGCCCTTTAATTGTATCAAGGGTAGCAACGTTTGCTTCAACGCCACGCAAGCCTGAAACCTGTACAGCTGGATCTTCACCGTAAAGGTTAGGTGTGGCATAGAGCGCACCTAAAGCAACGATAAACGCTACCATCAGTGTTTTCCATAAAGGGTATTTGTTTAACACAATCTGTCCTTTTTATTTATTACTTAACAAATGAAATTTTTATTAACTACAAAGACTTCATTGTGCCTTTAGGAAGAACCGCATTTATGGCAGCTTTTTGCACGGTAACTTCAGTACCTTCTGTAATGCTAACCACAATAAAGTCTTTTTCATCAGAAACTTTAACGATTTTACCGACAATACCGCCTTGCGTTAACACTTCATCACCTTTAGAAAGGGCTGACATCAAGCTTTTATGATCTTTCATACGCTTCGCTTGTGGACGATAAATCATAAAATAAAAAACTAAACCAAACACCGCCAACATGATGATCATTTCCATACCACCACCAGCTGGGGCTGGAGCGGCTGCGGCGTGGGCTGTACTGATAAATAAACTCATTTTTTCTTTCCTTACTTCTTTTTATAATAGTGAATTGGGCTAACGGCGAAAACGTTAAAACGCTACTGTGTGCCCATTTACGGTTAAACCTGCTTACTACCTTCAGCAAGCGGTGGTACGGGTAAACCTCTTAGCGCATAAAACTCTTCAACAAAGTCGTCTAATTTACCTTGCTCTATTGCATTGCGCAAACCTTGCATGACTTTTTGATAAAAATGCAAATTATGCAAAGTATTCAACTGCGAGCCTAAAATTTCTTTACATTTATCTAAATGATGTAAATAAGCGCGCGAATAATTTTTACAGGTGTAACAATCACACGTTGGATCTAAAGGTCCTGTGTCTGTTTTATTACTGGCATTACGAATTTTAATTACACCAGTATTGACAAATAAATGACCATTACGGGCATTGCGTGTTGGCATAACACAATCAAACATATCAATGCCGCGACGAACACCTTCAACTAAATCTTCAGGTTTCCCTACTCCCATCAAGTATCGGGGCTTATTTTCTGGAATCAAGGGGGCGGTGTGATCTAATATACGGATCATATCTTCTTTTGGCTCACCAACCGATAAACCACCAATAGCATAGCCATCAAAATCAATGGCTTTTAAGCCATTGATAGACACTTCTCGTAAATCTTCATACATACCGCCTTGGACAATACCTAATAAAGCAGATGGGTTATCGCCATGAGCATCTTTTGAACGCTGTGCCCAACGAAGTGATAGCTCCATGGAGTCTTTAGATTCTTTATGGCTTGCCGGGTAAGGGGTGCATTCATCAAAAATCATCACCACATCTGAGCCTAACTTACGCTGAACTTCCATTGAACGCTCAGGGGTAAGCATAATTTTTTCACCGTTAACGGGTGAACTAAAACGTACACCTTCTTCGGTGATCTTACGCATTTTACCTAAACTAAAAACTTGAAAACCACCTGAATCTGTAAGGATAGGCTTTTCCCAATTAATGAAGTCATGCAAATCACCGTGCTGCTCAATAATATCGGTACCAGGGCGCAGCATGAGATGAAAGGTATTGCCTAAAATTATTTCAGCGCCAGTCTCTTCGACTTCTTCAGTTTTCATACCTTTCACTGTGCCATAGGTTCCAACAGGCATAAAAGCTGGGGTTTCTACGGTGCCACGATCAAAAGTCAAACGACCACGACGGGCTTTACCGTCAGTATTGATCAAATCATATTTCATTCTATTTTTCATTCATGTATTCCTTACCTACCAGCGAAACAGGCTGATGGTTTTAATTCAAAGATGCTCAGTATTAATGACTAAGCTCTTGTGTTCATTTAGTTTGCTCTTGTTTAGTAAGGAACATTGCATCACCATAACTAAAAAAGCGATATTGCTCCTTAATAGCATGTTGATAAGCATCCATAATATGTTCATAACCTGCAAAAGCGCTGACTAACATTAATAACGTTGACTCAGATAAGTGAAAGTTGGTTAACAAGGCATCAATTAATTTAAACTTATACCCTGGGGTGATAAAGATATCGGTGTCACCATAAAATTCAGCTAACTCGGTACCCTTATCTTGTGCTGATTTAGCCGCACTTTCTAAAGATCGTACTGAAGTAGTACCAACAGCAACAATTCGGCCACCATTGGCTTTAGTGTTGTTAATTTGTGCGACAACCTCACTGGACACTTCAACATATTCAGCATGCATAATATGATCAGCTATTTCATCCACCTTTACTGGCTGAAAAGTACCAGCTCCAACATGCAAAGTAACAAACGCTAGCTCAACACCTTTCGCTTTAATTTGCTCAAGCAAGGCATCATCAAAGTGTAGGCCTGCTGTTGGCGCGGCTACTGCCCCTGGCTTTTCATTGTATACGGTTTGATAACGTTCTCTGTCACTGCTTTCATCTGGTCTGTCAATATAAGGCGGCAGTGGCATATGCCCAATCTCATCCAAAATTGACAATACTGACTGCTCACCATGAAATTTTAATTCAAATAAAGCCCCATGACGTGCAACCATGGTAGCTGTTGCCTTACCTTCTAAGAGAAGCTCTGCCCCAACTTTAGGTGACTTGCTCGCACGAATGTGCGCTAAGACAGTGTTTTTATCAATTAGACGTTCAACTAATACTTCTATTTTTCCACCGCTAGATTTCTGCCCAAACATTCTTGCCGGGATAACGCGGGTATTATTAAACACCAATAAATCGCCGGCATTAAGCTGAGCTAAAATATCTTTAAACCCTAAATCGGCACAGTTCCCTGTATTTCCATCAAGCACCATAAGACGGCTACCAGTACGGTCAGCTTTAGGGAATCGAGCTATTAACTCACTGGGTAAATCAAAAGAAAAATCAGAAACACGCATGATAAATAATTAAACTTGCCTTTTCGTTGAGCTTAATGCTCTTAGGTTGAAAACAAAACGCGTAATTTTAGAGCTCAAGGCGTTTAATGGCAAGTGAAATAAGCAAACTTAGCCTAACCATTTTACCTTGAAGTTTTGCGAGTTTGATACACAACAATATAATTGCTAATTATATTCAATATTTACCTTAAATTACCTGTTCAAAAGGCATTTTTAAAGTATGCTCATATTTATTGACAATAACGCTAGGCTGCCAAAATGAATAATCTCGCTTTTTCCATAGCAAAAACCATCATCAGTGGTTTTGATCGCCACATTCATCTTTTTATTGAAATAACCAAATCAGCCCAACAACGATTTCAACAATGCCAGTGGGCAGAAATTCAGCAAGCAGCAAAGGCCAGAACCACATTTTATGAAAAACGGGTAAAGGAAACGTTTGATACCATCAAGCAAGATTTTTTCATTGAAGACCTCGATGACACACTGTGGCTGCAAGTAAAAAGAGAATATGTCGAATTGCTCGCAGAGCACAAACAACCTGAGCTTGCAGAAACGTTTTATAACTCAGTATTTTGCCGTCTCTTTGAACGTAAGTATTACCACAACGATTATATTTTTGTCGAAAGTACCGCACAACGCTTAGATAACAGGCCAACACCGGTTATTTACACCAGTTATAAACCCGCCGAAAAAGGCTTAAAGCAAACTATTTGCGACATCATGAATGCCCATAAAAGTACAGTACCTTTTATTGATTTAGAAGCTGATGTTGATGTGTTAATCAGCGCATTTCGTCGTAAAGCTCACAAAACACGCTATAAACTTGAAGACTTACAATTTGATATTTTAGATTTCACCTTTTACCGTAATAAGGGCGCTTACCTAATAGGTCGTGTCATTTCTCCTGGCGGCGAAACGCCATTTATTGTGTCAGTTTTAAACAATGAACAAGGTAAACTTTATATAGATGCATTATTAACTGATAGTGAAGATATGGCGGTAGTCTTTGGTTTTGCTCGAGCCTACTTTTTTGTTGATTGTCATCACCCTTATGCACTAGTGAATTTTTTACAAAGTTTAATGCCCCATAAAACCAAGGCAGATCTATACTCAGCCATAGGCTTTCACAAACAAGGTAAAACGCAGTTTTATCGTGACTTCTTAAACCATCTTGATAGTAGTAATGACAAATTAGAACTCGCAGCAGGGATAAAAGGCATGGTAATGTCAGTATTCACACTGCCCTCCTACCCTTATGTTTTTAAAATCATTAAAGACAAATTTTCTCCCAGTAAGAACATGACTAAAAAGGATGTTAAAGGCAAATATCGCTTAGTTAAACTGCATGATAGGGTTGGGCGTATGGCGGATACTATGGAGTATTCAGAAGTAGCCTTTCCAAAAGATCGATTTAATGAAGAATTATTGGAAGAGCTTAATAAAGTCGCGCCATCCATTATTCGTTATGAAGATGACTTGATCATTATTGAACACCTATATATTGAACGTCGCATGGTGCCATTAAATTTATACTTGGCGAAAGCTAATGATGAAGAAATTGACAATGCCCTATATGGCTATGGTAAAGCAATTAAGCAGCTTATTTCTGCTGATATATTCCCTGGTGATATGCTGCTGAAAAACTTCGGTGTAACCCGTCACGGTAGAGTCATCTTTTATGATTATGATGAAATTACCTATATGAACGAAGTGAATTTCAGGGTTAAACCCGTGGCGGTGACAGAAGAACAAATTTATGCGGCAGAGCCTTGGTATTCGGTTGCTCCTGGCGATATGTTTCCTGAAGAATTGGCAACGTTTGCTTTAGCTAATCCCAAATACTTAAAAGCATTTAAAACACACCATGAAGATTTATTAACAGCAGAATACTGGCAGCAATGTCAGAAAAATGTTGCTGACGGTATTTATGAAGACGTTTATCCGTATCCTGAAAAGTTCAGATTTTGCCATATGAGAGAGGCAAGTAAGTAAGGTATCGAATTCTTCGCTTTTGTCTATTTAACAGCCAAACAGCCAAACAATTAAGATTATTTCACAAATTACTCTTTACCTTTGGCTGTGCATCAGTATAATTCGAATCCGTTGCAGGGGTGTAGTTCCAATTGGTAGAACAGCGGTCTCCAAAACCGATGGTTGGGAGTTCGAGTCTCTCCACCCCTGCCATTTTCCTTTCTTATATTCTCTTATAATTTCAATAGTCAATTTATCTTGTATTCTTTCTTATCATTAAGAAGTCTGTCATTATACTGATGATTATATTTACCTTGTTTGCGCCATCAAAGTTATGAGTATTACGCCAAAACAATTTGACCAACTTTCTGAAATGGGCATCAGCCTGTGGCAAAGTCGAACACAGCAGAATATAGAAGCGACAGAGCAAAGTGACTATCAGCAGCAAGATCAACAAAGCTTAGCTAACCTTTGTAATGAACAACTCTTTAGCGACATATTGCAATGCATGGATTTAACCGTCGGTGAAGTTAAGGCTCAAGGTGATCACCTCAATATAGGCCTGTTCAATTGGTATTTTCTTAATAACAGCCTTAATAATGAGACTGAGAAAAGTAGCACGAATATAAAAAACTCACTCATTCATTGTATTGACAATAAACTTGTTACCCCAAACGTGGAAACACTCAGCCAATCCGCTACGCTTAAAAAACAGCTATGGCAAGCTATAGCCCGTAATTTATAACCTTAATAAGACCATGACGACATCAACCAGTTTTTCACCGATCACAACGTCTGACATTAATAACTTAATGCCAATAGAAAATGCCTGTCACAGCCATCCCTGGAGTGAAAAAACCTTCACAAGTTGCATTGGAGGTCGTTATTTTGGTGAGAAAATTGAACAACAGCAGTGCCTTGTTGGCTTCTATGTGGGTGAATTTGTTATTGATGAAGCAACTCTCATGGATATTTGTGTCACACCAATGATGCAAGGGAAAGGGCTTGGCAAACTACTATTAAACCAGTTTATCCAGCAAGCAAAACACAAGGGGGCTGTAAAAATATGGCTAGAAGTGCGCGCTAAAAATATTGCTGCACAAATGCTCTATATGAATGCAGGCTTTGTTGAAACCTCAAGACGAACGGGCTATTACCCGAGCAGCTCAGGCTTTGGCTATGAAGATGCCATCGTAATGTGTTTGTCCTTATAAAGTCCTCTAATTACGATTTCATACAATGTTTAACTCAATTACGCTATTTTACCCCCAATTCATTCATTAGAGTTATTAGCATAAATTTCATCTCTTAAAGGGGTTACTATGCTAACTAACAACCAATCTTCAGCGAGTTACCAATCACTAAGTCAAGATATTATTCAGCAAGTCTTTTCTGAGGCAGTGACTGAGTTAGCGACACGAACAGGGTTAGATACTCAACAAAGCGCGTCTTTGCTGCAACAATTTAGTGCAAAAGAGTTTTCTGATAAAAGCGACGCATCAAGGTCAAAACAATCTGTTCTAGCAGGTGACGAGCATCAGTTTATTGCTAATTTATTTCACTAGCACTCATCCCTTGTTAACTAAAAAATAAAAAAGGCGCTTAACAAGCGCCTTTTAGTATTCAGCAATGATTAGTTATGTCGCGCTGGACGTTCACTACGACGACGAGGACGTTGGCTAGCAACTTGCTCATCAGAAGCGCTGATAGCTAGAGGTTGACGACGTACACGTACACCTTTCAACTGCTTGAATAAATCAGCTGGAATGCCTTTAGGCAATTGCACAAAGCTATGCTTTTCATGCAAATTTATCGCGCCGATATAACTACTGTCTAATGAAATTTCATTAGCAATAGCGCCAACAATATCACCCGGACGAGCACCGTGGTCTTTACCCACCTCTAGGCGGTATGTTTGCCAATCAACATCCGTACGATTAACTTTAGCTTTACGTGGTCTTTCATCACGTGAGCCACGTTGACCAGCTCTATCAGTACGCGAATCTCTACGGTTATCTCTACCACGATCATTGCGATCACGACTACTACGCTCGCGTGCATCGCGACGAGGTTTAGGATCTTCTTTTGGCTGTAATGGCTGCTTAAGCTGTTTTTGATACAACAAGGCTGCCGCTAGATCAATCATCGACATGTCTGACTCATTAGCCATCGCTTCAACAATTTCACGCATATTAGCTAAATCTTTCGCTTCAACAATACCTGCCATTTCAACGCGAGCGCGTTCAATACGCTTCTTACCGATTTCTTGAATGTTCGGTAATTCATACATTTCAACTTTGCCAGACGTTAAACGCTCATAGTGACGTAAAGAGTACATTTCACGTGGGCGAACAAAAGCAATTGAGGTACCTTCACGGCCAGCACGGCCTGTACGACCAATACGGTGAACATAAGCTTCATTATCACCTGGTAAGTCATAATTGATAACTAATGAAATACGAGGAATATCTAAACCGCGAGCAACAACATCAGTCGCCACTAAGATAGAAGATTTTCCAGATTTCATTTGATCAATACAACGTTCACGTTGCGCTTGGTTCATATCGCCATTTAATGCTAAAGCAGGATAGCCTGCTCGCTCTAATTTTTCAGCGACATCAACGGTATCATTACGAGTGCGTACAAAAATGATCATTGCATCATAATCAACAATCTCAGCAATACGCTCTAACGCCGTCATTTTAGTAATACCACTTACTTTCCATGCAAATTGTGAAATGTTAGCTTTCGCTTTTTTAACGGCTTCAATTTTAATATGCTCAGGGTCTTTTAAGAAACGATTAGCAATTTTTCGGATAGCTGGTGGCATGGTGGCAGAGAATAAACACATTTGTGTCGATTCTGGCAAATGATCTAAAATCCACTGAATATCTTCTAAAAAGCCCATGTTTAACATTTCATCAGCTTCATCAAGCACACATACGCTTAAATCAGATAATTTAAGGCTCTTACGACGTAAGTGATCCATTAAACGCCCCGGCGTACCAACAACAACTTGCGCACCACGCTCTAATTGTTGAAATTGTGGGCCATACGATTGACCACCATAAAGGGTTGCAACACGTAATCCCTTCATGTTTTTACCGAAAGACTCAATTGCTTCGGCCACTTGCATTGCTAGTTCACGTGTTGGTGCTAATACCATTAATTGTGGCTTTTTGATAGAAGTATCAATTTTTGCTAAAGCAGGCAAACCAAAAGCAGCAGTTTTACCTGTACCTGTTTGTGCTTCACCTAAAACATCTTTACCTGCTAATAATGGTGGAATAGTTTTCGCTTGAATAGCGGTAGCAGAGCTAAAGCCAATACTGGTTACAGCAGTTAGTAAATTTTCAGGCAAGCCTAAAGAGTCAAAGCCAACCACTTCGGTGCTTTGAGTGTTCATTTGTTCAGTCATTTATATGTCATCTTCTCAAGGCAGGTTTAACTAGAACTTTAAAATTTTTGACAAAAGAGACTCACCTTCACACGCAACTAGTGTTACGGAAGCTGATTGAACGGTCTAAATTTTAAATTACTCAGTCTTTAACCTGCGTATATCTACGAGGAAACCACCAGGAAGACTTAAGGCGCATAGCGTCTCTTACGCTATATTTCTTGCTAGTAATGGAATTTACTAGCTGGGCAAGTCTATTGGGCGGAAAACCCCTACTCATTTTATCGATGGGCTTACTTTACACTTGTAAGTAAATAAGCACCTACCTGATTCTTTTTAATAAAAAACGAGGTATTAATTGTGGTTTTGTTGAAAAAACCAACATCCCTTCATCGAGGCGCGCATTATACAGAAACCAAGCTAAACAGCAAGAAATAATTCCTATAATTAACTTTACTAGTTTACTGAATAGCAAATAACTGACTCAAGGTATCTGGAAATACTCCCCAAAATACGCCAAGCAAAATAAGCCCTATGACACTCACTTGGTGAATCCCCTTTAACACGGGCAAATTTAAACCTTGCTCATAACTTCCTTGTTGCTCTGAATTAAAAAGGGTAAAAATAATAGTTAAATAATAAAAGAGGCCGATACCACTACCAACAACTAGCGATGCTATTAGCCACCACTGCTGCGCCTGAACAGCAACATTTAACACATAAAATTTCCCGATAAACCCCATGGTAAGTGGTATACCCGCTAAACTGAGCACAGCAATAATAATTAACACAGCAAGCGAGGGGCGATGCCAAAACAATCCATGCCAATCAATTACCTGCATCGAGGTACTATTTTGTTTGGTACTCGTTAGTATTAGTGCTGAAAAAATAGAAATTGTCGCTAACACATAAGCAGATAAATAAAATAATGTGCTTTGCCAAGCAAGCGCAATACTTTGGGGTGAAATAATTAGCAGCACAATTAACAAGTAGCCCATATGCGCAATAGAAGAATAGGCGAGTAATCGCTTAATATTTTGCTGTTTCAACGCTAAAGCATTCCCTGCTAGCATAGAGGTAATAGCCAATAAACTAATTATTGACTGAATACCTTCCCCGCTATGGTGTGCAGACATCACTTCAATTTGACTAAACCAATATTTCAGCAACACAATAAACATTGCCACCTTAGAAACTGTCGCTAGCAGTAAGGTTACTGGTGTTGGCGCACCTTGGTAAACATCGGGTGTCCAAAAATGAAAAGGCGCTAAAGATAATTTAAAAGCTACTCCCCCCAAGAAAAGCAACATACCTGCTTGATAAAAAAGTCCATACCCAGCATTGACATGTGCAGGAGCAAAACTCAAAGAGCCTACTTGACTATAAATAAAAGCGATCCCAAGTAGCATAAAGCTAGAAGCACTGGCGCTTAAAATTAAATATTTAAATGACGTTTCAACACTATACTGACAGTTTCTGCCATAACCAGCTAAACCAACCAACGCTATACTTAATAGCTCAAAGCCTAAAAACAGCGCCGCAAAATGTGAGCTTAGAACCAGAATACCAGCTCCTAAAGCAACCAGTTGTATGAGTACAAAATACTCATCATGTACTTCTGCTGCACTATTTAGCCATGTCGAGCTTAAGACACTAACCGCAATGCTCGCTATCAGTACTAGCATAAAAGCAAAGTTACCATAGCCATCAACTTTTAATAATGGCGTCACTTGCACGCTTTCATTAAGGTGAACTGGCAATGAAATGCTTGCCACTAAAGCCGAGATAAAAACCAAAAGCGTAAAGGCTAAAATCAACTTTTGTGAACGCTGCCAAGCAATCAACAACAAGGTTAGTACAATCCCAAAAGCAACAAGTAAAATAGGTAGTAAATTAGCGAGCATGGCTATGGTCATAATGTTGCTCCTTCAAGCACATCCTTTACTTGCGCTAAATCCGCTGTTTGAAAAAAAACAAGTACTAAACTCGGGTAAAAGCCAATAACAATCAACAGTGAAATTAACGCAGAGCACACCAAAAACTCTCGTATAGAGAGATCTTTAAATTGTCTATTATCTGGTGTGCGAAGGCTCCCCTGAAAACTATTTTGAAATAACACCATACCGTATATTGCTGAGCCAATGAGTCCCAGCGCTGCAAGTATGGTGAGCATAGGATAAACATGAAATGCTCCCACCAGGGATAAGAACTCTGCAACAAAATTTGCTAAACCAGGCAAGCCAAACGCAGCCGCGGCAAAAGCTAATGCAAAACCTCCCATCCGAGGCGCACTTTGCCAAAACCCTCCCATATCGGCTAAATTGCGAGAATGAATTCGACTATAAATCATGCCAGCAAGTGAAAACAAGGCCGCACTACTTAACCCATGGGCCACTAAGGTTAGTACCGCGCCTTGGTAGGCAATGGCATTGAAAGAAAACAATGCCAACATAACAAACCCCATATGACTGATACTACTGTAAGCAACTAAACGTTTAAAATCTTGTTGAGCAAACGCCATTTTAGCGCCATACAAAATACTCAGCACGCCCAAGGTGGCAGCAAAAGGCGCAAAATTTGCGCTCGCATCAGGAAAGAGCTGCAATACAAAGCGGATCAGACCATAAGCACCTGTTTTTAAGAGTACCCCTGCCAGTAAAACACTACCTGCTGTAGGTGCTTGCGTATGGGCATCGGGTAACCAAGAATGAAAAGGTACACTGGGTAATTTCACCGCAAAAGCAATAAAGAAACCCAACATTAAATACTGTGTTAAAGACACGGGTAAATCTAAAACTTGCCAATCTAGATAATAAAAGCTTAATTGTCCTGTTTGCTTCGCATGCAACATTGCCATGGCAATAATTGCTACGAGCATCAATAAGCTACTCACTTGTGTAAAAATAAAAAATTTAATGGCCGCAAAATGTTTATTCTCATGCCCCCATATCGCAATTAATGCCGTCATAGGAAGCAACATCACCTCCCAAAAGAAGAAAAATAAAAACATATCAACGGCAGTAAAAACACCAATAATACCTGCTATAGAAGCCAATAAGTTGAAATAATAAAACCCAGCCTTTTCTTTAATTTCATGCCACGAAACCAAAATACAAATAACAGCCAAAAATAGTGTTAACGAAACTAAAACAAGACTTAAATAGTCAACAGCAAGCGCGTATTCTATGTGCAAACTCTCAATCCAATCGACACGAACTAACTCTTGTAATTGGCCATAATTTACAGCGGAGTGACTTGTAAACACTGCAAAAGCAAAATAAGCACTTGTCACTAGCACCGACATCAAAGCAATGTTACGAGCACTATGTCTTCTTAGCTTTTCAGCAAACCATGCGAGTATCCCCGCAATAAGCAAAGCACACATTACTATTGTCATACTCATCAGCTTATCTCCATGCTAACTTCGCCTACATTTAGCATTAGTAATAGCGTTAGTAATAAAGCCGCCAAACCAATGGCTGCAACATACCAGCGCAATTTACCATTTTGACTACTTGCCAAAACCTCATGCCAAAGAGTGACATACCATGCATTTAACATCATAAGTTGATCAAAAATATCGCTGCGATTGACTTTAGCTAGCGTGCAATAAGGTTTAACGAGAAGCCAATCATATAACCTATCAAAGCCAAGCCCTTGCTTAGCAAATTGATTTACAGCACTCGTATTTTCAACAAGTGGACTATGACTCACCTCTCGATATTTTGAAAAATAAAACCACGAAAAAACAATACCAACAAAGGGGGTTGCAATAGCAACTGCATGTAACCAAGTGGGATCATTGACCATTTCAACCATAGGCGCAGCAACAAATACTGACGATAAACCATGCTCTAATGCAGTCCCAAAAGCGCCACCTACAAGGGATAAAATGGCTAAAACAATAAGCGATATTTTAACTAACTTGCTTGAGGATGGCTGTAAAGGAGACTCAAACCGGGCACTGCCCATAAAGGCGAGGAAAAATAAACGACAACTATAAATACTAGTTAACAAAGCGCCAACAATGGCGCAGACCCAAAGCAAGGGTCCCGCTGTTGGGGATGAAAATAGTTGTGCAATAATGGCTTCTTTTGAGAAAAAGCCAGAGCTACCAGGTAAAGCAATTAAACACACTAAACCGATACTGAAAAGTACTGCTTCAAAGGGTAATCGCTTTAGTAATCCCCCCATTTTAAATAAATCCTGCTGATGGTGTAAGGCTAGAATAATCGCCCCTGCAGTTAAAAAGAGTAAGGCTTTAAAAAATGCATGTGTCATTAGGTGAAAAACGCCAGCAGAAAAAGCCCCTGCGCCAAGTGATAGCATCATATAACCAATTTGGCTCATGGTGGAGTATGCTAACACCCGCTTAATATCGCTTTGAGCTAACGCTGCAACACCCGCAAGCAATAAGGTTAAGGCGCCTAACCAAGCAACATAAGTCATCACCTCAGGCGCCAACAAAAAGATACCGTGCATACGCGCAATTAAATAAACACCTGCTGTCACCATAGTCGCGGCATGAATTAAGGCACTAACCGGCGTAGGTCCCGCCATTGCATCAGGTAGCCAGATCTGTAACGGCAATTGAGCTGACTTTCCGACCGCTCCCCCCAACAATAATAAAGCGATCCAATAAGGTTGGTTGTCACCCGCTATCCACAACACTCTGGCACTCTCATTAATATCAGTAATAGTTAACTGACCGATTTCTTTAAAAATCATAAACAAACCGATAGCCATAGCCGTATCACCTACGCGAGTGACAATAAAAGCCTTTCGAGCTGCCAAGACGTTAGCTTTTTCATGATACCAAAAGCCAATCAGTAAGAAGCTACATAGGCCTACTCCCTCCCAGCCTAAATAAAGTAGCACCAAATTATCAGCCAAAACTAACATCAACATAGCAACAATAAACAGGTTCATATAAGCCATGAAACGAGTGAAGTTCTCATCTTCTTTCATGTAAGCGGCAGCAAAAATATGGATTAATAAACCAACACCTGTCACCACACAAATCATAACGGCAGCAAGGCCATCTAAATAAAAGCTAATGTTAATTTGTTCACTTGAAGATAAGGTAAACCATTGCCATAAATGAGTCGTGATAACTGGTAAATCTGCAGATAGTTGCCACACAAGCGCAAAACTAGACAAGGCACTTAGCGCCATAGCTCCCACGCTTAAGCTTGCAGCCAGCTGCCAAGAAAGACGTTTGGCAAAACTAATTAACAACAAAAAGCTGACTAATGGATAGAAAGGTAAAAGGGTGAGTATTGTATGCATATAAGCTATCGACATTTTCTACCCCCTTAACTTACTTAGCAGATCAATATCTAGGGATTTAAATTTTCGCTGCATCTGAATTAACAAGGCCAAACCAACAGCAACCTCAGCGGCAGCAAGTGTCAAAATCAGGATGAACATCACTTGACCATCCGCTTGTTGCCAAGCACTGCCAGCGCCAATAAAAGCAACGCCCACAGCATTTAACATCACCTCTAGGCTCATCAGCATATATAAGGTATTTTTACGAACAATCACACCAACAAAACCAATAATGAACAAGATACTGGCAAGAATTAAAATATGGCTTAATGGGATAGCGCTCATTACAGCTCTCCCTTTTCATTCGTTGATTGTTGTATATTTAAGTGCTCATATTGTCCGTCAGGTTTCGCAAAGTGATAACCGGCAATTAGTCCTGCCAATAATAAGAAAGAGGCTATTTCAACAGCCAATAAATAAGGACCATAAAGTAATGTCCCCACTTGTTTGGCATCAATTATGTTCGAGGTTAATTTTTCTTGCAGCGCACTACTGTCAATCACATAAAGCAATTGAACAAGTAACACTAAGGCAATACAGCATGGTCCAAGCCATATGCGCATCGAAGCGATTTTTGGTGCATGCAAAGTTTCATCTTGCCCTAAGCCAAACATCATGATGGCAAAAACAAATAACACCAAAATTGCCCCAGCATAAACAATAACTTCTAAACCAGCAGCAAAAGGCGCTCCCATCAAATAAAAACAGACCGCAACGGCTAATAATGACACCACGAGATACAGTAGTGAGTGTACTGAATTTTTGCCGGTAATCACTTTAACACTGGCCACAACCGCAAGTAGTGCAGCAAGGTAAAACATCCATTCTAATGGTGACAGTATCATCATGGCATTAACCCCTTAATATCGACAGGAGGCTTCTCGCTAACCGCCTGCCCTTTGCTTTTACGCTGACCATTAATATCGACTTCAATGCCGCTATGGTGATAAAAACTATACTCTGGGTATTTCCCGACACCTTTGATGAGTAGATGCTGCTTCTCATAGACCAAGTTTTGTCGATCATATTCGGCTAACTCAACATCAGGTGTTAATTGAATCGCGTAAGTGGGGCAAGCTTCTTCACAAAAACCACATAAGATACAGCGAGAGAAATTAATACGAAAAAAGTCAGCTCGCTTTCGACCATCATCATCAATGGTTTGTTGCAAGGCAATACAATCAACAGGGCAAGCAGCAGCACATAAATTACAGCCTACACAGCGCTCTTCACCATCAGGATCACGCGTTAACACAATACGGCCACGGTATCGTGGTGCTAAATAGGGCTTTTGCTCTGGATATTCAACAGTATCCGCTTTGGTAAATGTATGTTTTAACACAAGCGCCATCGTTCTTAATTGACTAATGAACATGTCTAAGGCTGATTTAATGGTACTAGCTTTTCTTGTTGATTTAGCCATAAAACCCTCCGGTTAATTTAAATACCGCCGTAAGGAGCAAATTGAACAGGGCTAATGGCAACATGTACTTCCAACCAAAACTAAGTAACTGATCAAACCTTGGTCTTGGTAATGACGTGCGTAATAAAATAAAAAACAACACAAAGAGAAATACTTTTAAAATAAACCATAACAGTGGCGGTAACCAAGATGCTAAAGGCTCAGGCATCAGCCAACCACCAAAAAATAACACCACTGACATAGCCGAAATTAAGGTAACCCCCAAATATTCGCCTAAAAAGAATAAAGCAAACTTTAAACCTGAGTACTCAGTGTGAAAGCCTGCCGTTAGCTCAGTTTCAGCTTCGGGTAAATCAAAAGGTAAACGATGACTCTCCGCTATTCCTGCAATTAAAAAAATAATAAAACCAACAAACTGCGTTTGAATAAACCAACCTTCTTGCTGCGCCAACACTATCTCTCTTAAATTAAAAGTTCCGGTTAGCAGCACAACCCCCATCACAGAAAGCCCCATAAATACTTCATAACTTACTGTTTGAGCAGCAGCCCGCATTCCTCCCAACAAGGCATATTTAGAATTTGATGCCCAACCTGCTAACACAACGCTATAAACAGCAAGGGATGCCATGGCAAGGAAAAACAATAAGCCAATATTTAAGTCTGACACCCCAATACTGGGCGAAAAAGGCATTACCGCAAAACTCATTAACACACAGACAGCGCCGATAACAGGGGCAAGAATGAACACTAAGCGATCACTAAATGGTGGCACCCAATCTTCCTTTCCTAAAATTTTTAATAAGTCAGCGACAGACTGTAATATACCGATAGGGCCTACACGATTGGGACCAAGTCTGTCTTGCCAAATGCCTATCATACGACGCTCTACCCAAACTAACATTGCCGCAATAGGGATCAACAAAGCGATGATCAAAACAATTTCTAACAGCTTAAACACTAGCTCAATCATTTTGCTCTCCTTCGCCATTTACAAAAGCAATAGGAATCATTTGATCTTGTGATTTGAGTCTAACTAATATGTCTGACTTTTCTTGAGTAGCAGTGACAATTCTTAATTCTTCACACTGACTGAATTCAGCCACTTCTGCTTGATTTGCCTTGGTAAGTTGCTCTGGCGCTAAAGTACAGTTATTCACTAACATGGGAAGCTCAAAAATACTCGCTTGTATCACGCCATTGGGTAATTTATCTGCTAGATTAATTTGAGCAAAAAAGGACTGTCCAGATAATGTGAGTTTAGCGATATCACCGACCTTAAAATCATATTGCTGCGCTAACGTGCTCGACACTGATAACTTATTGCCTGCAAACATTAAAATAAATTCAGGCAGATTTTTACTTTGTTGATCCACTAAAAACCAAGGTAAATTTTGCATTAGCACTAAGCAGTTTTGTTCTTTTTCAAGCCATTGAGGACTTGGCCATAACTGCTCAAGTTTCTCGGTAAGCGAATGACTTTCACTTTCATCAAAAAATGCCGATAGGTTTAGGTGTAAAAAATTCTCATTTTGTCGGCAAGCTAACTCGCCATTAACTTCTTGCTGGTATTGTAAAACTGACTGGTTCGAATTCCATGCAGGTGCCCAAGTAAAAGGCATGCCATGTCCTGCAGCACGAGTACCTTCCATCGAATAGGCATATAGCTCGTCTTTATTGTTTTTCCCCTCAACATAAGTTTTAACTTCATGAACAGACTGATTTGCCATGACAGCTGTGCGACCGCTTGCTCTGTGTGTCTGCCTTGCGACTTGTCGCTTCTCTTGAGCATTTTTATCGCAGGTAAGTATTTGCAATGCCCAAGGCTCACCATGTTTGGCAAAAAAGCGATATAATTGCTTTAGGTTAGAAAAATCAATTTCGCTATGTGTAAATAAACTTTTTGCCAAAAGTACTAAATACTGCCAGTTTGGCATAATGGGTTTAACCGGAAGGTGAGCTGAATAAAAGGCTTGTAACCTGCCCTGATAATTAACAAAATGACCGCCGCTTTCACTTACTGCAGCGACGGGTAAAACGATATCAGCAATATCCGTTAACCTAGTCTTACTATGTTCTAACACTATCATGCACTTGCAGTGTTCACGCAATACATTCAACTGTTCTGCGCTAATTTGAGCTAAATCTTGTTCAAGAATTAACAAGCTAGTCGTTTTGCTACCTTTTGGGGTTAACGCTGTTGAGTCTTGGTCAGCAGTTAAGCGAGCAAGAATTTGTTCAATAGATAATGAATGCTCAGATAAAAAATGTAGGTTGCCAACACTATTGCACTCAGGTGCAACCATAGTTAGCTCAGGAGCAATGCCATGTGATTTTTGGCTTAGACATGCCATTAAGTCATCAATAGCACTAAGAAGTGCTGTACTTTTCAAGCTTAGACCACTGACAATAAGTGGTGCACTGGCTTTTGACAGTGTTCTTGCTAATAAAAGCAAGAATTTATCACTATCTTGATCTAGCGACTCATTCGCTTGGCGCTTATTATCAATAGTGTCGTTAGTTGTTTTTTCACTCGCTTGTTCTTTTAACGGAACTACTGTCTGAGTCGCAAAATCATCATGAAGCATTTGTGTTAAACGCTCCACCATCATAGTTATATTATCTGGCGATAGACACAAAGTTCCTTTTGCTAACTCATCAAAACTTGTCCGTTGAGCTTGTAAAGAAAACAATGGCGTTGTGGTGTCGCCTGCATAAGTTCTCACTGCGGCATCTTGCCAGTGCTTCACGCCAATGCTATCTGCTTTGTCTAAGGCTGAGTTTCTTAACACTTGTTTAATAGTTAACGCTAAACGCGGTGCTGTTTGCTCTAAATTTTCACCAATAATTAGTACTAAATCATGTTGTAGCTCACCATGACCTCGTCGGCTTAAATTTTCCATGCCCGCTAAACTTTGTTGTGGGTATTGAGCAAGTAACTGTTTGTGCCTTAATGCTAGTTTCATTTCTTCATTGGTATAACCTAATGAGAAGTTTTCTCGACCTACCAAATACTTTAATAAGCGGTTTCCTTCAAATGAAGCGCGAGCTGAGCCAATACCAATAAAATGTTCACGGTTATGTTCAAGCATTGCTTTAGTAAAGCTTTTCTCATTAAAAGCGCCTGTTACTGGCTCACCCGCTTTGGTATTAATGCCTTTAATGGTACGAATACGATGACTGGCATTAACAAAGCCAATACCAAAACGACCACGATCACATAAAAAATAACCATTAAGATCATGGTTATAGCGATTCGTAACCCGTCTAACGGAGCCGTAACGTTCACCTATACTGGTATTACACCCGACAGAGCAATGAGCACATATTGAAGGCGCAGATTGTAAATCCCATTTACGCGTATAGTGAGCAGAAAAAAGTTTATTGGTAAAAACCCCTGTCGGACACACTTCTACTAAGTTGCCGCTAAAAGGGCTTTCCAAGCAACCCTCTTTTTGCCGGCCAAAGTACACTTGATTTCTACTACCAAAAACATCAAAATCTTTTCCGCCAGCATAGTCTTTATAAAAGCGCACACAACGATAACATGTAATACAGCGGTTCATTTCATGGCCGACTAACTCACCTAAATATTGATTAGTAAAAGTGCGTTTTTCTCCACAATAATCTCGGCTAGTATGCCCTGTAATGACAGTCATATCTTGTAAGTGACATTCTCCGCCTTCTGCACAAACAGGGCAATCATGAGGGTGATTAGTCATCATGGCCGCGATGATTTGCTCCCTAAATTTAGACGAAGCGCTATCTTTAAGGCCGATACGCATACCATCAACCACAGGAGTCATACATGACATGATCATACGACCACGGGTGTCATTTTCATCTTGATATTGGGTGACAGCACATTGGCGGCAAGCACCGACTGAGCCCATTGAAGGGTGCCAACAAAAATAAGGCAAGTTAAGTTTATTGGATAAAACCCCTGCAAGCAGATTATTGTCAGTTGAAACTTGATAAGGGATATCATCGATATAAATCGTGACTTTTGATGATTTATTTTGCGCAGTCATGATGCTCTCCCTTCCTTTGCTCTTTCGCTAATTGCTCCTCACTTGTTGTTAACTCGCCCTTTGCTTTTTGATATGAACAACAGCCTTGTTCAATATGTTGTTCAAAATCAGCTTTAAAATATCGCATAGCACTCTTTAATGGCTCAACAGCCCCAGGTGCTAACGCGCAGTGAGTTTTGCCTAGCCACATAAAGTCACACAGCTCTTCAAGCTGTTTTAAATCGGCATTGGTGCCTTTCCCTTGCTCAATACGGGTTAAAATTTCTACTGCCCAAGCCGTACCATCACGGCAAGGCGTACACCAACCACAAGACTCTTGAGCAAAAAATTGTAATAAATTTAATACCATGGCCACAGGACAATGTTTGTCACCTAAAACAATTAGTCCTCCTGTTCCAAGCCGACTACCAGCCTTCCCGATAGAATCAAAATCCATCGGCGTATCAAGATGCTGCTCAGTTAAAAAGTCTGTTGAGGCACCACCTGGTAATAAGCCTTTTAATTGCACTCCATCTGGCATACCACCTGCATGTTCGAAAAGCAGCTCACGTATTGTCACCCCCATAGGCAACTCCCAAAGCCCTGGCTTTTTCACTTGTCCACAAGCGGCGTACATTTTTGTACCGGGATCACTATGAGGTGATAAGTCTTTAAACCATTCACTGCCATGCTTTAAGATATGTGGTAAATTACTTAACGTTTCGACATTATTTACCACTGTGGGTTTACCAAATAAACCACTCACCTGTGGAAATGGCGGCTTAGCTCTAGGGTTAGCACGCTTCCCCTCTAAAGCATTAATTAACGCTGTTTCTTCACCGCAAATATAACGACCGGCACTTGTGTGTAGATACAAATCTAATTGATAGTCACTGCCTTGAATTTTTGCGCCAAGCCAATTGTTTTCATAGGCTTCATCAATAGCCTTTTGCAAGCGCTTCGCAGCAAGATGATATTCGCCTCTTAAAAAAATGAAAGCCTTGTTAGCGCTAATGGTATAACTGGCAATTATCATTGCTTCGATAAGCTGATGTGGAACACCTTCAAGTAAATGTCTATCTTTAAATGTCCCCGGCTCCATCTCATCGGCATTACAAATCAAGTAACTATTTTCTAGCTTATTTATTGAATGACCAGCCGTATTTTCTTGCAAAGACGGGACACAACTCCATTTCATGCCTGTGGGAAAACCTGCGCCGCCTCGGCCTTTTAAACCAGAGTTACTCACAATAGTTAACACTTCTTTTGGAGTGAACTCTTTAAGGGCTTTAGTTGCCCCCATATAACCACCAGCATGCACATAAGCATTAAAATCAAGCGGATGTTCAAGATTAACTAAATGGGTGAGTGGCTTTGTCAACGCTTGCTCCAAAGCAGCTTCTAAATGTTTGTTATCCATCACTGCGGCTCCACTTTTTGACTTAAGCCATTAAGAATAGCAATGACAGATTCAGGGGTCAGTGAATGATAATGCTGAGCATTAATCATCATAGCGGGAGATTTATCACAGTTACCTAAACAAGCATTTGACAGTAAGGTAAACTCGCCATCACCTGTTGTTTGTCCATAATCTATCCCTAAGTGCCCTTTAATAGCTTGCAAAATTTCGTCATATCCTGTGAGGTGACAACTAATACTGTCACACAGGTGAATAACAAAGCGCCCCACGGGTTGTCGATAAATAAGGTTATAAAAGGTTGCCACCCCTTCTAATTGCGCACTGGAAATATTCAGACATTGAGCGATAGCAACCAAACTTTCATCACTAATCCAACCACGGTGCTGTTGAACAACTTTTAGCGCCTCAATACCAGCAGCTTCACGGCTTTCCATAATAGCCACTTCATGTTCAATTGCCGCAATTTCAGCCGAACTTAGATACTGACGAAAGCAAGTTTCTTCATCGTCTAGCATCACACTAGCTATCCTTTGATTTGAACTAAGGTCATTATCAGTTTTCATAAGTGCCTATTACTATCGTTATTGATACCTACAATTCTTATTACCTTTAAAAGCTAACCTATTCTTGTTAGTTGATAGCTCGCTGCTACCTATCTACATCGGCCATGACGTAATCAATACTGCCAAGTGTGGCAATTAGATCAGCCACCATTTGCCCTTTAGAAATTAATGGCAACATTTGCAAATGAGCAAAACTAGGAGTACGAATACGAGTTCGATAACTCATGGTGCTGCCATCGCTAATTAAGTGATATCCCATAATCCCCTTCGTTGCTTCTACAAAAGTAGCAACCTCACCCGCAGGGATAACAGGCCCCCATGTCACATTGACAAAGTGGGGAATTAGGGTGTCAATATCTTGCATGGTGCGAGCTTTATCAGGGGGTGTAGTTTGTGGGTGCTCAGCTTTATATGGCCCTTGCGGCATATTATTTAAGCATTGTTCAATAATACGAATGCTTTGACGCATTTCTTCCACTCGTACCCGACACCTGTCGTAACAATCCCCTTTATGACCAATAGGCACCTCAAAATCAAATTGATCATAGCCACTATAAGGGCGTTGTTTACGCATATCCCAAGCATACCCCGTTGCACGTAGTCCTGGGCCAGTCACTCCCCATTCCAATGCTTCTTTACTTGAGTAAGCGCCAATATCAACAGTGCGCTTTTTCAATAGAGCATTTTGCATCACCATTTTTTCATATTCATCGAGACGCTTTGGCAAATAGTTAACATAATCTCTCACTAGCTTCTCCCACCCCTGTGGTAAGTCGTGAGCAACGCCGCCAATACGGAACCAGCTAGGATGCATTCTGGCGCCAGTGAATGCTTCAATAATGCCAAACAGCTTTTCTCTATCGATAAACATATAAAAAATAGGTGACAAGGCACCAATATCTTGGGCGAATGTACCGTAAAATAATAAATGCGATAAAATACGAAACATCTCAGCCGTCATAATGCGAATAACTTTGGCTCTATCTGGCACAGTAATACCAGCAAGTTTTTCCACTGCCATCACGTAAGGGAAGTTGTTCATCACCCCCCCTAAGTAATCAATACGATCGGTATAGGGAATGTAGCTGTGCCATGATTGCCGCTCACCCATTTTTTCAGCGCCGCGATGGTGGTAGCCAATATCAGGGACACAATCAACAATTTCTTCGCCATCCATTTGTAGCACAATACGAAAAGCGCCATGAACACTAGGGTGATTTGGGCCAAGATTTAAAAACATAAAATCATTATGTTTATTTTGCCTTTTCATGCCCCACGCTTCAGGACTGAATTTTAGTGCTTGCTGCTCTTTGTCCTGCTCATCAGGAGGCAAGGTAAACGGCGCCAATTCAGTGGCACGAGCAGGGTGAGTTTTTAATAGCGGGTGTCCTTGCCAGGTTTTAGGCATTAAGATACGGCAAAGATAAGGATGGCCAATAAACTCAATACCAAACATATCCCATACTTCACGCTCATACCAATTGGCATTTGGCCAAAAGCTGGTCACACTTTCGAGTTTTTTATCAAGGTGACTAACGGCTACTTTTAAACGAATATCTTGATTTCTGGCGTGTGATCTAAGATGGTAACTGACGGTAAAATCGCTGATAAATTTTGCTTTATGCTGACGCTCAGTTTCATCAATAGCGGTTAAATCAAAGCACATGTCAAAAGGCTTAGATAAATCATGTTTAAGCGCTTGCATCACTGAGCACAACTTTGCCTTATCAAGCCAAAAACTTGGAATATCATCTACAACATTTTCCACTGCTGTTACTGGCATTAACTCTACATCAGGAGCGAGAGCAATTATCTCCTGATAAATATCAATAACGTTAGCTTGTTGCCAATCATTCTTGGTTGAAAAATCTAAAGCCTTGTTAGTATGCGTTGCAGCCATTCGTGCTTTCCTTTAGCAGCCGTCAGGTGAATCAAGGTTAGTAACTTGTATACGTTGTTCATGCTTAATATCACGTAACGAGGGCTTGGCTATTTGGGAGACAGATTGCTCTCCTACCACCCAACTTAGCGGACGCGGTTGATGTTGAATTTTATTTTGCAACAAGAGCAAACCTTCAAGTAAAGCTTCTGGTCGAGGTGGGCAGCCCGGTACATAAACATCAACAGGGATAAATTTATCCACCCCTTGTACCACAGAGTAAATGTCATACATGCCGCCTGAGTTGGCGCAAGAGCCCATCGAAATAATCCAACGCGGTTCAAGTAACTGTTCATATAAGTGCTGAATAACAGGAGCCATTTTGCGAAAGCAGGTGCCTGAAATCACCATTAAATCCGCTTGTCGCGGCGTTGCTCGAATAACCTCAGCACCAAAACGGGCAATATCATGACGAGAAGTAAAACTAGTGGCCATTTCTACATAGCAGCAACTTAAGCCAAAATTAAATGGCCAAATGGAGTTTTTTCTGCCCCAGTTCACCATGTCGTCAAGCTTTGCCATAAAGACACTGCGTTGTAATTCTTGCTCACTAATCCCTTTAGCTTGCAACATCTGTTCATCAAGCTTGGCTTTTGTTAATGACCAGTCCATCAAGAACGCCCCTTATTTTCAAAGTTAAGCTGCTGTAATCTGTGTCCTTGGTGACGGTGTTTTAGCTCTAAGGCTCCGATTCTTATTAAGTAAACGAGCGCAGCAAGTAATACCGCAATAAAAATGCTCGCTTCAATAAAACCAAGCCAACCTACTTCATCAAAGGCAATTACCCAAGCGAAAAGAAAAATGGTTTCAAGATCAAAAATGACAAAAAAGATAGCATACAAAAAGAAGTGATTGCCAAAGCGAGTTTTATTGTTATCAATAGAAACTATGCCAGACTCATAGGGGGTATTTTTAGCTAAGGTTTTGGTTTTAGGGCCTAAAAAGTAGGACAGCAACATCATAAAAATAAGCATAGCGACTAAAATGACAAAGTATGCCGCTAGTGGCCAAATTTCATTAATTTGACTAGTTAATTCCACTACGCCCCCAATTCCTATGTTGTTATTATTTTTAAGCCATACTCAACAGCAGTATTAGCTTGGCACAAACTATTAGGATATTTTTTATTAACGTTTATTGAAAAGATGATAGACAGCAAACTTACCAAGTGATTATTTTTCTCATTACTGCTCATAAAATAAGCATAGTAAAGATTTTTAAAAATGGAAATTTTTATTTGTTTTCAATGTGATTGCGTTAATAACAAGGGCTACAAGCGATGTTATGCCATTTGAACTAATTTATTGTTCCTTTTGCTATTAAGCTAAGGAATAAAGAAGAGTAAGAAATATGAGATCAGCGTTATCGCTGATTACAAAGATTAGAATTCTAATGCAAAAAGAATTTCACTTAAATCAGGTTGCCATTGAAACTCTTTGAGTTTGATTCTAGCGCCAATGACTACCACTTGTTCTTCTTGTAAGTGCTGCTTTTGTTTTTCAAAGTACTCACTTCCTGGCGCAAAAGATATTTTTCCCTGAGAGTTTATTACACGAAACCAAGGCACAGTTTGCCCTCTAAACCCCGTTTCAGGCACTTTGCCTAAAACTTTTCCGACTAAACGAGCTCTACCGGGCAAGCCTGCTAAATCAGCAATTTGTCCATAACAAGCGACTTTACCTTGGGGAATTAACTGCACCGTTTGCCAAATTTGAGCATATTGGGGTTTTATAGAAGGGTTTTGCAAAGAAATTCCAATTTATCCAAACGGATCGGTTATTATAGTGAGATTAAATCGTAGCATATCTTGGGAATATTATGAAAATTTGGGTTGATGCGGATGCCTGTCCTGTGGTGATCAAAGAAATATTATTTAAAGCCGCCGAGCGCACTAAAATTGACACCACATTAGTGGCTAACCACCCTATTCGTATTCCTCCTTCAAAGGTCATCAACTTCATGCAGGTCAGCTCAGGGTTTGATATTGCAGATGATGAAATTGTAAAGCGCGTTAATCATGGTGATTTGGTGATCACCTCAGATATTCCCTTAGCGAATGAGGTTATTGATAAATCAGCTTTAGCATTAAGCCCAAGAGGAGAGCTTTATACTAAAGAGAATATAAAATCACGGCTAAATATTCGTGATTTTATGGATACCATGCGGGCCAGCGGCGTACAAACCGGCGGCCCCGCAGCACTTAGCCAAAGCGATAGACAAGCTTTTGCTAACCATTTAGATAGTATTTTAACGCGTTATCAACGCAGTCAAAAAAATTAGCGCTTATTTGCTAATAACAGTTTTTTTATTTCATTAAGCTCTTTTTCAAGCTTTTCTATTTGGGCTCGACTTGCTGGCTCTCCGCCATCGCCTGTTTCACCATGTTGCTCGGCACGATAATTTTCATGCTCCTGTGCCATGACTTCCAATACTGTACCCACCATCATATTTAAAAAGACAAAAGCAGTTAAAAAGATAAAGCTTAGGTAATATATCCAGCTAAGTGGATAAACCCCCATAGTCTCGTACATAACATCGGTCCAATCTTCAAACGTGGCGACCCTAAATAGCGTTAGCATGGAGATCGAAACATCCCCCCAAAGTACTTCATTGATTGGATGAAACAGCATGCTTCCCATAGCGGCATAGATATAAAAAATAACAAACATCAACAAGGCAATGTAGCCCATGCGAGGGATAGCTTTTAGTAAAGCATTAATGAGCAAGCGTAACTCTGGCACCATAGACACCAAACGCAATACGCGAAAAACCCTTAACAACCGAGCTAATAATACCCCTGAGCCACCCGCAGGTATTAAGCTACCAATAACAATAACGGTATCAAAAATATTCCAACCACTGTGAAAAAAACGCTTTTTATTGGGGTAAGCAAGGTAGCGAATAACAATTTCGATCACAAAGAAAATGGTAACGCCGAGATCTAATAACGCAAGTATCGCAATGGCTTGCGCTGACAAGTTATGCGTTTTAGCGCCAATTAATAATGCCGAAAGCAAAATAACAGCAATAACAACACCTTGAAAAAGTTTGCTAGAGTCTATTTTTTTTAGCCGCCTTTGCGCTCGAAATACAAAACTGGCCATGGTTATCGACTAGCTCCGACAGCAGCATCGCTAACAAAAGGATTACTTCGTCGTTCTTGACCTAATGTTCCCATAGGTCCATGACCCGGAATAAAGCGAACATCATCCCCCAGTGCAAATAAATTATTGCGAATAGAGTTGATTAACGTTGCGTGATCACCACGAGGAAAATCAGTTCTACCGATAGAGCCACAAAATAACACATCACCCACTTGCGCAAGTTTAGAGTCACGATGAAAGAAAATCACGTGCCCAGGAGTATGACCCGGGCAGAAATACACTTCCAAACTAATATTACCAAACGTGACATTATCACCCTGCTGTAAAAAGCGGTTCGGAGTAAATTTTTCAGCATAAGCGAAACCAAAGCGTTGTTTTTGATCTTCAATTAAGTCAATCCAAAACTGATCTTCTTTGTGAGGGCCTTCTATAGGCACACTATAATGTGTAGCTAAAGCATGGGTTGCACCAGCGTGATCAATATGTGCATGAGTAATTAACACTTTTTCTAGCATTAGTTTGTTACTTTCAATAGCCGCAATAATTTTTTCAACATCACCACCGGGATCAACCACGGCAGCTTGCTTGGTTTCATCACACCAAAATAAGGTACAGTTTTGTTCAAAAGGGGTTACTGGGATAATTTTATAATGCAACTTACTATTTGCCATAGGGGTCTCATGCTTTTTAGATGCTGACTAAGAAAAGCCAAATTGTAGCAAAAAAATTTAACGCTGGATAAGTACAAGATGCGAAAAATTCATTTTAACACCATTAAAAAGCAGTAAAGGTTTACCCTATTGAGAAAAACGAGCCTAGAGCAAGCCACCGATAGTACTCAACATCAGAGTAAATCGACATTTTCAATTACAATTTTACTGGGTTATTCACTTGCTTGCTGATGAGTAATATTTTTAGAATTGAGCGTAATTTAGTTAACCGCGTTGACACTAATCATCCCGACAGTCCTTTCAAAAGTCATTTATGATGATACATTAGTAAATTCTAAGGCTGTTTAGCAACCAGGGCGGTCGTTAGAAATGGACAAATCAGGGAAAGGTTTGTAGTTATTTCGGTCATTAAAAGGTGTAGTGGTCAACAATTTTTTTGCATCGTAAAGCCTTAAGGTTATTTATATTCCATAATTGATATTGGAAAGAATACGTTATAGAGTTAAATAATAGGATATAAATAGACAGAAGGGATATATGAGTTGGGTTCAGTTTCATTTTAAATGTAGATATTTTCTTCAGAAAACAAATGAAGGCTTAACACTACAACAGGCCAAAAAGTCTTTTGAAAAATCTTCTTTGGATACCCTTTATTCAGAGAAAGATCTAACGGGAGTACAAAAAAAACTATTTGATAAAATATTTCATTTGCATAACATCAATGATGTAAAAAGAGCACTAAATATCTTTTCATCTATCAATTTAGCCGAAAGTTTGGCCTCCTCCAAAACATATAAAAGTATAACCAATAAACTGTCTTACTTAGAAGTAGTCACAGCTGTTTTCATAACATTTATTACTCTTTACAAACTATTTGTATACCCTGTTTTCTCTGAACTTATTCAGCAATATCCAGCTTTAGGTGGCGATTTTTTTGGTTTAATTCCTTCAATGTGGCTTTTGGGAATAACTGTTTCAGTCCTTACGTTCATGTTTACTTTTTCATATCGCAAATATATAAAAAACATAGACTCTTTGGTTATTAATTTACCGAGTAAAAATTTGAAATTAATTATCCCTAAGAAAATATTGGTCGAGATTACCAAGCTAAACAAAATCATAACTATCCCGTTGAACAAAAATGGAAGCAGAGATTCTTTTTACAATAAGTTGGATGCTATCAATGAAATGGGACTGGATGAGTCTTTAGAACTTGCATCTCTATTCAAGCACCAAGCAGAAAAATTAGAAACGATGATATGGCAACATTCTAAACGTACATTTGGTTTTATGTATTCGTTAGTTATTTTAGTGATTGCTTTTTACATCATACAAATTTATGACCCAATATTTAAAATCGGAGTGGTTTTAGGATGAAAAATGTTAAGGGATTTACTTTAATCGAATTAATGATTGTTGTTTCGATAATTGGTATTTTAGCAGCAGTAGCTTTACCGCAATATCAAACCTATACAATCAAAGCTCACGTTGTAGAAGCATATAATTATGCAGGTAATTTACGACAACCGATCACTGAATATTATAGCGAGCACTTAAGCTTCCCAATGGATAATAAACAAGCAGGGCTACCTTCTCCGAATAAGCTAATTTCCAATAAAATTACAAAAGTGACTGTTGTAAATGGAGCTTTTCATATTGAATTGGGAAATAAAGTCCCTGCGCCACTGAAAGGTAAAACATTGACATTTAGACCATCTGTCGTAGATGGAAGTCCTACCAGCCCTATTTCTTGGCTATGTGGCTATTCTAAACCAGTTGAAGGGATGACAGCAATAGGCGAAAACAAAACCAACATTGAAGTAGAAATGTTGGCAGGAGAATGTACTTAAACTGTTTTTAAATAGCTATTGTAAACGTTAGATACTAGCTTAATGCATAAGCTAGTATCTATACTTTGTTAAGGCAAAGCTGAATTAATGAATTATTATTCTTGTGCTTGATAGAAATATTGAAGAAATTAAGTATCTAGTCTTATCAACATCAAACATTTAGCCTAGAGTAATATTCAGTTGATATTGTTTAAAGTAAATATTTCAATAAATTAATTACCGACTAAACCGAGTTTAGATTAGCTAATATCTATAACACAATCTGCTTTTATACTTCCCTAAATGCTTATTACTGGGTAAGCTTAATCTATCTAAAAATAATAATTATTATCTATGTCTTCTACTACTCGCGACTCTTTTCATTCTCGCCTCGGTTTTGTGCTTGCGTCTGCTGGCGCTGCAATTGGCCTAGGTAATATCTGGGGCTTTCCAACCCAAGTAGCCAATAATGGCGGTGGTGCTTTTTTATTAGTTTATTTAATCGTTACTGTATTACTAGCGCTACCTGCCCTTTATGCTGAAATTTATATTGGCAATCAAATGCAAACTAACCCTGTAGCGGCGTTAAAAAAAGCCTGTGGTGAGCGCTTTGGAAATATAGGGAAAAATGCAGGTATTATTGGCCTTATTGGGGCAGTAATGATGCTCAGTTTTTACACCATAGTTGCTGGTTGGATGCTTGCTCATAGCCTAAGTCCACTTGCACAAATGCTAGGCTCAGTGGAAACATCAACATGGCTTGCTAGCTCAAGTACACTGCGTAACATTATTTTCACCCCTATTTTTATTTTGCTCACCGCTAGCATTATTCATCAAGGCGTACATGGGGGCATTGAGCGCTGGTCATCTCGTTTGATGCCATTATTGTTAGTCATGTTATTAGGGTTAATTACTTATATTTTGCAGCAAAAAGGAGCAATGAAAGGCGTTGAAACTTACTTGATCCCAGATTTTAGCCAAATCAATGATACCAAATTAATTATTGCCGCTATGGGGCAAGCGTTTTTCTCACTCGCCATTGGCGTAGGCTCCATGATGGTCTACGGCTCATATATGAAAAAGGATCAAGAGATTGGCAAGTTAGTACTTTCCATTGCCGCCTTAGATACTTTTATCGCCTTTATTGCCGGCTTATTGATAATTCCTGCACTGTTCGTGGCTTTGCACCATGGTCAGCAGGTGTTTGACAATGGAAAACTCATTGGCCAAGGACAATTAATATTTCAAATTCTCCCTTCACTATTTAGCTCTTTTGGCTTGATTGGCTTACTACTTACCTTTGCTTTATTTGCACTACTTTCCATTGCCGCGTTAACTTCAACAATTTCTTCAACGGAAGTGGTGGTTGCCTATTTAGTGGAAGCAAAAAGCATGAGCCGAAAATACGCAACCAACGCTGTATCTTTACTAGTACTTATCGCTAGCATGCTGATCATCATGAACTTTGAAGCTTTATTTGGCTTGGTTGTACAACTGCTGACCACTGTTTTACAACCCTTAATGTCACTATTTTACTTTATCGTTGTTGGTTGGATCTGGCGACGAGGTAATAAAATAACCGATATAGCACAATTACAGCGCAATAAAAAACTACAGGCTTTTGGGTTTTATCTACGCTATATCTGCCCAACTCTACTTGTTATCGTTTTCGTGAATATAGCCTTCTAGCGCTTTTAAAGACAAAACAAGCCATGATTAAACAATTAACCTATTTAGGCACAGAGCATCAGCCTTTTAACATAGCCAACAAGGTCAAAATGACCAATATTGTTGCGCTATTTTCTATGCTTGTTGCCATGCTTTACACCCTTAACTATATATTTATTTTAGATGAGCCCTTAGTTGCGTTTATTAATGCATTATTCGTTTTGGCCTATTCCGCCACGCTTCTCTTTAATAAATATAACGCCCACAAAGCGAGCAAAGTCTATTTTTTCAGTATTTTGATGCTGCATTTAGTTGTTTGCACCAATGTTTATGTAACCAATAAAACCGGCTTTCACTTGTATTTTTTTCTGGTGCCAACGGGGGCATTTTTGCTCTTTGAATTGAAAGATAAATTTGAAAAAGTAGCATTAAGCTTAGTTGCTATTGCGCTGTTTTTTTACTGTGAAAATACCATGAACCTGTCGCCACTGATTGAATTGACAGATGAAATGAATCACTTAATTTATCAATCAGTATTTTTTATTAATATGCTTGAGGTCATTTTTGTCTTAACACTGTTTGCCAATGAGATTGAAGTCAACGAGCAAAAGCTCACCAAACAAGCAACAACAGACTCATTAACCGGCACTTATAACCGTCACTACTTTTTTGAGCAAGCAAACTTTAATTTAGCGATGGCAAATAAGCACAAACGCCCTTTTAGCATAATATTATTAGACTTTGATGACTTTAAGAAAATAAACGATAGCCGAGGTCATCATATTGGTGACTTATCTTTAATCGAAGCAGCCAAACAAATTACCAGTCACTGTCGTGCACAAGACTGCTTTGCTCGCATTGGCGGGGATGAATTTGTTATTGCGTTATATGATGCCACATTGCAAGAAGCTAAAAGCATTGCTGAACGCATGATTACCTCTATTGTTCAGCATACAATCAGGACAGCTGACACCTCCCCTTTTCAATGTAAAGTGAGCATTGGAGTGAGTAGCAAATCAAACGAGGATGAACAACTCAAAGAATTGATGATTTGCGCAGACAAAGCACTTTACCGCGCTAAAGAGCAAGGTGGCAACAGAGTAGTCTTATTTAACTACTCGTAATTCCTGCCTCAGTATTATCGACAATCTGCAAATCAACTTGTTCTATTTTTTCAAAACGGGTAGATATTTTATCTGCTGAAGTATGAATTTGTTTCACATCACTAGCGGCTTGATCTATATGTTTAGCTAAATTGGCAAATCGTCCTTTAAAGCGATCAAAATCTTGTGACAAATGAGACAAATGCGCTTGTATAATATGAATTTGGCTGCGCGTTGCTTCGTCTTTTAATACTGAGCGAGCGGTCGTTAAAATGGCCATTAAGGTGGTTGGCGATGCTAACCAAACCCGCTTTTTATTTGCAAAGTCAACCAAGTCACTTTGATGACCATGAATTTCTGCAAAAATAGCTTCGGCAGGAATAAACATAATAGCGCCATCAGCGGTTTCTTTATCAATCAAGTACTTATCGCTAATATCATTAATATGCTTTTTAATGTCTATTTTAAATTGACGCTGCGCAGTTTTGCGCTCTAACTCACCCTGCTCAACATCCATCATAGTACGATAGCTTTCTAGTGGGAATTTAGAATCGATTACGACATTGCCAGTAGGCTCTGGCAAAAATAACATACAGTCTGCAATTTTCCCGTTAGTTAGCGTGTGCTGTAACTTAAAGCTTTTCTCGGGAAGCACATTACGAATTAAGGCATTTAATTGTACCTCACCAAAAGCACCACGTGAACGTTTGTCATTTAGCACCTCTTGCAAACTAACAACATTATTAGACAAATCAGTAATTTTTTTCTGAGCATCATCAATGAGTGCTAAACGCTGTAAAATATCGCTAAACGTTTTAGTGGTTTTTTCAAAGCCCTCACTCAGACGCTTCTCAACACCATTGCTTATCTCCTTTAAGCGTAAATCGGTGTTTTGCGTTAAAGCATCAATACGCTTTGCCATTTGTTCACTAGATTGAGATAGCGAGTTTCCAAGCTCTTCTCTACTGGCTTGCGTGGCTTTATTTAAATGAGTAATGAGTTGATCTAATGACTGGTTTTGGTTTTGGTTAAGCTGCTCTTTTTGCCCACTTAGCTCCCTCAACAATTTAATGCGTAAATCGGCCATTTGTTGTTCAAAAATATTTTGCAGCTGTAATTGTTGCTTTTCCAGCAGTTGCACCAACAAAGTTTGCTCTGCCTTTGATGAAATATTCAATTCAGCTGCTGACGCCCTCATAAGTTGAGAAAACTGGCTAATTCGATAGCCTTGCCATAACAAGATGATAAAAAAGATAAACACACCAACAAGAAGAATCGCAACGGGGTCAAGCTGACTAAAGTTTAGGGGCATAGAAAAACCAAACACTGTAAATAATAACAGTTATTAAATCATAAGTTTTGTTTAGCGGCTAGTGCTTTTCAGCGTAAGACTAACCTAAACGTTCAACATCTTTAGCACATTGTTGTAATGCCGGCAGAATTTCTTCTACTATTTGCTGCCTTGCGGTTTGTGACATATGAGTACTCACATTCAGCGCAGCAATCACTTCACCACTACCATTATGCACAGGCACTGAAATAGAGGTTAAACCTATCTCTAATTCTTGCTCAACCAGTGAGTAGCCTTGTGCTTTCACATTCATTATTTCTGCTTTTAACGCGGCTTTTTCAGTGATGGTATATTGGGTGAATTGCTCAACTTGGCAATGCGTTAAAAAATTATCAAGTGCAGGCTCTGACATATCAGCTAATAATACTCTGCCCATAGAGGTTGCAAAAGCAGGTAAGCGAGTGCCTACATTTAGCGTGATTGACATTATTCGCTTAGTCGTCGCAACACGGGCAACATAGACCACGTCGTTGCCATCAAGTACCGCTGCCGAGCAAGACTCATTAAGTTGCTCAACTAAAGCGCTCATCAAGGGTTTGGCGTTGTGCCAAATATCTACTGTCGACAAATAAGAGAAGCCTAAATCGAGCACCTTAGCGGTTAATGAAAACTGTTTACCGTCTTGCTTGGCGTACCCTTCACTCACTAAAGTCAATAAAAAACGACGTGAAGCAGCACGCGTAAAGCCCGTAACATTAGCCACTTCTGATAACGTCATAGTTGAGCGTTGTTGATTAAAGGCCTTGATAACGGTTAGCCCCTTCACCAAAGACTGTACTAATTCAGTCGGTTTGATTTCAGCATTCAAACTGGTTTGATCTGTCATTGTTTCATCTCTTTTGTTTGACATTAAAATGCCCAAACTCTACACTAACGCACAATGTTCGACATAGTAACAAACGTTCGCATTGCGAACAAGTTGTTTTTTGATAATTCCACTTTATGTGAGTACAACTAATGATAGATAAACGAGTAACAAGCTGCGCCGCTGCCGTTGCCGACATCAAAGATGGCGACACGGTAATGATTGGCGGCTTTGGCGAAGCAGGTAGTCCGATAGAGTTAATTCACGCCCTAATTGACCATGGTGCAAAAAACCTAACGGTAGTGAATAACAATACTGGTAGTGGTCGCATTGGCTTAGCAGCCCTAATAGAAAACGGCCAAGTTGCTAAAATGATTTGTTCATACCCACGTACCGCTAATTCCATGGTGTTTCCTGAGCTTTATCGCAGCGGTAAAATTGAATTAGAACTAGTGCCTCAAGGCACGTTGGCTGAGCGTATTCGCGCGGGTGGCGCAGGTGTTCCTGCTTTTTATACCCCTACTTCTGTTGGCACACCTCTCGCTGAAGGCAAAGAATCCCGTACTTTTGATGGTGAAGAATATGTAATGGAGCTTGCCATCAAAGCTGACTTTGCGCTAATTAAGGCAAAACAAGCAGACAGGTATGGCAATCTTACTTTCAATAAAACAGCACGAAACTTTGCGCCAATCATGGCCATGGCTGCTACGAACACCCTAGTGCAAGCCAACGAAATGGTTGAGTTAGGCGATATAGATCCAGAGAATGTGGTTACGCCAGGTATTTTTGTTAATCAAATTATCGAAGTTGCTAACCCGCAGCAAGAATCAAAATTAGTTAAAGAGGGAGTTGTCTACCCATGAGCAACACTTCACCTGAAAGTAAAACACAAGAGAGTAAGCCACAAGCTATAGGTTGGTCACGCGAGCAAATGGCACAACGTTGTGCCCAAGATATTGAAGATGGCAGCTATGTTAACTTAGGCATAGGTATTCCAGAAAAAGTAGCACAATATGTTCCTGCAGGGCGTGAGGTTATTTATCACACCGAAAATGGCTTATTAGGCATGGGCACAGAGCCAAGTGCAGAAGAGCTTGACCCTGATTTAATTAATGCTGGCAAAAAGCCTGTCACGGCAATTCCTGGCGCTGCTTATTTTCATCATGGTGATAGCTTTTCCATGATCCGTGGCAAACATATTGATGTGTGTGTTTTAGGCGCTATGCAAGTGTCAGAAAAAGGCGATTTAGCAAACTGGTCTACCGGAGCACCCGATGCTATTCCCGCTGTAGGTGGAGCAATGGATTTAGTTGCTGGCGTAAAAACTATTTACATCATAACCCAACACACCACAAAAACGGGGGCGGCAAAAATTTTACCACAATGTTCATTCCCGCTGACGGGTAAAGGTGTTGTCAATCGCATATACAGTGATTTATGCGTCATTGATGTGACCGATGACGGTTTACTATTAACCGAATTAGCACCAGAGGTGAGCTTTGACTATGTACAAGCGCGCACTGATGTAACCTTAATTAATGCGGTGAAATAAATACCATTTAATAAGCACAACGAAATGTTATCAAAGTGAGTAAACCATGAGTAAAAGTGAACAGTTATTTTCAAAAGCCATTGAGTATTTACCCGGTGGCGTAAGCCGTAATACTATTTTCAGAAAGCCACATCCCTATTATGCCGATAAGGGTGAAGGCTGCTATGTGACTGACGTTGAAGGTGTTACTCGTATCGATTTTGCCAATAATATGGCCTCGTTAATTCATGGCCACGCTTATGCCCCCATTGTTGAAGCCGTTAGTGCTCAATTAACTAAAGGCAGTTGTTTTACCATGGCGACAGAGTCTGAGATAGACTTTGCCGAATTGCTTTGCAAACGTGTACCTAGCTTTGACAAAATACGTTTTGTTAACTCAGGCACCGAGGCAGTAATGGCAATGTTAAAAGCCTCACGTGCCTATACTGGTAAAGCCAAAATAGCCAAAGTGGAAGGGGCTTATCACGGTGCTTATGACTATGCCGAAGTTAGCCAAACGGCTAACCCTAGTAACTGGGGAGATGTTGATAAGCCCAATAGCACACCGGTTGCGGTTGGCACACCAGAAAAAGCGCTTGAAGATGTGGTGATCATTCCATTTAATGATGTAGAGCGCGCCATTAACATTCTTGATCAACATAAAGATGAAATTGCCTGTATTCTCGTTGACTTATTACCGCACCGTGTTGGTCTGATTCCAGCCAGCGATGAATTTGTTTGTGCACTACGCAAGTGGGCTGATGACAACGCCTCATTATTAGTATTTGATGAAGTCATTACTTTTAGAACCAATTATGCTGGCGCACAACAAAACTACAGTGTTGACCCAGACCTAACCGCTATGGGGAAAATGATTGGCGGCGGCTTCCCAACAGGTGCTTTTGCCGGTTGTGACAGGGTAATGAAAGTACTAGATCCGACTGAGCCAAAAGTATTGCTACCACATTCGGGCACTTTTTCTGCAAACCCTGTCACTATGACGGCGGGTTACATTGCCATGCGTGATTTTGATCAAGAAGCAGTAAACAAGCTTAATGCGTTAGCCGCCTACGCGCGCGAAGAAATCACAAAAGTCATCAACGAAGTAGGCATTGGTGCTTGTGTAACTGGCGCTGGCACTATGTTTAGAGTGCATTTAAAAGCACAGCCCCCTAAAAACTATCGTGAAGCTTATATGGATAAAGCTGAAAGTAAGTTAATTAGTGAATTATTAGATCACCTCTTTGATAACGGCGTTATGATGATCAATACCTGCTCGGCAACGCTCTCAACAGCTATGACCATAAAAGAAATTGATCATTTAGTTGCTACGCTAAAAGGCGGTTTTGAAATGTTATTACCTAAAATGAACAAATAACAAATATAAAGCTTAATGCGCTGTTGCTAGCCTTTCTATTAGGCATAAATATAAGCAAAATAAACGCATTGAAATAACAACACTATTTTTGCAAGTATTATACTCACAGATATTAGGTTTAAATTTGCATGGAGAGAAAAATGAAAGATGTTTACCTTTGTGATGGTGTAAGAACCCCCATAGGTCGTTACGGCGGTGGCCTTGCTAAAGTTCGCGCCGACGATTTAGCGGCTATTCCTTTAAAAGCCTTAAAAGATCGCAACCCTGATTTAGATTTAAGCCAAGTTGACGATGTTATTTTAGGTTGCGCTAACCAAGCAGGTGAAGATAACCGCAACATAGCGCGCATGAGTTTACTGCTAGCTGGCTACCCGCAAGAAGTTGCCGGCATTACTCTCAACCGCTTATGCGGCTCAGGGTTAAATGCGATAGCTATGGCTGCCAATGCAATTAAAGCGAATGAGAGTGATATACTCATTGCCGGTGGTGTGGAAAGTATGTCTCGTGCCCCCTTTGTCATGGGCAAAGCAGAGAATAACTTTGATCGCAGCCAAACCATGTATGACACTACGATGGGCTGGCGTTTTATCAACAAAAAACTCGATAAAATTTATGGCACTGAAACCATGCCAGAAACGGCTGAAAATGTTGCCGAGCAATTTAGTATCAGCCGTGAAGACCAAGATAAGTTTGCTCACTGGAGCCAAACTAAAGCCAAAGCTGCACAAGAAGATGGCCGTTTAGCAGAGGAAATTGTGCCTGTGGTTATTCCTCAGCGCCGAGGTGACGATTTAGTATTTGCAAAAGATGAGCACTTACGTTTAACGCCCTTAGATAAATTAGCCACGCTAAAAGCACCATTTCGCGACGGTGGCTCTGTAACCGCAGGTAATGCTTCAGGTATTAACGATGGCGCCGCCGCCGTGATTATCGCCACTGGCGATGCCGCTAAAGCCAACGGTTTAACTCCGAAAGCACGTATTGTCGGCTCAGCCGTCGTTGGTATTGAGCCGCGCATAATGGGGATTGGCCCAGCGCCTGCAAGTGCTAAACTGTTAAAGCGCTTAGGTTTATCTATTGATGATATGGACATTATCGAATTTAACGAAGCCTTTTCTGCCCAAGCACTTGCTAGTGCCCGCGAGTTAGGACTTGAAGATGACGATCCCCGTTTAAACCCACAAGGCGGTGCCATTGCACTAGGGCACCCATTAGGCATGAGTGGTACTCGCATTGTGCTTTCGGCAATGAAACAACTTGAGCGCTCAGATAAGCGTTATGCATTATGTGCTATGTGTATTGGTGTTGGTCAAGGAATTTCCATGGTCATTGAGAAAGTTTAACTAGAGTAATCTTTTGTTATTTCGTCCAACTTCGTTGTCGAAAGTGCTCATTTATACTTATAAACTCCGCGCTTTCTCCTAGAATTTGAACGAAATATCTACAAGAGTTGTATTGTATTGCTAAGCAATCTTTCATAGAGCTACATATTTGTAGCTCTTTTTATTTTCTCGCGAAAAAATTCATATCGACTATCTTTAACATTAACTCCAGCTAAAAGTTAAAGGTATGCTTATGTCAAACCATCGCACGTATAAAAAACTAGAAATTGTTGGCACGTCACCAAATAGTATTGAAGAAGCCATTCAAAATGCAATTTCTGAAACCTCACACTCGGTCAGCAACCTTGACTGGTTCGAAGTCGTCGAAACACGCGGCCATATCGTTGACAACAAAGTTGCACACTTTCAAGTCACTATAAAAATAGGCTTTCGAATTGAAAATAGCTAGGTGTTTTTATTAGCAACTATTAGTGATAAAATAGCTAAATTATTATCTTAGCGCTTTAGTTTCGCTATCTTATGTCTTTGTAGAGAAAAACATGAAAACCCATTTCGACGAACTATTAGAATTTCCAACTGTATTAAACTTTAAAGTGATGGGCATTGCTTGTGATGAGCTGCCAGATTTAATTATTGCCGAACTACAAAAACATACCCCAGGCGACTACACAACGAAAATAACACCTAGCTCTAAAGGTAACTATCACTCCGTCTCTATTCCCGTGAGAGTGACAAGCAAAGAACATATTGAAAAAGTGTATAAAACCTTAAACGCCATTGAGCAAGTTCGCTACGTTTTATAACGCTATTTTTCACTTCAATATACCTAGAGAGAGTTTTTGTGTCTGAGCCTATAGCTAGCCTCCCTTTGATTATACGGCAACTAAATACTATGGATTACAGTAAAGTTTGGCACGCTATGCAGAACTTTACTGATAATCGCGATGAGCAAACATCCGACGAACTATGGTTAGTTGAGCACCCGCCTGTATTTACTCAAGGGCAAGCGGGTAAAGAAGAGCATTTATTAATGCCCGGTGATATTGAAGTGGTTAAAGTAGATAGAGGCGGTCAAGTCACCTATCACGGCCCGGGTCAACAAGTCATTTACTTTATGATCAACCTACGTCGCAAAAAAATAGGCGTACGAGAGCTAGTAACCTTGATCGAAAAGAGCATAGTTGCAGCTTTGAATGATTATAATATCAATGCATATCCTAAACCTGACGCACCCGGTGTTTATGTTGATGATAAAAAAGTTGCCTCACTCGGTTTACGCGTACGCAAAGGTTGCTCATTTCATGGTTTAGCACTGAACGTAAACATGGATTTATCACCTTTTTTACGCATAAACCCGTGTGGTTATGCCGGCCTTGAAATGGTGCAAACTTGTGATTTACAAGGTCCACAAGATATCAACAGCGCCAGTGATGCGCTAGTAAAACATGCCATCAACTTGCTAAAAGCTAGCAATGTTGAATACCAAACAGGATTACCAAGCAGTTATGAGCAAGCAAATGTCTAAAGACGAAAGCCAAACAAATACCGCCGTTAAAAAATCAGCTAAAATGGCGCCCGGTACAAAATTACGTGATGCCGATAAAATGGCACATATCCCTATTCAAGTTGTTAGCTCAACTAAAGAAAGCATGTTGCGTAAGCCCAATTGGCTACGCATCAAGCTGCCTCGTTCAAGTGAGCGCATTGATGGCATCAAAGCTAACTTACGCAAGCATAAATTACACTCTGTTTGTGAAGAAGCTTCATGCCCTAACCTGTCTGAATGTTTTAATCACGGTACTGCTACATTTATGATTTTAGGCGATATTTGTACTCGCCGCTGTCCGTTTTGTGATGTTGGCCATGGTCGCCCATTAGCCGTAGATACTGAAGAGCCGAAAAAATTGGCGATGAGTCTAAAAGATATGGCGCTGAAGTATGTAGTCATTACTTCTGTAGATCGTGATGATTTACGCGATGGCGGTGCACAACAATTTGCTGATTGCGTTAAAGAAATTAACGAACAAGCGCCGAACACTAAAATTGAAATTCTTGTGCCAGACTTTCGTGGTCGCATGGACAGAGCATTAGAGATACTCAATAAAAACCCACCTCACGTCTTTAATCATAATTTAGAAACAGCACCACGTTTATATACCAAGGCTCGGCCTGGCGCGAACTACAAATGGTCATTAGATCTATTGAAAAAATTTGGTGAAGCAAATCCTAATGTAACCACTAAATCAGGCTTAATGGTTGGTTTAGGCGAAACAAATGAAGAAATACTCGAGGTGATGCGCGATCTACGCAGTCATGGCGTCACTATGTTAACAATTGGCCAGTACTTGCAACCAAGTAAAGATCACTTACCCGTAGAGCGTTATGTTCACCCTGATGACTTTGCTATGTTCCAAGAAGAGGCGACTAAAATGGGCTTTGAGCATGCAGCTTGTGGACCTTTAGTACGCTCTTCTTATCACGCCGACAAACAAGCCGCAGGCGAAGAAGTTAAGTAGAACTAACTCTATTCATTCTAAAAGGGCGCTTCATTTGAAGCGCCCTTTTTTGTTGCATCGCTTATTTGACAATTGGAAGAATTATTAAGCTTGTAAAATAACTTATTAATCATCAATTTGAAAAATAAAGTGATTAAGGGAATGTTTAATCATTTTAATATCAAAAGCGTCTGTGTACTCTAGCAAACGTTTTGAAAATTGAGCTAAATGGCTATCTTGATAGCTCCTCGATAGCTTAGCTAAATCTGTTGCAAATACTGCAATATCACTTAGGTTGTTACTTTTTTGCAGTGCTAAACACAAAGTTAAGTAGTCATTTTTAAGCAGCAGATTTAATTCTGAGTTTATGCATATTTGCCTGAACTCACCGTCATTATCTAATAAGTTTTCATTTTCATACTCATAAGGTAAGTGCTTTCTTAGCTCATTAATTAACTCTCTTTTTAATACTGGTTTTCGTAAATAACCATTAAAATTTTCTTTACGCTGTAGCTCGTAATCATCTCGCATCACAGAGGCTGTTAAAGCGACGATGGGGAGTTCAGGGTTAAACTCCTTGATCTTTTGTGCCGCTTGATAGCCATCCATTATCGGCATACGAATATCCATAATAACCAAATCAAAATGTTCATTTGAGGCGAAATCTACTGCTTCTTCACCATTTACTGCACTTTTTGAGCTTGCTTTTAAATCAGTAATAATTTCATAAAGTAACTCTCTATTATCTTTTATGTCGTCAACAATCAGCACATGACAGTTTGGAAAACTAATTGGAGAATTAATTTTTTGTACAATTATGTTTTCTTTTGGCGCGCTGATACTTGCGATTTCAATAGCTTTTAAGGTTACAGAGAAGCAGGATCCTTGGTTTAGTTTACTCGTTACAGTCAAGGTTCCATTCATTAATTCGGTTAAGCGCTTACTGATAGTTAGCCCTAGACCTGTACCGCCATACTTTCGAACGCTCTGCCCTTCTTGTTGATGAAAATTTTCAAAAATATTGCTAATTTCATGTTCAGATATGCCTATACCTGTATCAATAACATCAATACGTAAATCTACAGAGCTGTGGATAGCATTCTCATTTTCAGCGGTTGCCTTAAGCTTTATATAACCTTTATCAGTAAACTTCACGGCATTACCAACCAGATTAAAAAGCACCTGCCTTATTCTTGCCGAGTCTAAAAGTAGCGAAGAAGGGATATCAGGGTCTATGTCTAGTATAAAATCTAAATCCTTTTCACGTACATTCATCATAAAAACATTACCGATATCATCAAACAACTGATGAGGATCGATGACTTTTTTATCAATGGTTGTTTTACCTGCTTCAATTTTAGATAAGTCTAAAATGTCATTAATAAGAAGTAATAAAGAGTTGCCTGCTGACTTAATGGTTTTAACAAAGGATTTAAGTTTATCGTCTTTGACTTGCTCATACAGCAGCTCTGTAAAGCCGATAATGGCATTCATAGGGGTTCTAATTTCATGGCTCATATTGGCAAGAAATTCAGATTTAGCTTTGTTAGCTATTTCAGCCGAATTTTTTGCTAAGGTCAATTGCTTTTCCATTTCGATGCGCTCATTTAAATCAACCACTATATTTAAATAAGCATCTTTTCGTTGAAACCTGATCGGAGAAATTGAAAGCAGCCCTTCTATAGTTTTACCATTTAAAGTTTTAAGCTTAATTAATTCATTTGAGAAATGATCATTTTCTTTAAATTTATTGACAATATTATCTATCGTTTTCTGAGCTTGCTCCCAATGATAAAAATCAGTTCCTTTAATTTCATTGATATCATTTGAATTGATATCTAATGCTTTTGTTGCCGTTGGATTTGCCATCAATAGATTGGTAGTTGCTTTTTCTGTCACAAAAACAATGACAGGCATATTGGCAATCACAACAGAAAGGTTTTGCTCTATCTCTGCACGTAAAACGACTTCCTTTTGAAGCCTTCTGTTCCAGTAAATAAAAATCAAAAAGATTAACAACGCACTAAAACTAATGATAAAAATGAGTTTGTAATCCGTTTTAACTAATATTTCATTCTGCCCCCACCGATTCAAAATGGCTTGCTTTTGCTCGGTAGAAATATTTGCTAAGGTTTTGTTGATTATTGGGATGAGTGGAGAAAACTCCGGCTGAACAGCAAAACCTAAATGAATTTTATGTGCCGTTTTACCTACAACACGTAAATTATCAAACCCATTTTCAATAATGTGATAATTCACCTGTATTAAAATGCCAATAAGTACATCAGTATGACCGGTATAAAGATCCTCTAATCCATGTGCTATCGTTGGTACCAGATTAAATTTTTGTTGTGGGTATTGCTTCATTATCTGTTCAGTACTGCTATACCCTTCAACAAGAGTAATTTTTTTACCTATTACCTGAGATAAGTTTTCTATGTATTGATTCTCATCGCGCATCACAATAGCAAAGGGGCTAGATAAGTACTCATGACTAAAAATGGCGTTGTCGAAATGATTAAATTCAATTGAAGATGAAATAATATCTGCTTTTTTACTATTAAATTGAGCCGTGCTCTCTTGCCAGTCCTTAGTCTTGATGACATTAAATTGAATTTGCAGCTTTTTACTTATCAATTCGACAAACTCAGAAACTATGCCGACATGTTTACCATTAATATCAATAGACTCATATGGCATCCAATTAGGATCTACAGCAATATTTAACTGTTTATATTGTGCAAGCCAGTCTTGTTCATTTGCCGTAAACGCTAGTCCATTTGAGCTTCGTATGCTTGGCTGCACAGACCATTTTCGAAATAATTGTTCTTTGGTAAATTCGCTTAAAGAATCTAGGGCAAGATCAATAATTGGAATTAAGTTTTGATAGTCATCACGCACGGCAATACGTAACCCCTTGGTTGAAGCGCCTGATATTGGTGTTAGCTTTTTAATATCAGTCACTCCTTGTTCGACCAAGTTATAATTAACAACAGAAAGCGCATCGGCGATTAAATCGACCTTTTTTTGGGATAATAACTGCACAGCGTCAGCAACTGATTTAACGTAAACAATATCGATTTGGGGATATTCTTTCATCACCTCTTGAGCAGAGGCATTTCCTGCTACTGCTGCTAACCTCATGCCATTCAAATCGCTACTTGGGGTAAGTGTGGAGTCTTCATGTACAAAAAAATAACTGAGTGGCTGAAAATAGGGTTTTGAAAAAAGCAGCTCTTTGGATCTTTGCGGTGATTTATAAATGGCAGGTAATAAATCAAGCTGTTTATTCTTGACATGGTTTAATGAATTAAGCCAGATATTGGGAACATAGACAAAATCTAACCCCGTCACGCTTGAAATATATTCCAATATATCGTGCGATAAACCATCATGAACATTATTCTCATCAACGAAATCAAAAGGCAGCCAACTGACATCTGCTGCAACTCTGATGGTGGGATGATCTTTTATCCACTGAATTTGTTGAGTGCTCAAGTTTAATTGTTGAGATGCTCGTTTTTGCGAAGGAAAAAGATTCGTTGATATTCCCCACTTGGTTAATAATGCCTGTCTTTCTTCTTCGCTAATGACCTTCATCCCTTTATTAATAATAGAGATCAATTCAGGGTTATTCTTAGTTGTTGCCATTTTAAGTGGAAAAACATCCATATTCTCAAGCGACTTATAGGGCACAAAGTTAACAATCGCCCTTTTTTTCATTAAATATTGAATAGTGACATAGGAGTCAAAAATCAAATCAACTTTTTTTTCAAGCAACAAGGTAATAGCTTGCTCTAAGGATTCAGTGTAAATGATTGTTAGGTTGGGATAAGACTTTTGCAGTAAAGGGCCAGTGGCATAGTCTTTAACGAGTGCTAATTTTTTTCCTTGAAATTCATTTGATCGATTAAAATCAACATCGTCACGGGTAAAAAAATAGTCAAGAGAGCGATAGTAAGCTTCGCTAAAAATTAGATGCTTATCTCGTTCAGTAGTTTGGTATAAAGCAGGTAATAAAATGTTCTCTTTGTTTAGCACACTATTGTAAGCTTTTGTCCAAGAGCTGCTTTTAAAGTTAAACGTTAATCCGGTTTTTTCACTAATTAATTTTAAATAGTCGTAAGCAAAACCGTCGTATTTTCCTTTGCTATTAACAAAGTCGATAGGAGCCCACTCATTACCGCCTGCGACATTAATAATCGCATTATTAGCTAACCATCGTTGCTCATCAGCACTTAAGGCAACAGTATTAATATCATTAGCTTGTGCGATAGATAAAAAACTGATGAAGACAATTAAAAGCCAGTATAATCTGCTCATTATTCTTTAATAATTGCGATGAATTCAGGTAAATGTTCGACAAAAATATTGACTAAACTAGGATCAAACTGTATTCCGCTCAACGATTTAATATGCTCAACCGCCTCATCTATCGTCCAAGCATGCTTATATTGTCTTTTGTGAGTTAAGGCATCAAAAACATCAGCAAGAGCAACGATTCGTCCAAATATATGAATTTCATTACCTTTTAGCCCTCGAGGATATCCAGTACCATCCCATTTTTCATGATGCTCATGGGCAATAATAGCTGCAGCAGTTAACAATTTTCGTTTAGAGTTTTTTAAATAGTCCTTCCCTTTCTCAGCATGAGTTTGCATGATAGCAAATTCTTCAGGTGTTAATTTACCTGGCTTGTGCAGTATTTCTTTTGGAATCGCAATTTTACCAATATCATGCATGGGGGCAGCATGAAAAATGACAACTTCATCATCTTCGGTCAAATAATCAGTGTAATGCGCTAATAGTTTTGAGCTTTCTGCAACGCGCTTGATATGCTTACCCGTTTCATCCGAGGTTGACTCCATGACCTCCATCAGCACATAGATCATTTCTCGTTGGTTTTCTTCCACTTCCCTAAGGAGCCGCTTTCCTTGCAAATCAGCTTTTAAGGCCAGCTCTGCATTTTTTTGAGCTAATAATTTTTTGGTGAAAGACAAGTCTAAATGTGTTTTAACTCTGGCTAATAACTCGCACGCATGAAAAGGCTTAATAATATAATCGACACCTCCAACGTCAAAGCCTTTAGCGATAGCATCCACATCACTTTTTGCTGTAAGAAAAATAACAGGGGTATCTTTCTTATCAGGCATTAGGCTCAACTGCTGACAAACATCGAACCCATTGAGTTTTGGCATCATGATATCTAGCAAAATAAGATCAAATTTTTCTTGCTTGATTAAAACTAAAGCTTCTTCTCCATCATTAGCAAAAGAGAATGTATAGTTTTCTTCTCTTAAAATATTCATGGCTACCTGAATATTTTCAGAAATATCATCAACTATGAGTATGCTAGTATCTTTACCGCTTTTCATTGCTATAACTCCATGAATATAGACTTTTCGCGCTGTATTTTATTTTTTTATTATTACTTTAGCGCAAAAATTAAACTAGTACTCCAATATATCAGTATTATTGATTATTTTTAATCAATAAAATCATAAAACTTGAGAATCCTTTAGCGTTGATAAAGTTTGATTAGCAATAAGAAGTATTAACTATTTCGCACTGCACAACCGCAGCATGGGGGAATTACAGTTAACTATTCAACGGTAAACATCAGGGGTACCACATAAGTACTAGGATGCTAATAATTTTTGGGAAGCCCATAAAGAGGAAAAAGCTAAACCATTGCTCTAATGATTTAGCTTTTTTAGGGACGTTATAGTCCATATATATGGCGGTGAGCGAGAGATTCTCAACCCAACTTCAAGTATCACATAACAAAATGATTTTATTGAACTTTATTATAACATAACATTTGTGTGACAGACAACTGTGACAGAGTTAAGGCTAAAAATGATGAATATTGAAGTTATATAATATCTACATCATATTTTGCTAACACAAGAAGAATTCGAATCCCTAGGCATGCCCCCAAATAGGGAGTGTATTCCAAAAATTGTAATTATTATCACCAATAAACAGTGCATGTGTATTGAAAAAGATTTATTCACATTTTATTAGTTAAAGATATGAGCCATTTAAAAGTATATATCTTCTAGCTCAAGTGATTCCGATTTAGATGTTTTAACTAATAAAGTAGGATAATAAAATTCCTGCATATTGAAAAAATCTTGATTAGAACTGAGGTAAATTTTACTCAAAGTACTATACCTGACAATTCCCATTGAATCTGACAATTTCTGATTATACGAGTTGATAGGCCTATCTAGTCTTCTGGAAAACCTGAGTGGCCCTTGTGCAGCTAAATATTGATGAAAATATTCACAAACCTCTTTCATCTTTACGATATAAAAAGTTGAGTATTGCCTAGTTATAACTTCTAATACTGTTTGGAGTGGATCTTGATTTAATATCATCTTCAAATTTAAATTATCTTTTGCCTCAACAGTATTTATTGCAAGATCAGATATATTAAATTTTAGTGCTATTCCAGATGAGTTTCTTAACATAAATTCAGACATATTTGCATACCTGAGTATTGCAGGGGGATGAGTACTATCAATAATTTTGGAAACCCTTTCAGCAAGGGGAAGAGCTGAAATTCCCTTTTTGATTTCATTCATGTCCCAAAGTGAACTAAAAATAGCTATAGACAAATTTAATACAGATAATCTATCTGCAATTTCAATATCTGCATTTGAGAACAACACCCACGCAGGATCAAATCCAACTAAAATTTGGGCAGTCATAGAAGATATCGCGATGCGATCTGCCTCAAACTCAATGGATTGAAGCAATTCATTTTCTTTATCAGACAGTCCCGTTTGATTACTATTTAATTCGTGCTCTTGCAAAGACATCAATCCCAAAGTATTTTCAACTATTTCAAGATGACCAAATATGCAATGAGCAAGTTCATGAAGGACAATCATACGCACTAAATCATAAAAAACCATATGAGTTCCAAAACCATGATCTTTACAATTAGGAATCCATGAGTCAGAAACCCTTAAAGCATCTGTTTGATTTATATCTTCACTCCTAGCTAATAGCCCAAATAAAAAATCATCATGGGGAAGCTCTGCATCTTGATATGTTTCACTACCGTTATCTGCTCTTTTTTCATCCCCAAAATTTTGTTTCTCTCTTCTACATATAATGACTTCATCTAACCGACTTGCAATCAAAGCTATCCGACAAATTAGGCTATAACTTAATGTAATTAAATAATAATCACCCTCATTAGTACACCTCGCAACTTCATCAACCTCAGTTGTAATATAAATCAGAGCTTTATATGGTTTATTGTCAACAACACGCTTTGGCTTTGATAAATTAATTGCTAACAAATCGCCGCTAATAGCTGCATTGACATGTGTTAACAACGTATTATGAGTATCATGTACATCAGGAAAATGACCATTCGATTTAATCATTTCATCGAGTTTTACTTTTTCTGAGCCTTTCGAATCATGATAAAAAACAACGCTTTTATCAAACAATATAGTCACTTTATTTCCTTTAATTACTTAATAAGCTTCATTAATGATTTAACATCATCATCTTTATTGGTGAAACTCTTTATTTCAGCTCCTTTATCACTAATTAGTAACATTTGATTTCGATCCCAATTAGGCATTTCTTTCACTTCTATTGGAGTTTTTGTTGTATCAATGATGACCCCGCAATACTTTGTATCTTTCAAAGCTTTCAATGCAATTTTTATCAACAAAGTTACGGATAGTGCTACAACCACTCCCGATATAGGATCAAAACCTAGCCCTTTTCTATATTTAATATCATTAGCATTAAATTCTTCTTTTACTATATCAAACATTTTGGGCGATACTTCCCAACGAACTTTAACTTCCATGAAATTTCCTTTATTAAATATTAATTATTTTATTGTTATCTTTATATAAAATTTACTTTACATACGATGTGGCGTTCCTCTTTTTCCCATTGATGTTGCATAAGCATAAAAACTGACACATTCTTCTAAAACTTCTTTATTTGACATTGCTTTTTCATTAGGCTGGAAATCAGCATAATTCAATTCAAATCCTTCCAATTTATCTAATCCTTTTTTGAAGATATTATATGCTTCTTTAGTACAAAGAAATGAAGTTATAGATGATGTATATTTTTCTTCTCCATTTGGAAAAACAACAAAGGGTAAACCTTCTTTAGAGCGTTGCTGTGTCTTAAACTGTATAAATGCATCATTTAACTCATCATAAAGATCGAACTCTATTTCAATACCAGATATAGGTAATGGTGCTTCAATAAACCCTTGCCCATCTGTTAAATTTTTAACTATATTTCCTATGTGATACATACCAGCATCATCTTGCAAATATATAACATTTTTTACATCACCTAGTGTCATTATGCCTGTGCATTGAGTACAAGATTCGAGGGTTGTATAAACGGAAACTTCAGATAATAGATTCCCATATTTTTTAGGTAAATCTTGAGCATCATCTTTCCAAGAATTATGGACTTGGGTTAACGAAAAAACACGCCTAATCAACCTTGATTCTGCGTGCTCAACTGAGCTACTAAAAAGTCTATTATGATTAAATTCAAAATCTATGACTTCTCCATGCTTGTTTACAGCTAATGCAGCAATGTTATGCCCCAAGTAACTATCACTTTTCAAGTTCTTCGGGTTTAGAGGGTAATTATTATTATCTCCATACTTATTTCCATTAAAGTAATAGGCTGTAATCGCAAATAATAGTGATGAGTATATTTGTCTTCTTTCCATCTCTTGAGGAGATAATTCAACCTTAGGACGGTTTATTAATTCTTCAACAGTTTTATTTTTCCATTGGTCTAAATTGCTCATATTAATCCCTTTTAATTTTTAAAATGATATTCTTATTAAAAATAAATAGTATCATCGCATGAAGACTCACCTAAACACTTAACTCTTAGCGGTGAATACCCGTTAGTTGTAACTTTAATTACACCATTATTTTCCGTAACATATTCAGCTCTACCAGTTGTATAAGTCTTGAATTTATTATTGTTAATACCGCAAGAAACCATATGGGGAGTATTTATTTTTTTTATATAATCATAAAACCCCTTCAAAGCACCACATCTTGGGTGTCCATACTTTTTATATCCAGCACTAGTGATTAAAACAGATGGGGAAGTATATTCTTCCCACTTAGATTGACCTCTCCCACCATTTTTAATGCCATTACTCCCATGAGACTCGGCACCATGATGAGAAGACGTTAAAACGGTTGTTTTAAGTGCGCCATCATAGTTTTTAATAGCAGACTTTTCGGTTTCATCTTCAGCATCGCCACTAAAGACAGTTACAAACTCATTATATTCAATAGAAATAACCAAGCTATTGCCATTTTTAATACTCCCACTGCTATCACCTACATTTGAAGTTAAGGCAAAAGTCGAAGCTAAACCACATTGCAACTCAGAAATAGGCTGTGCATTATTATGCCAATTATGTCCAAGATCCTTGTAAATCTTTGCTCCTTTTTCTTTTTGTTTTTTGAGCCAACTTTTGAAATCTTTTCTCTTATAATTATTAAAGTCTCCACCCAACCAAATTGAATTTACAGCTACATCATCTAATGCATCATCAATCCAACTCAAATGATCTTTATCAGGATGACTAATGACAACATTAGGAGATAACGTATATTTTGATAATATTTTATTAAAATAATTTTTCACCTGAATTTCATCAAAATCTGAGTCACTTCTAGCTGATTTAGAAAAAGAACCGCAATCTACAATCAGTGGCCTAGCATTATCTCCAGCACACTCAACTATAGAACATGAACCAGCCCCGATGGGTAAATAATGAATGACCATTTCATTAAGTTTCTTTTCTTCATTATTGTCATTTACAGGATTTATTACACTTGAATAAGATTTACTAACGAACCCAACTTTCCCATCGGATAATTTAATTTTTCTCCACCTAGGAATATTTTCAATTAGTATGGCTTTTTCATTAGGATATAACTTACCACTTAAGTTGTTAGCATTTTTCCAATCCTGCCTAACCTTAAGATAGTTTTTAATTTTATCGTTTGGAGTAACGTATAAATTTTCATATGCAGACACATTAAAAACAAAGCTCATACCTGTAATCAAAAAACTTAAAAACATTAATAATTTCATTTTATATTAACCTAAAATAGTAATTTTAATATTATTCACAAGTACTAGGCTCTAACTGACATTTGGCTAATCTTTCTTGAGCTTTTATCAAGTCTGCTTGAGTATTTAACTCTGTCACCTTTTCTTTATCACTTTCTTTTAAGGTGTATAACTTAGTTAATGCGTCCACACCTCCAGCTCCTGAATTATCGGATGAGTATTTAATTTTATTAACTTCACCTTTTTCATTTAGTGTTATTGCAAATCCATTGGTTCCAAATAACGGTGCGGAAGGTATTGGTAATTTGTATTCCTTATTGCTTAGGTGAGGAGCTTTAACAGTTTTTGATGCAGTTGTAGGAGACTTATTAATAACATCAACTTGAACTTTAACTAATAAAGGTACTTTAAATACAATAAATTCAGTATTAGTAATGTCTTTAATATTCTTAAAGTGTTCTGTTGAATGCGTATTAGTGTTTGTAAAACTACCTGAGATGGAGCCTAAAAAATCTGAATAACTATTATAATTAGCAGAAGTGATATTCATTGGTTTAAAATGTATTTTATTATCGACTTTGTTAGTAAAGTCATTTCTAGCTTTAAAAACCAAGTTAAGCGTATATATACCTATAGCTTTATCAAATTTTGTTTCATGGTGTTTAACAACAAAATCGCAGATATGAGAATCAGGCTTAATCTCTTGGCTCTTAATGTTACTGACTAGACTGACAACCTTATCGACATATTCGCCAACATGACCAGAATTTGAACTATTGATTGAAGATAATCGACCATCATCTTTTAAACCAATTTCAATATCTGATTTACTATACCAAGAATCAATATTTTTAAGGCTTATGTATTTAATAGATGACGTATCAGCAGAGTATTGCTCTTCTATATCGATTGTATTTAAAACTGTATAGCTCCAGTTTGCTACATCTTTGCATGCAACTATCTGATTTACTGTAATCACTACTTGTGATTTAGGTAAATAATAGCCAACATCAAGGTTTGGTAAACTACTACAGGCTGAGAGCAGGAAGGTTAGATAAACCAGAGATAACTTTTTCATAAATAAGTCCCTTTATAAAAAGATGAACTTAACAACACTATCACATCTTCGATTGTTTTTTAAACAGTTCTGATTGAACTATTTTAAATGCTGTAAGTAGACTCCATCTCATATATTAGGATATTTAGTTAAAAGTGTATGTGTCTGGAATACGGTAAAAAAATGAGTTATTTGCATACTAAACAATAAGTTACCGTGCTTTATATATTATAGTGCAACCAGAAAAATAAGAGTTTTTGGAAAAGAGAGAAATAAATTTACCTTATTTATCAATCAACTAAAATTTTTAAAATATATAATAGTACTGTATATGGGATCGCGAAAATTATGGAAAATAATAAATTATAATAGATATACCCAAATTTCTTAATACCCAATCATTACTGGCACGATTATGAAATCCCATTGATATTAAAGGATAATTTAAACTTACTTTAAAAAGGTACATATAGGGGTACAAAAACAATTCATTTATAATAATATAGTTTCAAAATTATATTATTTAATCCAATTCAGAAAATTTTATGAAAATATGAGGTGTACAAACTTATTGGGCTATGTCTGATGTAGCATTGGAAATGGTAGAGTTATTCAGTATAGATACTGTCAGGTAGGATATAAAATATGTTACAGGGTCATAACGTATTTCACATTCCTACCTAACTAAATTATTCCAAGTCTGGCTATATATAGCAATGTTAAACCTAAGCAACTTCCTCTTCTCTCTGAGCTGCTTCAATTGCAATAGATTCTCTGTATTCTGTAGCTTCTGCTTTCATTGTCCAGTGAACTTCAGTAACACCTTGCTGGTCTACCATTTGCTTTATTTCGGCAAGTGATGTTCTGAAAAATTCTTTTCTCGGATTAACTTTATTCACTGATTCTCGATTGAAACGTTTATGTAATTCTTTTTCCAAAGATGGAGCATCTTCACTATACAGCATGGCATGAACATCAAATGAAAATGGCACTGATGCATCGCCAAGCTCTTTCACTCTGTCTAATGGCTCTAATCGTCTTGTCATCCCAATTTTAAACACATTCTCACCAAAGCTACCAATATTACTAATAACATAAACATGTCCACGTCTGGTTTGTTGAGCCATTGAAATTGCTCTCTGGCCTCTCTCTTCAGCTTCTTCTAACTTGCCTTCTAAATCAGCTAACTGTGCTTCAAATTCTTTGCGTTGCTCTGCATTGGCATTAGCTAACTCAGCTCTAGCCTTTTCCAAAGCTTTTTGAATCATTCGCTCTTCTTTCTCAGCCTCTTTAATTGCCTTTTCCATTTCCTTTCGAGCTTTTTCTTCTTCTCGAATCTGTTGTTTAATTTCACGTTGTTCCGCTAATTCAATTTGACGTAATTCATGTGTCGAAACTGCCCATTTCAACTCTTCTTGACGAGCATCTAAAAAAGACTGATTGATCCTAGCACTTCTAAAAGGTGCTCCGTTGTGATTAACAAGTGCGAAAGCATCAATAATTTCTTGTTTAATTTTTCCGAAATTATCGTGCTTAACCTTTGCTAATGCCGAGTCTACTTTTCCATTAAATGCATCTACAGCAAAATGAATGGCATAAGTCTTCCTATGAGGCTCTACATAATCGCAATCACCAGCATGACCTTGTTTGACCATATCTTTAACTCGTTTTCTGGCTTGCTTTAGTTGTTCACCTGCATCTTTAAAACTAAACTCTTCCGCTAAATCATCTAATACTGAATGATTTGGGATGATGTAATCATCTTTATAACCTTCGATAGTATTTTTCATTGCTCTTATTGCTGTCTCATATGAGTCTGCTTTTAACTTAGCATCATATGCATCGCCAGCAATCTCTTGTGCCTGAACTTTAGCTAACTCAACAATACGATTTGCTTCTTCATGAGCCTCATTAGTCAAAACTACTACTTTTTCCCTAGTATCCTTTAGTTTTTGATTCGCTTTAGCATTTAACTCTTTAGATTCAGCCTTAATATTAACAACTTCTATTTCAGCATCAGTTATTAGTGCTTCAGCTTTAGAATGACTAGTAATTGAAAGTTCTTTAGCTTTAGCCTCAGCTTTAGCTAAAATGGTTTCTGATTGCGAGATATTAGATGCAGAAGCTTCTTCAGCTTCATCAATTAATTGTTGAACATGTAACTCGATATCAATTATTGGGCTATATTTTTTCGTTAGCTCTTCAACCTGATTCGTAGCAATATTTAGCTTTTGTTTAGCTTCTTCATATTCTACTTCGATTTTTTTACGCTTTCGCTTTGACAACCACGCTAATATTAGAGGTGTAAAAAATATTATAAGAGTAATTATTAAAACTACATTTCCTGAATCACTTTGTTCCATCAAAATTCCCTTGTTTTTGTATAAAAATAATAGCTATAGCGTTTGATAAATATAGTGAGTTTAAAATTTAATATCAATCAATTGATTTTCAACTTTTAAATAATTTTCTTTATCATTAAGTTTTAATGATTTATACGATTTCCCATACCTAAATTGCTTTTGATATCTTGCTCCTCTACCTTTTTTTAACAATCCTAATCCCATTAAATGATTCAAATACATTTTTAACATTGAGAATGGAGTAGTAAAAGGTAAATCAACATTATTTGCTTTCATTAACTTTGAGTTGAACAACAGTTGCTTATATGGGTCTACAAGCGTAACACCAAGTGATGTAAGGCGTTTAGAAAGGAACTCGATATCAATAGTATCATTATCGACCCAATGTATGTCTCTAAAGGCAATTAGCTGCCAATACTTAGGTTCACAGCCGTATATGTGTTGATAATCTATATACTCATCAACTACTGACTTTAACCTTTCTTCAGAATAACCTTTTTGAATGAGTTCTTTATAGTAACAATTAGCTTGTTTTTTTATTTGTAATAAATTCGGGGATATAGGCATTACATCTGACTCAAAAATTTGATCTACCTGTTCCAAATATTTATTAATTTTTTCCAACTTTTTAGCTTTAATTTTCTTCAATTCGGATTTAACTATTGAGTTGTATTTTTTTTGATAATTTAAAGCAACTTCATTTTCTCCCCACTCAAACAGAATATTTTTGTTAGAAGAATCCAAAAAAATTTCATTAAAAATAAGGTAACTAGGTGCTGCGTTCTTATACCTATTAGACGTGGGTAATTCATTAATATCAGCTAAAACCACTAACTCTTTAGTTTTATTTCCTAATGAACATAACATTTCAAATTGATTATCATGGACATGTTTAAACTTAATCACTTGAACCTTTTTTTCTATTTTAGGTTCTGCGCCCAATTTACTATCAATTACTTTCTGGATTTCATCATTTGCGAAGTATTCAAGAGAAAAGGTATATGTTGGAAGTGTCACACCATTGGAAGTTAAGTTTTCTTCAATTTCTTTAGCCCACCTAGATATTTGGTTATTTTTAGCCTTAACTTTTTTATCGAGTTTTTCTTTTAATTCAGTTCGGAATGGTTCGGTTATATCATTAGCTAAAAATATAATACGCTGATTAATTGCCTTATTTATTTCTGCTTTCACAATATCAAAATCAACTTGGTTTTCATTTAATAAATGAGCTAAATCTATTTCAACTGTAGATATATTTAATTTCCTTATCTTTTCTAACTTAACTTCATCAACTTTATGCCAAACATTAATTTCAAAGTTTATAAAAAAGTTATTATTAGTATATTGAACTTTAGAAAATACATCTCCCTTAATATCCCCTATTGTTTTTTCCTGTTCCGAAGATATTATTAATAAATTTTCCTCACCAAAAATTGAAATATCATCCATAGAATAAGAACGTTTCAAAATATCTTTTTGATTTCTACAACCAATTTTATACGGTGGTAATTTAATTGAATCTAATTTGGAGAGTACATATTTACCGAGTAAATGAAGTGCTGTTTCTTGACAGTTTCTACTTTCAGTTCCTTTATAGTGAGCAAAATGCCAAATGGTTTTATCTCCCATTTTAGCAACCAAATCGGACTTACATTCAGGGCAAATACAATTACTCTTTAAACCTCTTTGCTCTTCTGTCAAATCATTAATTAGTACTAATTTAGAAGTTGCTTTATCAACACCTAGTGGTATTTTCATTAATTAACATCCTTGTTAATACAATATTAAATTAAAGCATCGCCTGACTCATACCAATTAGCTCTTACATAACGTTTATAACGATATTCCTTAAGATCTAAATTGTCAGCATGATCTAAAACAATTACTTGTGAATATTTACCACTTTCCTTTCTACCTTTCTTTAAAGTCTTCACTATTTGAATATATATATTTTCAACTTTTTTAATATCATTATCATGACTATCAACGTCTCTAGGAAAATAAACTTGGCTCGGTTGATCAATGAATAAAAAATTAGGTACAGGTGATTTGTTTTTATACGAAAATAGCTTAAGAAAACCAAGAGATGCTGATAAATGAAATGCTAACCAATTTGCGCCACTACCTAAGTCTGATAAACGGATTCGACCGTAATTTTTATCATTATGAATTATTGATAGAGTATTTAAGTTAAGCTCTAATTTCGCTGGAAGAAACTGCTCCTCAAAATCCAAATGGTTCGCTATTTCATTCATCCACATATTTAGCTTTGACTGGCACTCAGCCAGATCTTTCTTAAAGTCATATTTTGTAAGTGATTCTCTTAGTAACTTCAGCTCACTGATAATTCCTTTTTCGCCAAAATCTGTAATTTGAATTTTATTACTAATTTGTTCAACTATAACTTCAACCTTTGCCCGTAAAAAAGCTAAAGAATCTCTTTTATCTTTATATTCTTTTGTCTTTTTGTTGAAATCTTCAAATTCATTAATCTGAGTATTAATTTCACTTATTTCTTTTTGGAGGTTTCTTTTTTCATGCTTAAGTGTTTCCATTTGTTCGACATCAAATCTAGCGAAACCGACCATAGAACCAACCTCTATGTTCAACGAATCCAACGCTGAATTGATAGAATTAGCTTCTTCAGATAGTGAATCAACACCATTACCACACACAGGACATAAGCAATCAATGATTTCAACTGCCTCACTACGCTTTTTGATATGTGAAAGGTTTGAAATAGACTTTTTAGCATTTTTAGCAATGTTTTCTATTTTCTGTAACTCGGTATTTATCGTATTTAATCTTAAAGATTTAGTTGAAAGCTTTACTCTTAATTTACTATATAACCTTGTAGAGTCTGATTTGAATGGCTCAGATTGATCAAATTCGGGTAATTCCTTTGTTATCGTTATTAAATTAGTCAGACTATTAAAATTAGGTAGTTCTTTACCTATAATTGCAAAATAATTTCTACAAAGTCCTTCTAACCTCTTTTCATATTGAGTATTAAACAATGTTTCTTTATTTTTCTCTCGTTCAATACCTTTTAATTTTTTTTCTAATTCATCAATTTGACGCTTAATTGAATAATACTCAGCATCAACAATACCTAAGAAAATAGGTATTTGCTCTAATATTCTAGCTTTTCGATTATAATCATCCATCTTGGAAAACAGAGCATGTTTACTCGCAACCAAATTTTGATATTGATATAAAAAAGGAGTCATATTTCGTAAAGAAGCTTTACCTTTTTTAACATCAGATTCAGTAAGATTAGAATCAGCGATATTTAACCCTAAAAATTTTTCAATATTATCTTGACCAGCACCTTTAATTTTTAATAATGGTTGGTTTTCAAAATATGAAATATCAAAATTTTTTAAGAAATTGACATCCGTTTCTAGTGATACATAAATTTTGCTTTGAGTATCATTATTATTTGGTCTAGCTATCACTAAAAAGTTTTTATCTACTTTAAGTACAATACAAAATAACGCAGCAAAATCAGAAATCACCCCTTTAGGGATTGAAGGTACTGTTGCACATAAGCAATAATCTACAATTTCAATTAGAGCACTTTTTCCTTTTTTTGAATGACCTGAAATAATGTTAAGACCATTTGTTAAGCTAAGTTCCCTTTTTTGATTATCTTTTCCAAAAATAATAATTTTCTTAATATAACTGTTCATACCTTGAACACTCCAAGCTTAAAAAAGCAATCCTGTTTTTTTTCTTTTGAAAAAACGACTCCTAAATTATGTGCCGCTTTTAAATAATTTTTTGTTGTTTTATCTCGTTCTTTTGTATAGTCATAAACACTATTGTTAGTAAGTTTAAGACCAAAATCATTACCTTTATTTGCATAAACAATAAAAGCAGGATTAACAAAGCCTTTATAGACTTCAACATAATATTGCAATGCTGTTATTCTTTTTCTTTTATCTTTATCATCTAAAAATGCTGAATAAATAGTGCTTGTTTTATTTAATTTACAAAGAGCATTACGAGGTTCACCTCTTAAAATCAAAGGGGTCGCTAAATAAATCAATTCAAATGGGGCATGATTACCGTATCCTTCGATAAAGTGGCAAATTATATTTGATAACCAATATGGGTTTAAAGAAAGCGTTTCAATTTCATTAATCTTCAATGTCTTCTTCCTTAATTTTCCACTGAAAATCAGATTCATCTATATGAGTATGAATAATACCGCTTTGAATATTTGGAGGAATTTTACCTGTTTGAATTTCTAAGCCTGCTTTGTTATACAGTATTTTAGATTTTTTAATTAATTTACTTAAACTGTTTGTTTCAACGTCTAAGCAAATTATCTCTTTCAAGCTATCCAACTGTCGACCTGCTTCGATAACCTGTTTACCAAACTCTTTAAGTGCATGGGGGTTTTGACTAGCCATAACAACTAATACATTTTGTGTTTGAGTATAATTTATTGCCGCTTCACTTATTTTCTCTGGATATGGGATGTCAGCAATCTTCTTTATAAAATTTTTCTCAAGTGTTGCTTTATCAATTTCAGTAGATAGCTCAATATCAGGAAAGTCTAAAACTTCATTATTAAGAGTTTTTCTCGCTTGCTCTTGAAGAAAAGACCTGAATTCATTTATCTCAATATCCCATTCTTTAGGTGAGAGAACACCCTTTTCAACAATAAAGCCTATTAATGATCGAACTAGTGAAGATCTTTGGTTCATTTTGGAAAATAGAAAAGCAGTATGATTTAATAAATTTTCATAAAGCGCATAGGCATTTTCAAATGAATGTTTAATTGTTACTTTGACTAAAACATCTAATAACTCTTTTTCTGTATAATCATCATTAAAAGTAAAAATATTATTTAGATATGGTTGAAGCGTTTTATATTCATGCTTTGATTTTTTGATAGCTGAATGAATATCTTGGATTTTCTGATACTTGGTCTCTGACTTAGCTCTATTCCAATCTTTAAAAGTACTGTCTTCTTTTACTATAGCACTGGTCAGTAAAATAAACTTTGAATGGGATATAAGTGTATTTCTATTATCAACCCAATTCGATAATGACTTCCAAAAATCAATATGAGTATCAATTAACGAGTAATTTGGATCATTATGGTGTTTGATTTCATAATTATAATCAGCCGTGGTTAAATCACCATATTGCTCAATATTAACTAATTCACCATCATCAGACTCTAAACAGATTTTTAATGCTATTAGGTATTGATATAAATTTCCTAATTGACTTAGAGCAGCAGTATTTTTAGGGGTAGTCACTGTCTTGATAAATTCCATTTAAAACAAACACGTCATAATGACGGTTATATTATTGATTGTTTGGCTATTAATCAAATTTAAAATCCCCAAACTATTAATCTTATGATGTAAAATAAGTTTATTTAATATAGAAGAAATTAATTACTACCATTCAAAACTCGATAAATAGTCGTCCTAGAACATTTAAGCGTTTTTGATATCAAATTCTTATTCATTCCTTTAGCAAAAAATTCTTTTATTTGAGCATGGAGTTTTTCATTTTTATATCTACCGAGGTGTTTGCCTTGGGATTTAGCCAATGCCCTACCCTCTGCACAACGTTGTAATATCCTAGATTTTTCAAGTTCAGCGAATGAACTGATCACCGTATATATCAGCTTTCCAACTTGTGAATTAATATTAATATCACCAAGATCATGTAAGACTAATCCAACCCCTTTAGCTTCCAATTCATCAGCTATTTGTAATGCATCAATCGTAGACCTAGCTAACCTGTCAGTTTTAGTAACATGAATTATGTCCCCTGCTCTTGCAAAGTCCAGCATTGAAATCAATTCAGGCCTATCGGCTGATTTACCACTTACCTTTTCCTGATATATTTTTTCACAACCTATTTCTTGAAGTTGTTTTAGTTGTACTTCTAAATTTTGCTCTGTTGAACTTACTCTTGCATATCCTATTTTCATTTTGTGTCCTTAAAGTTACTTAATAACAATGTTACATGTAGTTTTATTAAATCAAGACTTTAGACACACTTTATATTCAATAAATAAAAGTATCCCAAAAGATAGACCTTTCAATACATACAATCAAAAAAAACACAACAAAAAACCTTACCAATAATCCATTGATAAATAACGATAAAAAAATAAACCAAAAAAAATAGTAGGAAAAACAAGCAGACACACGAGAAACAACCAAAGAAATTGATTGACTTTTGAAAACCACTCTATAAAATACACCAAGAAATCGAAGGTATGGCAATATTACAGCTATATTATCATATATCTTTTTCGCAATGCAATAAAAAAATTTTAAAAATTGAAAGTTTTTTATTTAAATTAATTTTAAATTTGTAACACAGTAAAAATAATACTGAGAAACAATAATTAAATTTAAGCAACATGAGTACAAAAAAATGATTCTTTTTAAATCATTACAACTTTGGGGGCATATTTACTGACATTTTGTCATGCCCACCTACTAACAAGAAATGGAGAAGTGTATGACAAAAATTTATAGTGAAACATTTGTAACAACAGCAACAAAAATTGCGAATCAAGATTGTGTCTTTTCTCTCAATGAAAGGACTCTCTCACCAGTAGAGCACTTAAATAAACTAATAAAAAAACTTCCAAATGTTGGAAAGAAAGTAACCGATGAATATATTAAGAAAATTGATCCCAATATTGACGTTGGTTGCCCTAAATCCGTATTCATTAATTTTGAATCATGTATAAATATAATTAAGGATTATATATCTTCAAATGAATCATCTATCAGTGAAATAGATAGAATATCTTTTTCAACATTAATATCTTGGAGATATACCCAAGGAACCTATCATTTTTCTGATGAAACATTCGCCAAGCTAAGTAATACACCATTCGATGGAATGGTGACTATTGAAAGAATACAAAATATTCCTGAATGGTCTGTTTACATTAAAACACCACATCGTAATGATATGGATGGTTTTTTTGCGAGCATCGATTATCAAAAGCAAAATAATAAGACATATTTAAAATTATTATTGAATACTCCTTTTGGGCTGACACCTATTCCAATTCAACTAGGTGACTGGACAATTGAAGAAGGCCTGAAGCTTTCTTTTAGTAAAGAATCATCAACAAATCGATACTCTTCTAATCAGCCGCATTTTGATCGGGTTTGTCGTGAGCTTTTACCTTTAGCAAAATTTTGTACATCTCTAGTTATTAATTTATGTACTCAAGAAAGCATTGTAAAAGCTCAAGAAAATGAAGCAACTCAACCTATACGCCCACAGCTCAAAAAAACAAAAAAAGGATTTAAGTTATTTCCTAGTAATCAACCTAAAAACTGGTTTGTTGAAAAATCAAACTCTAATAAAGTAGTACAAATTAAAGACTACCAGGGTGGGAAACATAAAAGCCCTAAGTGTTTCACCAGACGTGGTTTTTACAGAAAACAATGGGTTGGTGCAAGAGGTAGTATTGAACGGAAACAAGAAATCAGATGGATCTCGCCAACAATAGTTAATGGCGTTGCTGCTTAATAGCAGCCATACCACAGTGTAGTTATACACTCTAATAGCATAAAAACTTAACGAATTTAAAAAATTAATTCAGTCAAAAAGGCTGAATTGGGTTTTTGCACCCAAAAATGACCTAAAAGGGGAAATAAAATGCAATATACAGCTAAAATGACAGTAGATCTTGAAGAAAATAAATCACGCGATTTTGAGGTATCTTCTTCCGAAGACTTTAGAGAACCAGAAGTATTAAATAGTTTTTCAGCAATGTTAGACAAGCTAACTAATAAGTTCAATGATTTGTCTAGAGAAGAAATACTATCCTTTATTACAGCTAGAGCCGATACTCATCATCATGAAAGACTTCTTTTTGATGTTTGCCATGATTGCGCAGAAGTAAGGTTAATAACAACAGGTGAAAAGCCTATTGTGATCAAAGATGAGTTTCATAGTATTGATTTTTTTATTGATATAGCGAGTGAGTGTATAAGGATTTACAAATGTAATTTCTTTGCATTTATTGTTGATGATAAAAAACAAGAACAACACATGATCAATTGGTATTAGGGAGTAATTAATATGTACAACAACTACGGGTATATAATGATTAATTATCTAGCAAAACCTAGCCAGTCTGTTTTATTAAAAGAATCAGGAAATGCATTAGAAGTTTGGTTTAAGGAATTAGCCGAAAAATGGCATTGGGATAATGAAGCTATTGCTAGTGAAGTACAAGATTTTAATAAAGATGCAGAATATTTTGAAGAATTGAGCACCACTCAACAACTTAACCTTTTAAATTTTGTTTGCGAGCCAGATTATAAGTTTATTTCTATTGATAACGATTTGATTGAAGCAGTTAAAGAAAATGATGCATCAACTAACTTTGAAGTGGATGAAGATGAATTTAAACTTATTTATAAAAAATTAAAAAAACATCATGTTTTTAAAAAATAACGGTAATATTTATTTTAACTATAAAGCCAGCTCAATGTTGGCTTTTACTATTCAAATGAATGAAGGCTATATTTAACCACTAATCTTAAACAGATAGCTCCATTTAGAGGTAAAGGATAATTCGCTGATTACTCAATCAAAATCACATTTTATATTATTAACTGATTATAGGTTATTAGCACATAATTACTTAATATTATGCTTTTTCATAAATTTAACTACTGCTGCCATATCATCACCAAAAGCACCAAGTAGCATTTTATTTGCTCTGTCTCTTGCCATAGTTTCTTCTGAATTTCTCAGCAACTCTAACCATGTTTTGACTAAAACGACTGGTGGATCTGTACCTATTTCTTCCATGAAATCATGACTCCTAGAAATTTAATTATTGTTTGCTATTGATTCGTTTTGTTTCTATGCAATATTGAAGTCATGGGTTATTAACCCATAACTTATTATAATATAGAGGGAAAAAATGAAAATAAAAGACTTTGTTAAAATAATAAATGAGGAAATACATAAAAAAGAAAATTGTATAGCAATTAAAGTTGAAGAAATAAACCAACAAATTACTGATGTATTAATTAAACATGATCAGCCAATTAGAACATTGTACAAGCTGTTTTTTGATGCTCTTGAACTATTGGAGCATGAATTTATTGATGATGAAGATAGTGTATTAATTGTACCTGTTGAATCTGAACGGTATGCGAATAAATATATTTATTGGTTGCAAAAAAGTAATCATAAAAAATATCAAAATATAAAGCTTATTATAAAATTATTACATCAAATCCATGATGTAGCTGTTAGTAATACATCAGATGAAAAACGCTCCCAAGACAAACTGAGATCATTAAAACCACCTGAATTAATTACTAATTTCCATGAAAATTCAACCTTAACAGTTAATATTAGTGAGTCTAAAAGTATCAGAAAATTAAAGAGAATTACTTATGATAATTTACTTGCTAGATCAGAAGAAAATTATAGTGCAGGTAAAGATATTTTAACTAAAAATAGACCACAAATGCTCAACGAGTTTATTAACCATCATTTCAGTTTCACTCTATTAATTAGTCAACTGAAAAGCATAGACCCTGATGAACATTTAATAAAACATTTCAGGAATATATTCTTCTCTAACTCATATAGATTAAGGTATATAGACAAAAAAGGGGAAGATATTCATCATAATATTTGTAATGGGTTGATATTAATTGATCCCCCATCAGAGCCTAAAATAAACATGAGTAAAAGAAAATCTAGAAGTAATAAAAAAACCAATATTTCATTGGGGTATTTTACAGCAACTTCTAAGGGCTATTTAAATGATGCTGGTTTGAATTTTTGCCTAACTGATGCCGAAGAAGAGTTAATAAATAACGAAAAGATGAAAAATATTTCTAGAAACCAATTATGTTCAATTTTACAAAATGAATAAAAATAAAAAAGTAAGCATCGCTAGGTTATTGGGTATTAACCCATAACCTTTAAAAAGTCACAAACTAGTAGGTATCAACTTCTATACAATTATTATTCATTTAAATCAAAAAAATAATTCATATCCACATCACAATCTTGAGCAATAATATATAACTGGCTTACGTTAAAACCATTTATACCTCTTTCAAACTTAGAAATTTGCTGATTAGTTAGTTCAATTAGATCACCTATATGTTGCTGGCTTTTTCCTTGCTCCTCTCTTATTCGCTTTAAGTTTTCTCCAACAAGTTTATCAATACTTTTGCTATCAAGTTTTTTCATTTAATTCATCAATTGCTAAATAATTGACAACAAGAATAATTTTAATTAAAGTTTACCGCTCCAACCTCAGGTTGGATATGCGATTATTTATAAGTAGCGAGGTGCTAAATGAAGTTTTTGAAGGTAATAGGGATTGTCGGTTTTGTATCATTTGGTTTGTCAGCTTGTGGAGACAGTTTAAAAACTCAAAAAGAATTAAGTGAGTTTTCATACGAAGAGTTCGCAAATACGATATGTAATGCGATAACAGATGCAAACTTAGAACAATTAAAGCCAAATGTTGATGATAAGTTTTTTAAACGAATGAAAAAAATATCAAGAAAAGACGAGTTTTCTGATTTCATAGATAACATAGATTGCTCAGAAGTAACCTTGACCGAAAAATCTAAAGGTAGCAAAAAGTTCACTTTAGCAACATTTGGCGGCAAGGCTAAGTTTCGCTTTGCCATAATGAAAAAAAATGGATTTTACTCAGTAGTTAGCTAATTACTGATATTTTAAAGGATAATTTATGAAAATTTCAAACCTATTATTAATTTCTACTACATGCATTGCTTTATCTGCCTGTAGCTCCCCTGAAGATAACGCAAGAGCAGTGATTGCTGATTATTGTGAAGCTTTTAAAAACAAGGACGTTGACACACTCCAAACCCTCAGCACAGATCCAAAGCTGATCAAATTCCCATTCATTTCTGATTCTGAAAGGCAAAAAGCAAGTTGTGGGCAAAAGGTAAAAAAAGTATCTGAAGAAAAATATATTTTTATATTAGGCGATGAGCCAATGCCTATGCCCATTGTAGTCGAAAACGTTGATGGTGATTTTAAAATCACTGGTCTAAATATGTAATTCACAAGGAATTATTATTATGAAAAAATTTTTTTTAGGATTACTTTTTATATTTACTAGCTTTACTTCGAGCGCAGGCTTAATAACCCATAACGGCTATACGTTAAATGAAGATACAAATGTTATATCTGGTAAAGGTATGGAGTGGTTACAATGGGATGTAACGTTCCTTACGTCAATAGATGTTGCCTTGTCATTATACGGTGCAGATGGTTGGAAGTTAGCTTCAAATCAGCAAATGAGCGAACTATTTAACTCTTTTGGTTTGGCCTCTCACAATTTATGGGATGCAGATGAAAATACATCACAATTTCTAACCTCTCCTTTTGAGCGTGGTGAAGATATTACTATTGATCCTGAACTACAATTTCTCTCTCTGTTTGGATTTACTCGTGGATTAACAGAAGGTTGGTGGGATTTGCAAAAAGAAACTTCTGCTATATTCGGCAATGATTTAGATGCCGATGGATTATATAACATAGCTAGTGTTACTGATGATTACGAACTTGCTCCCTTCATGAGACAAAAAACAAACTCAGTATCACTACGAAGTGATGTTTTTACTAACAAACAATATGGCGGATTTGGAATTGCATTAGTTCGCACAACCTCAGTCCCTGAACCCACTACTTTAGCTATTTTTGCATTAGGTATGCTTGGTTTAGCATCACGTAAATTCAATAAAAGAATTTTATAAATTTAAATAAATTAACAAAGCACCATGCATATTGTCTGGTGCTTTTTTTTGGATAAAAAAATTCAACAATAAGGAATTAACATGGAAAAAAGTCAAGCAGTAACTTTTAATGCCAGTGACGCATTAAAACATGTAAAGCTAATGAATAAGTTAGGAGCTAGTTTTTTTATACTATTCTTGATATCAATGTCACTTTCATTAGCTGATTTAGGTGAATGGTCAGATAAAACACTTAATTTATATAATATTTTTGAGCCAACATTTTTAATGGTGTTAGCTGTGATAGCTACAATTGTTTACGCACTTGGTATCAATAAAACCCTAGGTCGAGTTATATCATTTATCTTTATAGCAATTGTACTTAGTACGTTCCTATCACAAGTATTTGATGTTTTGGAAGTAGCTAAATCAGCTAGAGAAGCAAGAGGTCTTAATTTTGAATTTAAACATGTGGTACGTGCTTTAAACGAGGTCATCAAGTCATCTCCTTTTCATTTGAGGCAATATTCGACTCCACCGTTAAATATTATCCTAGTCATGACGTTATTACCTATTTCACTTGTCGGTATCATTGGGGGAATATTTTCACCTCGCTTTAAAGAAAATAAAGCTCTTAATGCTGCTATTACAGGTAAGAAAATTGAGTTATCTGAGGCAGAATTATCTAATAACATTGAACCCGATACAGAAACTAAAAACAGCGTTATTCTAAAATTAAAAATAATATTGAATAACATAATTGCTAAAGTATTTAATGCTATAAAATCTATTTATCATCTTGTTAAGCCATTGGTAAATTCATTATTAGATAAAGGTACTGATATTATTTGCAGCCATCAATCACAATTAAAACGTGAACAAGTCAAAATGATCCTTGGTGGAATATTAGCCATATTGTTTTATTTTATTATTTTTTAATATTTTAATTATTTTAATTATTTTAATTATTTTAATTATTTTAATTATTTTAATTATTTTAATTATTAATACGAATTACTTTTTTGAAAATACAATGGCACATTACTGTGTCATTGTTTTTAATATACGACTTATATGACCCACTTAATTAAATCAACGAATTCCTTCAATAATTAGGCAGATCTGCCACTATAGTGGTCTAGCAACTCAAGTAGCAGTTTTTATTAAGTAATTTGTATTATCTAAAGTTTTGAGCCATAGTTTAAATACAAATAAACAAGGAATGTTTTACTATGAATCAGGACGAATTTGAACGGTTAAATCATCTCTCAGAAAAAGCTCTTAACGAAACCGCTACCCCTCATGAAATGAACGAATTTTCTCAACTTCTAAATGATTGGAATCAATCTGTAGAGATGAATATATTTAGCTATAAAAACATTATCTCCAATAGCGAATGACCTCATTTATCAACAATATATTATTGGACTGTGCAGGAGGTATAGACGCATCAACTCTAGTTGTTCCTACCCCTGACTGGCTCCTGAGCCACCAAAGCGGTCATTCACCTAACGTCAAAATGCGCCAATAAGATATTAACATTAGTTAAGAATCACTAAACAGGGTAACTCAGTCAGCAAGATATGATTGCATAGATGTAACCAATACATCTAATGCATCTTGTTCAGAATCGTAGACCACTCCTGTAATCTCATCCTTATTAGTAAAGTGTAAAAATTCATGTTCCAAAGCAAAAGATGCAAACCCTTTGAGAGCTTTAAGCTTCTTCATGTTAGGTCTCTGTATTACGTAGAATTTACTTTTATTCATACGCTCAGTAAATGCTTCAATCTCAATTTTAGCTTGTTCTGATTCGTCTGCACCAGTAATTTCACCAGACACGAGTGCTGCATTAACCTCTTTTATATGGTTGTAATTATCTAAAAATATTTGACAGGCAGCTAGTACATCATCGATTGCTAATATGTAATCTTTAATGGGTTTAGATTGTTTTTCTCCATATAATGCACGAGCTTGTATATGCAGACTAAACAACTTTTCCTTAAATTCGTTTAGAGGCTTTATTTTTTCATCAGGAAGTCTTTCTGCTAGATTTCCTGTATGCAATATATAAACAGGAGCAGCTAATCTAGATGTTACTTCACTAGCTTTATATGCAGTCTCTACAACCGATTTAGCTAACTGAAACCTATCCTGAAATCTAGCTTCACTTTTCCACTTATTCAATCCAATATAGGCAAATGTAGCTGTAGCTACTGCTGCACTAGCTGTAGCCAAAGCTGATAGTGCTAATACAATATCTTTGAATGCTGTTATCTCGGCAGATGTAAAAGGTATGGTGAAAGCCATAAGTAAATAAATCCTTGTAAGTAGCTTTTATAGTCTATCGTGCGAGCTTATCAAATTTATACAATTAGGATTAAACCATATTTTTAATAGATTTCAGTATTTTTCGATTCAATATATAATTTGAATCAATTTTCACCTTCATTTTCTTATTCCGCTTTTGTGAAAAAAGTTAGCGTTTATAACTAAACTCCAACGACTATAATGATCTTGCAGGAAGAATATAAATAAGTTATTGATATTTATTTGTTTCGCACTTTTAAACGCTCTATAGTGGATTTAGAAATACGGAGCTATTTTTAATTCTGTGCTTTTTAGATAATTTTGGCTTTAGCTAGGAGCTGTCGGAAATGAGTAAGCTTTACATCATTGGGAATGGATTCGACTTACATCACGGTTTATCGACAAGTTATACCGATTTTGAACATCATCTTAAAACTCATCATATTCAATTACTCGATAGCCTTAATAAATACTACTTCATTGAAGGAATTGACCAAAAATTATGGTCTAAATTTGAAGAGAACCTAGCTAATATTGATAAGGATGGCTTGGTTGATTACTTATTGGAGTATTATGACGATACAAGTGATAGAGGCCGAAATGCAATGGGTATTGAAACTGATACTTATCTTGATTTATTAACTAATGATTTACGCAGAGAGTTCAGTGAGTTTATTTTAAAAGCAGAAGCCAAAGGAATTGATAGAAGTAAACTAATTCAAATAGGCATAGATGCAAAATTTATCAGTTTCAATTACTCAAAGACTTTAGAGAAAGAATATTTAATCCCTAATGAAAATATTTTTTACATTCATGGTATTGCTAGTGAAAAAGAGGGAATAACTTTAGGCCACTCAACGGATCCTGAATTATTTATTGATGAAAAGATAGAAGCTACTCCTCCCAAAGATGCATCAGAAGAGACTCTAGAGCAGTGGACTGAATATATGTCTGATCAGCATAATCCAATATACGATAACTGTGTTAGCACCGTTAATAGCTATTTTCTAAACTCATTTAAAAACACCAATAGCATTATCAAAGAAAACTCAGATTATTTTAGCGATTTATCAGATATCAAAGAAGTCTTTATTTTTGGTCATTCAATGTCTGATGTTGATATGGAATACATTGAAAATATTGCGAGTACAGTAAAATCAGATTGTCATTGGTGTGTTTCCTATTACGATCAAAATGAAAAAGAAGAAATAGAATTCACCCTCGAACACTTGAATATCAGTTCTGAGTTTTATCAACTTATTAAACTCACTGATTTACAACATTTGTATACTACGGATTAATAGAAAATGAAGATTTTAGAGGACATATGGTCATCTGTTGTGGGTAACGCAACAACAAGAGTTAGTGATCCCGTTATTGGAACATTTTTAACTTCTTGGCTTATTTGTAATTGGCACTATGTAGGCTTACTTTTTTTTGGTGAAGGTAATGCGACTCAAAGAATTAGTGGATTTTATAAATACTGGTCGAGTAGCGACTTTTTTGCATTTAATTCAATATTTGTAATTCCTTTTCTACTTACCCTTTCTTACCTATTTATATTTCCTTGGCTTTCATTAGTTGTAAAGGCTTTACAAGTGGCTGTTAATGATAAATTGCATCAACAAGCTGTTGATATTGACCTTATTAAAGTTACTCAACAAGAGGAATTAAATAAAGCCAAATTGAAAGCTAATCCAGATAAACAGTTTTTGGAACAAATAATACAATTGGAGATTGATCGTAAGAAAGAAGTCTCCAAACAAAGAAAACAAAGAACTATTCGATTTACAGAAAAAGCGATAGCAGCAAAAGCAAAAGCTGACGAAGCTAACAGTAAAAGAGATTTAGTTAATATTGAAAAAGAAAAAAAGGAAAGACAAGAAGAACTAGAACGCCAACGCTTTAATCTTAGTAGTGCTGAAGTTAGAGCAGCTATGGCTTCAAATCGCTTTCCTTCAGCATTTTTATTTATATCATTAATTTCTGACAGTTTAAAACAAGATGACATTATTTTATCTGTATCAGCTTCTTGTAAAATAGTAGCTGCAATATTTGGTTATGATAATTTTAAGTCTTTATTAAGTGATGAAGAATTCGATAACGAAAGCTTGTCAAGCGTTAAATATATCTATTACGATGATAGTGAGTTAGCGAAAAAACTGGAAGAAATTATTTCTGAAGAAAATTCTAACAATGAGGATTTCACTTCAGATATGTTATTTGATCATATAAGGATGGTTTTTGATGAACTTCCTTATGCGTTTGCCAATATAGATGATTTAGCTCAACTTAGTCTTGAACTCTGTGAAAATGATAGTTATAGCTTACTAGAAAATGATGGTACATCAGGTGCGATAGCTGAATCAGACACTATTTATGATGAAGTGAATATTGAAGGGATTGATTCTTCGAAGTTTGATGGAAAATTTACCGCTTTTATCAATGCTTCTGCTTCAGGCTCTCATAGAAAAGAACACGATATTCCTGGACGAGATATGACAATAAGAGCAGAGGTAATTAGTTCTGTCTTAGTTGGTAAATATGCTTTAGGAGAGCTGGAGGTTGAATCAGTTAGTGGCGGTATAGTAGATCATTGGGAAGATGAAGATTAATGCAAGTTAGTTAGTAGCCAAATACATAGAAAGGGAATACCACTGTCGCCTTTGAACTTATTGCTGCCTGTCAGATTTAGTTAAGCTCTGATGACTGTTACACTTAATGACACTCACTAAATGACTTATCAACAATTCGAAAGCGTAAAACTACAGTTATAGGCCACTAGCCTATAATTTCTAATTTATTTTTCTTTTCTTGTTTTCTTTTTTTTCGTCTATTAGCTTTTTCTTGTTCCCTTTTATTTACATAAGCTTCGCGAGTTTTAGAAAATGTATGTGTCATGGTAGTGTTGCACAAAGGCTTATCATCTTTTTCTCTCTTTGAGAAAGTGAACTCTTTAAGGTATCCAGCTCTTGTCATGGTTTTTAATGCATGTGTTAGAGCTTTTTTTGCATCATTTTTATCGTTATAGTTTGGGCAAACACGCTTAAGAAGTTGATCAACATGATGCGTCACTACTTTCTGAGTTCTTCTTTTATTTTTAAACTTTTTAGTTTCTAAATATAAAAATAAAGCTCTTTCCTGTTCTTTATCAAACGCTTTAAAATCATCTAACAATATTAGTTCTTTCGGAATACCACTAATATCACGACTCATGAAATGTTTACTTACTTTAATTTTGAAAAATTTATTTCCTTTATCCCAATCAATATCATGAATAAACCTTGCCCTTATATCTGAGATATGGTTTCCATTATCATCAAGTTTATTTATTTTTAACTTAAAGTCTTGAAAATCTTCCAAACGGTTGATTATTCTGTTTTTTAATTTCGCTGATATTTTTTGTTTCAAGCCTTTAACGATAAGCTCTCTTTCAGTCAATACAATTGTGGTTGATTCACATTGCTGTGCTTTACTAACAATGATTGAAAATAATTCAAAATCAAAACCTAAATTAAGCAACTCTGATCTGCAATAATCAAACAGGACACTTTAATAATGGAATATAATCCAATTATTGAGGTGTTAAATGACAAAACGAACAAACAGAAACTACACGACTG
>JAPHTO010000024.1 GCA_026196955.1 Colwellia sp. | reverse complement strand
ATATGGCGGTGAGATAGGGATTTGAACCCTAGATGGGCTACAAACCCATGCCGGTTTTCAAGACCGGTGCTTTCGACCACTCAGCCATCTCACCAATTGCTTAAGCACTTCGTTAATATAAACGCTTGCTTGAAGACGGGGCGAATATTAAAGTGTCCCTTCATACTTGTAAAGTCTTAATTGCAAATAACAAATCGTTTGCTAAAAAAATAGCCGTTTTGCTGATATTTACCTCGAATAATAGCAAACGCACTACAGGAGAGTTCTTATTTTGAGCACAATAGATGATAAATGCCGATGTTCTTGGCTAGACACAAGTAAAGCCGATTACGTTAAATATCATGATGAAGAATGGGGAGTGCCTGTTTACGATGATCAAAAACTCTTTGAATATTTAACGCTTGAATCAGCACAAGCAGGACTAAGTTGGTATACGATATTAAAACGTAGGCAAGGTTATCGTGATGCTTTTGCTAATTTTGATGTTCATTCCGTTGCAAAATTTGATCAAGATAACGTTGAAGCGTTAATGCTTAACAGCAATATTATTCGTAATCGTGGTAAAATTAATGCTGCGATCAATAATGCAAAACGCTTTATTGAAATCCAACAGGAGTTTGGCAGTTTCAGCGATTATATGTGGGGCTTTGTTAACCATAAAACTATTGTAAATGAAATTGATGAGTTAAAAGATTATCCTGCGACCAGTGCAGAGTCTGATGCTTGGAGTAAAGATCTTAAAAAACGTGGTTTTAAGTTTGTTGGCTCTACTATTTGTTATGCACACATGCAAGCGTGCGGCATGGTGAATGATCACAGTTTAAGTTGTTACAAAAGGAAACAAATAATTGAGCAGTATCAACAGTCTTAAGCTAGCTATTTAAAAAAACGCATGTCATAATATGTCACGAGTTCGTTCGTTAGGTTCAAGAAAAAACTTGAACTTTAGCAAAACGTCCTTATCTTAGTTATACGTGTAGAATATAAAAGTAATTAGAATTAAACCTTAAAGGAAGTTTTATGCAATCTAATATGAGTTTTCAATCAGCGAGCCAAAGCTCTGCGATCGAAATAAACAAAGTATTGAAAAATACTTACATGTTACTATCAATGACCCTGGCATTTAGTGCCGTTACAGCGGGCATTTCCATGGCGATGAACTTGTCACATATGGCAGCATTGGTGATGATGTTAGTTGCTTTTGGTTTAATGTTTGTAGTCAATAAAAAAGCTGACTCAGCTAGCGGTATATTCTGGATCTTTGGTTTCACTGGTTTAATGGGTGCTTCCCTTGGACCAATGCTTAATGTTTATGCTGCAATGCCTGGTGGTCCAGCTATGATCATGCAAGCACTTGGCGGTACAGCATTGATATTTTTTGCTTTATCAGGCTATGCCTTAACCACTAAAAAAGACTTCTCTTTTATGGGTGGCTTTTTGATGACAGGTTTGATTGTAGTATTAGTCGCAAGTTTAGCTAATATTTTCTTTCAAATTCCTGCGCTATCTTTAGCGGTAAGTGCTGCGGTAATTATGGTAATGTCTGGCTTGATTTTGTTTGATACAAGCCGAATCATCAATGGCGGTGAGCGTAATTACATTAGAGCAACGATTTCATTATATTTAAATATTTATAATATCTTTGTTCACTTACTTCACCTTTTAGGTGTATTTGGTGGCGACGATTAACATTAAGTTAATTCGCTTTTAGTCTCCAAAAAAAGCGTTATAATATCAAGCCTCGCAATTGCGGGGCTTTTTAATACCCTATTTTTGCTCACTTAATAGCAGAGAGATTATCTTGAAAAAACTTGCTGTGGTGATAACCACCCCACCCTATAGTAATTTAACCATTACCGCACTTAATTATATTGAAGCAGCCTTGCACAGTAATATAAATATTGTCGGGGTGTTTTTCTATCAAGATGGTGTACTAAATGCGAATAGCAAGGTGCAAATTGCCAGTGATGAGTTTCAAACAATAAAGCGTTGGCAGTCATTACATGAACAATATCACTTGCCATTACATTTATGCATTACTGCCGCAGAAAAGCGTGGTATGCCTGACGAGGATGGCACTGATAGTTTAATTCATGATGCTTTTACCATTTCAGGCTTAGGTGAGCTTGTTGAGCTGTCTTCAACGACTGACAGGTTGGTTCAATTTTAATGACACATTCTCAAATAAATAAATCCTTAGCACTTTTAAACAGCAAAGCCCCCTATGCCAATAGCGCTGGTAAAGATGCGTTAGATATTGCCTTGATTTTTGGTTCGTTTGAGCAAACAACAGCATTATTTTTTCAGGGTGATGGCGTTTATCAGCTGATGCAAGGGCAAAACGGCGAGCTAATCTCGGTTAAAGACTACTTAAAAACGTTTTCTGCATTTGAATTTTATGACATTGAAGAGGTTTATGTTTGCCAACATTCACTCGATGAACGCGGTTTAAAAAGTGATCTTCATATCGATAACGTGCAAGTGCTTAAACAGCAAGATTTCGCCAAAAAGCTGGCAACACACAATACCATCTTAAGATTTTAATCTATGACTACCTTACATATAGTTAGACAAAGCGCTTATGCAACCAATGATTTTGAACAATGCATTCAGGTACTTAATGATACTGATTTAATCGTCTTTACTGATGATGGTTGCTACAACCTAACTCATAACTGCCAAAAGCGAATCAACGAGCAGGTAAAACAAATGTTGATAGCAGATCATGCAAAAGCTAGGGCTATTGAGTTCAAAGAAACTAAAGTGACAGCGATAACGATGGATGATTTAGTAACATTAACTTTTCAAGCAGACAGAGTGATCACATGGCAATAGGTTTTGATTTTAACGGCACCCAGATTGAAACAGATCAACAAGGCTACCTACTTGATCATGGTTTATGGCAAGAAGAGTTGGGTCTAGTGATGGCAGAGCAAGACGGTTTTGAATTAACAGCTGAGCACTGGGAAGTTATTCGTTTTGTGCGTCAATTCTATTTAACTTACAACACCTCACCCGCGATTAGGGCACTTACTAAAGCGATGAAAGCTGAATTTGGCGAGGAGAAATCTAGCAGCCGTTATTTGTTTCGCTTATTTCCTGATGGGCCAGCTAAACAAGCGACAAAGTATGCTGGCTTACCTAAGCCAAAACGCTGTTTATAAATTAAACTTTGATATTAATATTATGACCACTATTCCCGACAGGCTGAGGTAGCGTCACGATACTTGCTGAGGCAATCAATTCAATTGCCATTTGAGCTTCACTTTCTTTGTGAGCCTTTACCAAGTTAGCCGTTTTAACTCCCTGCGCAGTTGATGTATCAACCGGTGCAGCGTCACTATTAAGTACTATAGACATTGACGATCTCAAATTAGTATAAGGTTAGATGACACTTTATCGGCAAGTTTTGTTATTTCTTAACTAATATCACCTCTATTATTTTTACAATAAAAAAAGCACGTACTTAATATAAGTACGTGCTTTTATTTTAACTAAAGTAATAGTTACTTAGCTGGTAATGTTGGTACCGTAATACCTGCCATTTCAAGCATTACACGAACAACTTGACAGCTATAACCAAACTCGTTGTCGTACCATACGTAAAGTACCGCGCGATCAGCATCTACAATCGTTGCTTGTGAATCTACAACACCTGCATAGCGTGAACCCACTAAATCAGTTGAAACAATTTCGTTTGAAGCTGTGTAATCAACTTGATTTTGTAATGGTGAGTTTAATGAGATATTACGTAAGTAATCATTAAGTGAAGCTTTATCAGTAGATTGCTTCAAGTTCAGGTTCATGATTGCCATTGAAACATTTGGCGTAGGTACACGAATAGCGTTACCTGTTAACAAACCTTTCAACTCTGGTAGTGCTTTAGAAACCGCTTTTGCAGCACCAGTCGTACTGATAACCATGTTTAATGGTGCACTACGGCCACGACGCGGCGCTTTATGATAGTTATCAATTAAGTTTTGATCATTCGTATACGAGTGAACTGTTTCTACATGACCATTTTTAATACCAAACTTATCATTGATTGCTTTTAGAACCGGCGTAATAGCATTTGTAGTACAACTAGCAGCAGAAACAATAGTGTCACTTGCTAAAATCATATCTTGGTTAACGCCATAAACGATATTCTTAATATCGCCCTTTGCAGGAGCCGTTAATAAGACTTTAGCAACGCCTTGTGATTGAAGATGCTGACCTAAGCCTTCTTCATCAGACCAAATCCCTGTATTGTCAACGACTAAGGCATTATTTATACCGTGCTCTGTGTAATCAACTTCACTTGGCGATTTAGCGTAAATAACCTTAATAAAAGCGCCGTTGGCTTTAATAACATTATTTTCTTTATCAATAGTAATGCTGCCGTTAAAAGCGCCATGTACTGAATCACGACGCAATAAACTTGCACGTTTTTCTAAATCATCTCCGCCTTTGCTTGGACGTAAAACAATGGCACGTAAGTTTAACTTAGCATTAGGGCCAGTTTGTTCTATAAGCAAACGTGCTAACAAACGACCGATACGGCCAAAACCGTATAAAACAACATCTTGGCTTTGAGAATCTTTATTGGCTTCGCTTACAGAAGATAATTCTTTCTCTAAGTATTGTTCAATAGACAAATCATTTGACTCTCCTTGAAATAAATAACGATAAGCGAGCTTACCGATATCAATACGTGCAGGAGCGAGTGCCATCTTGCTTAACGCTTCAACAAAAGGAAAACTTTCGCGCAAACGTAGCTTGCTTTCTTCGTGCAAAGCCACTGATTTATGGGCTTTTATAATATCAATAGGCGAAGCATTAAGTAATGGGCGGCCGTAAACAGATATTTCGATACCTTTGTTTCTAAATAGCTGACCTATAATAGGTTGCATATTTTCAGCAAAAGTCTGGCGTTCTTGCCAACTTGTTTGGTATTGTTCCTCAAGATGAGACGTCATTAGTTAAACCTTTTATTTCAGTCGATTAAACGATAATTTACTATAATCATATTAGCTTAATTATTTAAAAACTAAAATTCGACTATAGTGGGAGATTAATGCGCGCATATTGTAATGCATGATGTAATCTTTCGCCACAGATTACATCTTTATTTATTAACAATTATTGATCTAATAACTATATATTTAACATAAGTGATTTTGAATGAAACAACTTACCCTGATTTTTACCTTACTTTTACTATTTGGTTGTGATTCAAGTAAGAGCTTGGCAGAACTTTGCAAAGAGAACCCTCAAATATGCCATGAGTTTGGTGAAGATAGTTGGTGTAAAAGTGAACGTGTTGATGTTGCGCTGTCAAGAATAGCGGTAAAAACACAAAAACAAGACTTTCAAAAATACCAGCTTTTACTTGCTTACGAGGGTTATGTTGATTGTATGGGCTTAGCTTCGCAAATTCAGCATATTAAATTAAAGGAGAAAACCACGTTAAGAAAGAATAACTTACTTAAAGCCAAAGCACAGTTAGCTGAGTTGTCAGATCAAACCCTCAACTCAACACATCCCCACTTGCTATATTACCATTGGTCAAGGGAGTTGAATGAAAACTCCTTACAGCAGTTTCTAGCGTTAGAAGGCAGTGCTGAATTAGAAAATACTATTTCACAATTCCATTTAGCGACTTATTATTCGAAAAAAGATACCAATAAAACATTAAGTTTATTATTTCACGCATTAGAGCTGCATCAACCCAAGGAAAAACTTATTCCAGAGGTATTTCAAACTCTAGCAACAATATTCACCAATAAAGAAAAACCTAAACAAGCTTATATATGGTTAAAAACTTATCAATTAGCCCAAAAGAAAAATAATCAACAAGAAGTATTTGCTTTACAGCAATATGCAAAAAACAATGCTTTAGATGTCGACTTTCTAGATAAGGTTGCTAAGAGCACCTTAAGTAAAATTAAATTAGGTGAGTTTAAAACACCAAAGTATTAATTTTTGATTTGAATATGTTGAAGTGAAAAATAAAAGTTATTTTTCATTTAATGTTTGAGGTTGAAAGCTTAAGCTTAAAGAATTGACGCAGTAACGCTTACCTGTAGGTTTAGGGCCGTCATCAAACACATGTCCTAAATGAGATTGGCAATGAATACATTGTATTTCTGTGCGCTGCATATTGTGGCTATTATCTTCTAGGTATGCCACTTGCCCAGCAATAGAGTTAAAGAAACTCGGCCAACCACAGCCAGCATTAAATTTATGCTCACTGCGAAAAAGTGGTTTATCGCAGCAAGCACATGCATAAGTACCAGCTAACCAATGATCATTATAAAGTCCAGAAAAAGGCTGTTCTGTTGCCGCTAAACGGCATACTTTAAAAGCGGCGTCACTCAGCTTCTCTTTATAATGATCATCATTCATGTCATAACCCTTTTTAACCAATAACTACCGTTTTACGTTCAGTAGTTGACCACTGTACATGATATTTTTTACCATCTGCTTTATCGACTCGTTCAAAAGTATGGGCGCCGAAGAAGTCTCGTTGACCTTGTAATAGGTTAGCTGGTAAGGTTTCACTTCTAATTGAATCATAATAAGATAATGCAGAAGACAATGCACCGCTAGGTATACCAAACATTGTGGCACCGCACACAGCTTTACGCCAGTTTAATTGACGCTCGCTTAATTGCTTGGCAAAAAAGTCATCAAGCAATAGATTATCTAAATCACTATTACGCTCATATGCTTGTGTGATTGATTGCAAAAAGGTGGCACGAATAATACAGCCAGCACGCCAAATTTTAGCGATATTAGCAAAGTTTAATGTCCAGCCATGCTCTTTAGCCGCTAATTTCATTAATTGAAAACCTTGCGCATAAGCACACATTTTTGCGCAATAAATAGCATCGTGGAGTTGCTCAATATAATCTTGCTTTTCTTGTGCTGATAGCTCTGCTGGATTTGGGCCAACTAAAATAGTTGCTGCTTGAGTTCGCAATTCTTTAAAAGATGAAATAGAACGCGCATAAACAGCTTGAGCAATTGTCGGTGCTGGGCATCCTACTTCTAAGCTGCTCATTGCCGTCCATAGGCCTGTGCCTTTTTGTCCTGCTTTATCTAGAATTAAGTCAACTAAAGTTGTGCCCGTATCGGATGATTTATGACGCAAGACTTCAACGCTAATTTCCATCAAATAACTATCAAGTAAACCATTATTCCACTGCTCAAAAATGTCGGCAATTTCTGTGGCGTTCAAACCTAAGCCAGCATTTAAAATATGGAAAGCTTCACAGATGATCTGCATATCCGCATATTCAATACCATTGTGAACCATTTTCACATAATGGCCTGCTCCCGCTGGACCAATATAAGCAGCACATGGCTCACCCTCAGTGATCACTTGCCCTGGTTGATTTCTTTCAATTGGCTTACCTGTTTGAGGATCAACTTTTGCTGAAATAGCTTCCCAAATAGGTTTTACGCGAGTCCACGCATAAGGAGAGCCACTTGGCATTAATGATGGCCCAAAACGTGCCCCCACTTCCCCACCTGAGACTGCTGAAGAAAAAAGTAAAAAATTACTTTTATATTTATTCTCTCTTGCAACGGTGTCTACCCACAGGCTATTGCCTGTATCAATAACAATATCGTCTGGCTGAATGCCTGCACCAATTAAATTTTCGCACACTTGATCAACAGGGGCACCTGCAGGCACACTCAAAACAATCAAATGCGGCGCTTTTAATTGAGATAATAACTCTGTGTATGAGGAACAACCATAAACGCGTGGTGATGCAGTGGTGTTCTCTAATCTATCTTGTTCAATAACGCCTTGAACTTTTTCATCACATAAATCAAAAGCGGCAATATTAAAGCCATTATCGGCTAGGTTTAATACTAGGTTTTTACCCATAACACCTAAGCCAATAAAGCCGATGTCACACAACACTTTATCTTGTGTCATAATAATTACATTCCTAAAATTGTTCACTCTCATTAAGAGCGCGCTCTCTACTATTAGCCTAAGCTATTTTTAGAGAAGTAAGGTAGATTCTTCTTTCAAACCGAAAGCTAAAACCTACACACCGAAATTTAACGCATTCTAACATGCAAACTGTGAAGAAAACTACAAAACCAAGATGTTTTTAATGAAAACAATATTATTTCAGTAAACCTACGACATAAAATAAAGAATAAAGCAATAAATCGGCATTAAAAGTAACTTTAACTTGAATTATTTTCAAAATGGTGTAATTTTACTACATAATTAGTTTTACGCGTTTATTGAGGTTTCACCATGAAAATTAAAGTAGGTATTAACGGTTTTGGCCGAATTGGTCGTTTTGTCTTCAGAGCTGCTGCTGCAAGAGATGATATAGAAGTAGTCGGTATTAATGACTTAATTGATATTGATTATATGGCTTATATGCTGAAATATGATTCAACTCATGGCCGATTTAATGGCACTGTTGATGTAGTGGACGGTCAGTTAATAGTTAATGACAAGGTTGTTCGAGTAACTGCTGAGCGTAATCCAGCCGATTTAAAATGGAATGACATTGACGTTGATGTTGTTGTCGAGTCTACTGGTTTATTCTTAACTGATGAAACCGCGCGTAAACACATTGAAGCAGGTGCCAAGCAAGTCGTACTTTCTGCACCATCTAAAGATGACACCCCTATGTTTGTTTGCGGTGTTAACTTAAATGAATACGCAGGCCAAGAAATTGTTTCAAATGCCTCTTGTACCACTAACTGTCTAGCACCTATCGCGAAAGTATTAAATGATAACTGGGGAATTAAAGACGGTTTGATGACGACTGTACATGCAACCACAGCGACGCAAAAAACGGTAGATAGCCCATCGGCTAAAGATTGGCGCGGTGGCCGTGGCGCTGGTCAAAATATTATCCCTTCATCAACAGGCGCTGCTAAAGCTGTTGGTAAAGTAATCCCTGATTTAAATGGTAAGCTTACCGGAATGGCGTTTCGTGTTCCAACACCAGATGTTTCAGTAGTCGACTTAACGGTTAACTTGAAAAAGCCAGCAAGCTACGATGAAATCTGCCAAGCGATGAGTGCTGCTGCAGAAGGCGAACTACGCGGTATTCTTGATTACACCGAAGATGCCGTTGTATCGAATGATTTTGTAGGTGAAACTTGTACTTCTGTTTTTGATGCAAAAGCAGGTATTGCCTTAACTGATACCTTTGTTAAAGTCGTTTCTTGGTACGACAACGAAATTGGTTATTCTAATAAAGTTTTGGATTTAGTAAATTACATTCATAATTACCAAAAATAATTTGTACTAGTATTACTTTTGTAATTTTCAGATCAAAAAAGGCTAAGTGTCACCACTTAGCCTTTTTTATTGCTTCTGACCCGTCCTGAAATAAGTTGACACTTTGGAGACTTATTATGGGTAACTCAATTAAACCACATATTAAGCGCACACAGCGTGATTATAATCTAGGCTT
>JAPHTO010000126.1 GCA_026196955.1 Colwellia sp. | reverse complement strand
GTGTTTTAATTATTCCTAACCCACATATGGATACGCCACAATATGAAGTGCTGCGTGTTAAGAAGGATGAAACAGTTGCCGAAGCAAGCTACGACATCTCTATTAAAGAAGCTGAGCTTGAAGAAGCAAAAATGCCTAAATTTGATAAAGAAGCGGCTAAACGCGATGAGCCTATCATTCAAGCCATGGGCCAAGGTATGTCAGCACCGAAAGTCGATGCTGCAAAAGCTGCGACAACAAGTGCACCTGCAAAAGCACAACATACAGAGAGCAAACCAAAAGGTTTCTTTGCTTGGTTGAAAGGCTTATTTACAGCAGAAGAAGTTGTAGAAGAAAAGGCCCCTGAAAGCAAACCTAAGCGTAAAGATAATCGAGGGCAACAACGTGGCCGCCAAGGTCAGCGTCGTGGCAATTCTCGTAACAATCGCGGTAACCGTAACGATGAACGCAACGCTGAGCATGGCAGCAAAAGCAATGTTAAGCCTGGTGATAAAAATCGTAATACTCGTAACGATCGCGATGATAGCAATAAACAAAATAGCAAAGCAAAAAAACAGACTCGCAAACCTGAGCATGACAAAAAACAGGTTAAAGAAGAAGTTGTCGCAGAGCGTCGTCAACGTAGAACTAACCGTAAAAAAGTACGTGTTAATAAAGCGAAAGATCCTGCACAGACAAATATTGAACAAAACAACAATGCTGATATCGCTGCTGTTGCCGAAAAAGATAGCACTGAGCAAGTTAACATAGACAATGTGGCCACTCAGAATGCAACTCAAGAGCCTGTAAGTACCACTGAATCAGAGAAACGTGAAGGCCGTCCAAGAAACCGTCGTTCGCCAAGACACTTGCGCTCAAACGGTCAAAGAAAGCGTCGTGAAAAGCCTGTTGAAGAAGCTAAAGAGCAAGTTGTAGAGGTTGCGGATGAAGCAATTGAAGCACGCTACCCTGAAGCCGAAATACAAGATAAAGCCTCTACAGCGCAAGTAGCCGATAAAACTGAAATTAAGGAAGAGCAACAACAAGATTTACCTTTTGTTAATGTTGAGCCTGAAGTAGATTCAAAACCTGTAACTAAAGTTGAAGTTAACGCTGAGCCTGAAACTGAAACTAAAGTTGAAGTAGAAGTTAACGCTGATACCAAAACTGAAGTTGAAGCAAAAGCAGAAATAAGTAGCACGATCCAACAAGAGTCTGCGCCAGTTGAAGATACTCCTGTCGTAGAGGAACCAGCTGAAGTAGAAGACGTTGCTATGGTAGAAACCAAAGACACTGTTGATACTGAAGCTGATTTAACGGTTGCTGAAGCTAATGCTGAGACTAAAACTGAAAACGCCTCAGCAATTGAAGAGTCGGAAAAAGACTCATCGATAGCAGAGCCTACAGTCGAAGAAAAGCTTGATTCAAGCACGACTAGTGCCGATGAAGCTATTGTAACGAGTGAGCCTGAGGTAGCAAAGGCAGTAGAAGCTGAAGCTAATGAAGATGAAACTCCAGCAGTGAAAAAAGAAACTGTGAAAAAGGCGAAAGCAACACCTGCGGCTAAACCAGCACGTAAGTCTGCACCAAAAGACAAAAAGTTAGCGCGACAAGTTAAAAAGGCTAACCGCTTATCTGGCCGTGCAACATCGCCGATGACGAAGACAGAAACTATCACCACTATCAACGAAATCCCAACTAGCTTTATGCTAAGTGAAGATCGTGTTGTGCATCAGGTTTCAGGTCGAACAGCCATAACGGCTGATGTTGCAAGTCGTAGTTCAGCTAAAGCAACTAAGCCAGCTTAGCGCTCACAACAAACAAGAAAAAGCCAGTTGTTAGTAATAACAACTGGCTTTTTTATGCGCGGTAAGGGAGAATTTTATTTCTTTACCTGTAGATAGGACAGTAATATGCAAACATCTATTGATATTAGTTGGTGGCAGTTAGCAAGTTTTAGTTTACTGTTACTATTCCCTTTTGCCATTAATCACACACTAAAACTAAGCATTAATCGCACTGCCTGCTTATCAATTATTCGTATGGCAGCTCAGCTCTTACTGGTTGGCCTGTACCTTAAATATATCTTTTCCTTGAATAACCAACTACTTAATTTTGCTTGGTTAATGGTTATGCTCTTAGTGGGAGCAAGTGCTATTCTTTCGACGACTAAAGTAAATAAAAGGTCTTTATTTGTACCTGTTCTATCAGGATTACTCATTGGCTTACTGCCAATACTTGCGATACTGTTTTACTTTATTTTGCAGCCTAAACCATTGCTTTCTGCGCAATATCTCATTCCTATCTCGGGTATGCTATTAGGGAATAGTTTAAGTGGTAATATTGTCGCATTACAGCAATTTGCTAACGCTTTTAATGAGAGGAAATCAGAATATGAAGGCGCACTAGCACTTGGGGCAAGCCCTGAGCAAGCAAGCGAAGGGTTTAAACAAAGTGCTTTGCAGCATGCTTTAGCACCAATCATAGCCTCTATGGCAACAACAGGCTTGGTGACATTGCCTGGCATGATGACAGGACAAATATTGGCGGGAGCAGATCCTTTAGTTGCGATCAAATATCAAATTATCATCATGATAGCTATCTTTACCATGATGAACATTTCAATCGCTATCTGCTTAAAACTTGCCGTACGTTTTGCCATTAATAATGCTGGCTTAGTTAATATATACGAAGCTAAAAACCAAATCCCCCTGTAGCGGTAATAAAAAACCAGCAAGTTACAATTAACATGCTGGTTTTTCTTTGGTTTACATAAATAACTTAAGAGGCTATTTAATTGAATACTTTACTTAACGTGCACTAATGCTTCTTTGGCAAGTGTTGTTATTTGTTGCCAATTTTTATTCGCAACAGCATCTGCTGGAACCAACCAAGAGCCACCACAACATGCAACATTTGATAAAGCTAAGTAGTCACGAACATTGTTTAAGTTAATGCCACCTGTTGGGCAAAACTTAATATCAGGGAATGGACCACCAATAGATTTAATAGCATTAACACCACCCGATGCTTCAGCAGGAAAAAACTTTAAATGATCATAGCCATAATCGCTGGCATCCATCAATTCAGAAATTGAAGATATTCCCGGAATTAAAGCAATTTCACCTTCATTACCAGCTTGTAGTAAATCTTTAGTCAACCCTGGGCTTATCGCAAACTTAGCACCGGCATCAATAGATTGTTGAAGCTGATGACCATTTGTTACTGTACCAGAGCCTATAATTGCTTCTGGTAGCTCTTTAGCTATAGTGCTAATGACATCAAGTGCTGTTGGTGTGCGTAAAGTCACTTCTAATACTCTAACATCAGCAGCAAGTAATGCTTCAGCAATTGGCAAGGCATCTTCAACTTTGTTAATCACTAATACAGGTACAATGGGTCCCATAGCGAAAAGATCCTTTGGCATAATTTGCCAATTTTTTAATACTGTCATAAATCCTCTATTTTTCTTGGTATCAAACGCTTATTGATACTTTTAAATTCTTGTTGGCTATAACTTTACATATAGAATGAATCAGCTAAGCCTTGGTCATAAACTATTAATATTTAAGGTTTTGCTACTCAAAAAGGGAGCAAGCGCCTGTTTCAGCAGAGCTTAAGTTACGGCGCATAAAGCCAAATATTTCACGCCCCATACCTTCATGATGACCATTTACCTGAAATTGAGCATTAGTGCGGCTAGCTAACTCTTGTTCATCAACTAATAGAGTTAACTCACCAGAATCACCATCTAGGTTAATCATGTCGCCAGTTTTAACTTTTGCGATTAATCCACCATCCAATGCTTCAGGACATAAATGAATTGCTGCTGGCACCTTACCAGAAGCGCCAGACATACGGCCATCGGTCACTAATGCGACTTTAAAACCTTTATCTTGCAATACACCAAGTGGTGGCGTTAATTTGTGTAATTCTGGCATGCCTCGAGCTTTAGGGCCTTGAAAGCGAACAACTGCTACAAAGTCTTTCTCCAGCTCACCAGCATCAAAAGCAGTTTGTAATTCATGCTGATCTTCAAACACAACCGCTGGAGCATTGATGACGTAACTGCCCTCTCGCAATGATGAGGTTTTTAATACTGACGTACCTAAGTTGCCTTTTAAGGTTTTTAAACCACCATCGGCTTTAAATGGTTGAGCTACTGTAGCAATGACATCTTTATCGCCTGACTCATCAACACCATCAACCCACTTAAGTTGACCATTATCTAACACTGGCGTTTGTGTATAGCGAGTTAAACCACGACCACAAATAGTTTCTACATCTTCATGCACAAGACCTGCAGCGATTAGCTCTTTAAACAACAAGGCCATACCTCCAGCTTGTTGGAAGTGGTTAATATCAGCCTGACCGTTAGGGTAAATCTTAGTGATCAAAGGAACAGCATGAGATAAATCATTAAAGTCTTGGAAGTTGATGATAATCCCCGCTGCACGCGCAAAAGCAATAATGTGCATAGTAAGATTAGTTGAGCCGCCTGTTGCTAAAAGTGCAACGATAGCATTGACAATTGAGCGTTCATCGACCATTTCACCAATCGGCATATAATTACCAGATTGCTGTGTCAAACGCGTTACTTGGCGCGCCGCAGCTTTAGTTAACTCTTCACGTAATGGTGTATTCGGTGCCACAAAAGAAGCGCCCGGAAGATGCAAGCCCATCACTTCAACCACAAGTTGATTTGAGTTAGCAGTACCAAAAAAGGTACAAGTACCCGCAGCATGGTATGACGCCGATTCCGCTTCTAACAAAGCTACTTCATCAACTTCGCCCTTAGCATATTGTTGGCGAACACGAGCTTTTTCTTTATTAGGAATTCCTGAAGGCATAGGACCTGCAGGTACAAATACTGTAGGCAGGTGACCAAAAGTCATGCTGGCAATTAATAAACCTGGGACGATTTTATCGCAAATCCCTAACATTAATGTGCCGTCAAACATATTGTGAGATAAGCCAACAGCCGTTGCCATGGCGATAACATCACGGCTCATTAGGCTTAAATCCATACCCGGTTGACCTTGCGTTACACCATCACACATTGCAGGCACACCACCAGCAAATTGCGCAACACCGCCAGTTTCTTTAACGGCTTCTTTGATAATGTCAGGGTATGTTTGATAAGGCTGATGTGCACTAAGCATATCGTTATAAGCAGAAACGATAGCAATATCAGAATGATTTAAACCTTTGATTGCTTGCTTATCTTCTTTACCACAAGCAGCAAAGCCATGGGCTAAGTTACCACATGACAAACTAGCACGATGTACTGTATTGGATTTTGCCGCATTAATCTTAGCCAAATATGCTGCCCGTGTGGTAGCACTACGAGCAATAATGCGCTCAGTAATGTCTACTATTTCTTGTTTCATTTGTACTGTCATTGCTCTACTTCTTAATATTTATCTATAAGTAACTTGTCACTTGCTATTAATATGTTATTAATCCAGTGGCCGCGGTTTAATTTATTCAGCCCAATATACTTGAGTGTTTATGTCATCATTTTGTAAAAAAGCACGTACAGGCATTTCAACGATATCATCATCACTTAACGCTTTGTCTAACACCTGTTTTTTACTATTCCCACTGATATGCAAGAAAGTATTTTTACTTTGACTTAAACTTGAAAAGGTAAAGGTAATACGTTGATGAGGAGCTGTTTTAGGCTGCACCTTCATTAATGCATCTTTATTTTCGGTAGCTAAACCTTGATTTATTTCTTCACTACAAGGAAATAACGAAGCGGTATGGCCATCTTCACCCATACCTAAAATAAGAACATCTAGAGGCAATAAAGCATTATTGGCGGCTAAATTAAGATCAACTAGCGTCTCATCACATAAACGTTCACCTTGCTTAAGGTGAAAAAATTTAGCAGCAGAGGCTTTATTCTGTAATAAATTTTCATGCACTAAACGCGTGTTGCTATCATTACTATTAATATCGACCCAACGTTCATCCGCTAAAGTAATGGTAATTTTTTTCCAATCCAGATCTTTTTCAGATAAGGCTTTAAAAAAACCTTTAGGTGTTGAGCCTCCAGAGACTGCAATACTGGCTTTACCTGTTAAAGCGATAGCGGATTGCAAAATTGAACTAACTTCTTCCGCTAAAGCACTATCAAGCTGTTCGCGGCTATCAAAATCATTTAAATGGTACATAACTATTCTACCCACTGGCGATCATCACGCGCAATTAAAGAGATGGAAGACACTGGTCCCCAAGAGCCCGCAGCATATGGCTTAGGCGCTTCATTAGTTGCTTGCCATGCATCAATAATACTATCCGCCCAAGTCCAAGCCGCTTCAACTTCATCACGACTAACAAACAAAGATTGATTACCGTTCAGCACTTCTAACATTAAACGCTCATAAGCATCTACAACTCGTTGATTCTCATAGGTTTCAGAAAAACTTAAATCAAGCTTATTTTCTTGAATGTGCATTTGCGAAGCGATACCAGGAATCTTATTCATCATTTGCAATTCCACACCTTCATCTGGCTGCAAACGAATCGTTAACTTATTCGCGGGTAAATCACTATAGCTGTCTTTAAAAATATTGTGAGGCTGCTCTTTAAAGTGCACAACAATCTCACTGTGCTTAGCTGGCATACGTTTACCTGTGCGTAGATAGAAAGGCACGCCTGACCAACGCCAATTATTAATTTCAGCCTTAATAGCAACGAAGGTTTCTGTTGTACTGTTGGTATTAGCGCCCTCTTCATTCAAATAGCCTGGTACTTCTACGCCATTTAAAAAGCCATCTGTATATTGACCACGAACCGTTTTTTCCTTCACATTTGTACGATCTATAGGGCGAAGCGCTTTAACAGCTTTCAATTTTTCTGCACGGATACTTTCAGCGCTTAAATCAGCTGGCGGCTCCATCGCAAGAAGCGATAAAATTTGTAAAAGGTGATTTTGGATCATGTCGCGCATTTGGCCAGCTTCATCATAAAAGCCCCAGCGCCCTTCTATTCCGACACTTTCAGCAACGGTAATTTG
>JAPHTO010000077.1 GCA_026196955.1 Colwellia sp. | reverse complement strand
TTTTAATTGAAGAATACACAGGTAAATTTCCGACCTGGTTATCGCCAATTCAAGCAACAATTATGAATATTACCGACAAACAAGGTGAATATTGTGAAAAAGTTGTAAAAAAACTAAAAGAAAGTGGTTTTAGAGCAAAGTTAGACTTGAGAAATGAGAAGATAGGCTTTAAAATCCGCGAGCACACTTTAAAGAGAGTTCCTTACCTTTTAGTTGTCGGTGACAAAGAGATGGAAGCAGGCGAAATTGCCATACGAACTCGAAGTGGTGAAGATTTAGGAAAAATGTCTGTTGATGACTTCATCGCTAAGTTAAGTGAAGAAGTTAAAACAAGAGCATAACAGTAGTTTTGAATAGCTGTTAATAGTGACAGGCTATTTTAAAATATTTTAAGGTTTCTAAGTAATAATAAGTTTTATCACTTAGAAATCAGAGATTTCTTTTAAATTTGAGGAAAAAGCGCGGAGTTGACGAATGTTAATGAGCACTTTTGACAAAAAACTCAAAAGAAAGATCAATTTATAAGTAAATAAAAAGGTTTCTGTAGGAGGAACATGGCTATCAAAGGTGGACAACGAGGCGGGCAAAAAGAGCCAGCACATCGTTTAAATGAGTTAATCACAGGTATTCCGGGCAATGAAGTTCGTTTAATTAAATTTGACGGAGAAGCTGGTGGTATTGTTTCATTAAATGAAGCTTTTGACCAAGCTGATGAAGCCGGTGTAGATCTTGTTGAAATAAGCCCTACTGCTAAACCTCCTGTTTGTCGTGTAATGGACTACGGCAAGTTTCTTTATGAAAAATCTAAAGAGCAGAAAGAACAACGCAAGAAGCAAAAACAAATACAGGTTAAGGAAATTAAATTCCGTCCTGGTACAGATGAAGGCGATTATCAGGTTAAATTACGTAATCTGAAACGCTTTTTAGAAGGCGGCGACAAGGTCAAGGTAACATTACGTTTCCGTGGCCGTGAGATGGCCCACCAAGAGCTTGGTTTAGACTTACTAACGCGTGTTAAAAACGATTTAGAAGAGTTGACCGTAGTTGAGTTCTTCCCGCGTAGAGCGGAAGGACGTCAAATGGTGATGGTTCTAGCCCCTAAAAATAGATAATCTTTGGTTTGACAAGTAATTAAATTTTCACTTTTTATTAAGCAATAATTTAATTCACCAATTTTATCTTTACGCTGGTAGTACAGGCTTGCAAGTAAATTGATTGTTTCACTTTGTGAAAAAATCAATTTCGCCCTCGCTACTTAATATTTGGCATATACCTACCTATTTTAATGGTTAAGGGTATAAATTGAAGAGTTATTAACATGCCTAAAATGAAAACCAATAAAGGTGCTGCAAAGCGCTTTAAAAAAACAGCTTCTGGCTATAAGTTCAAACAAGCTGGCCTTCGTCATATCTTGACTAAGCGTCGTACTAAAGTTAAGCGTCATTTGCGTGCTAAATGCATGATCGCTGCTTCTGATATTGCATCAGTTAAAAAACTTTTACGTCACGGTTAATAGGAGAGATAGAAAATGGCAAGAGTAAAACGTGGTGTACAAGCTCGTGCACGTCATAAAAAAGTTTTAAAGCAAGCTAAAGGTTACTACGGTGCTCGTAGTCGCGTTTATCGCGTTGCTTTTCAAGCTGTAACTAAAGCTGGCCAATACGCTTACCGTGACCGTCGTCAACGTAAACGTCAATTCCGTCAACTTTGGATTGCTCGTATTAACGCAGCAGCTCGTCAAAATGGTTTATCTTACAGCCGTTTCATTAATGGTCTTAAAAAGGCTTCTATTGAAATCGATCGTAAGATCCTAGCTGACATTGCAGTATACGACAAAGCAGCATTCACATTCTTAGTTGAAAAAGCACAAGCTTCTTTAGCGGCATAAGAATTGAATACAGACTTTATAAAGGACGCCTAGTGCGTCCTTTTCTTTTTGTTTTAACTCATCTTATTTGATGGATTACAATAAGTAATATGAGTTAAACCTTAATCAAAAGTTGAGACTATCATTATGAATTTAGCAGACAAAGTACTCGCTGTTAATAACGATCTTCCTATTCGCACAACTGTGCCAGTGCATAGCGGTAAAGTTCGCTCTGTATATTGGTTAACTGAAGCTGATAGTAAGCGCTTAATTGAAGAAAAGAATTATGACGTACCTAGTGATACACCTTTAGCCATTATGGTTATTAGCGATCGTATTTCAGCTTTTGATTGCATTTGGCAAGGTGAGGGCGGCATGAAAGGTGTGCCCGGCAAAGGTGCCGCATTAAATGCTATCTCAAATCATTGGTTTAAGTTGTTTAAAGAGCAAGGACTTGCTGATAGCCATATTCTTGATATTCCTCACCCTTTTGTATGGATAGTACAAAAAGCTAAGCCGGTTATGATTGAAGCCATATGTCGTCAATATATTACCGGCTCAATGTGGCGTAGTTATGTTAAAGGGGAACGCGAGTTTTGTGGTATTGAGTTAAGCGAAGGTTTAACGAAAGACTCAAAATTAGCTGAGCTGTTACAAACACCATCAACGAAAGGTATTTTGGAAGGTATTCCTGGCGTCCCTGCGGTAGATGATGTCAATATTACCCGTAAAAACATTGAAGACAATTTTGAAGCATTTAATTTTGCCTCGTTAGATGATATTGCCCTTTATGAGAAATTGCTAACGGAAGGCTTTGATGTTATTTCAAACGCTTTAAGCAAATTAGATCAAATATTTGTTGATACTAAATTTGAGTTTGGTTACGTAAAAGATAAAGCAGGTAATGATAAATTAATTTATATGGATGAAGTGGGCACGCCAGATTCATCTCGTATTTGGGATGGCGAACAATACCGCAATGGCAAGGTTGTTGAAAACTCTAAAGAAGGTTTCCGCCAATTATTACTTAACCACTTCCCTGATGCTGATATTTTATTGAATAAAGATCGTATGAATGAGCGAGAAGCGTTAGCACGTGATAATGAGTTACCTGTATCAGTACTTATGAATGTATCTAAAACCTATACTGATATAGCTGAAAAAATTACCGGTCAAAAAATTGTGCTAAGTGATAATCCAAAAGCAGAAATCATTGATATTCTACGTGAACAATACCAATTAATTGATTAACCTTGAGTATTAAAGCAACCATAATAATAAAGAGATTGAAATGACACAAAAAAAAGAAATGACGGCTGAAGAGCAGCAACAATGGGTAAGAGAGCAGTACCAAGTAGCAACTAAATACCTTGCAACACAGGGCTTAGTCACCGACTCTGTTGTTGTTGAAGAAAGTCTCTATTTAGTACCTTACTTTTCAGTATGGAAACTTAAAGTGCTTGATGGTAGCTATTTTTGGGTTATTTGTGGTGACTTACCAAGTGATCATAATGTGATTGATGCTGCTCCTAATGCACGTGAAGCTGTACGTCACTTTTCTTTTAAGTGGCAAATGCAGGCTGAAAATTTGCTAAAGACAGGTGATAAAGAGCAAGAAGACTTTGCCAAATTGCTGATTGGAAGAGCTGAAGGTTTATACGACATGTATCAAAAAGAAGAACTCTGGGGGATAAAGTAGTTTTGAGCTAATTTCACCTTACTCTTAGTGTATATCCTCAAGTGCAAAGCTTGAGGATATACTTTTAAGCACTAGGGGCTTTGTTGATTATTTCCCGCCATTTTTAATAATTTCTCGTGCCATTTCATCAGCAATAATGCCTGTAGGCTTGTTTTGCTCGTCAGCTTTAGCAAAAACATCAAGTAGGGTATGGTAAATATCTTCAACTTTCTTTGTTGCTTTCTCGGCGCAATAATTTTCCTCAAAAGAGATATTGATTATGCCACCTGCATTGATAACATAATCGGGCGCATACAAAATGCCAGCGTCTACTAAGGCTTGATCATGACGAGGCTCAGACAACTGATTATTAGCGCAACCAGCTATAATTTTGGCTCTCAAACGTTTGATGGTATCGTCATTAATGCTTGCGCCAAGTGCACAAGGCGAATAAACATCAACGTCTTGATCATAAATTTCATCTAGGCCTACAACTGTTGCGCCAAGCTCTGTTGCTGCTTTATCTAATGCTGTTTGGTTAATATCAGTGACGACTAATTTGGCACCGGCTTTGTGCAAATGTTCACATAAACCATAACCTACGCTTCCTAGGCCTTGTACAGCGACTTTAAGCCCTGTTAAATCATCTAAGTCAAGCTTATGCTTTACGCTAGCTTTAACACCTAAAAATGTGCCTAATGCTGTAAATGGCCCTGGGTTGCCACTTTTCCCTTCTGTACCGGTAACAAATGGGGTAACTGTATTGGCAATAGCAATATCTGCGGTTGTAATGTTGACATCTTCAGCACTTAAGTAGCGGCCATTTAACCCGTTTAGAGCTTCACCAAATGCTTTAAACAGTGCTTCAGACTTAATTGACTTCGCATCACCGATAATAACGGATTTGCCACCACCCATTTTTAAACCTGCCATGGCATTTTTATAAGTCATGCCTTTTGATAGACGTAAAGCATCTATCAATGCATCTTCATCGCTAGCATAATCCCACATTCTACAGCCACCCACAGCAGGCCCTAACTTAGTGTTGTGAACGGCGATAATTGCTTTCAATCCAGATGCTTCATCACTGCAAAAAACAACTTGTTCATGGTTATCAAAGTCGGCTAAATCAAAAAAGGCCATGCGTTTGTTTCCTCATTTATGTGCTAAATAATTATTTTAATATTTGTGCGCACCTTATCATTTCAAATTTGTGCACACTAGTAGAGGTAAAATAGTTTTATAGCCTTTGTAAGAGGGAAAGTGTTCAGATATAAGTACAGGCGAATATGTATGACAGCTAAGGTGTTAGTTTAGTTAACTATATCATTAGCTATAACCGCTGTGATAAAAAAGGAATAAGAGAGTAAACTACAAATGAAATAAATAAATTTCAGGAACCTAAGCTATCTAGCATAGATGTGCAGTTAGTGTTTTTAGTGAGATTAATGAGTATTGAGTTTTATCAAAATGGTACGGAAGGAGAGACTTGAACTCTCACGCCGCGAGGCACTGGAACCTAAATCCAGCGTGTCTACCAATTCCACCACTTCCGCATTTTGATAATTTTGCGTGCTACTTTCTTTAAGTAAAATGGCAGGGATAAGAGGATTTGAACCTCTGAATGACGGGATCAAAACCCGCTGCCTTACCGCTTGGCTATATCCCTGCAATGTGTTTACTATTATATAAATGGTACGTAAGGAGAGACTTGAACTCAAACATTGAAGAGAACACTCTGGAACCGTACATTCCTAACATAAGCAGCGTGTCTACCTATTTACCGCTTATATAAATGGTACGGAAGGAGAGACTTGAACTCTCACGCCGCGAGGCACTGGAACCTAAATCCAGCGTGTCTACCAATTCCACCACTTCCGCATTTATATATTACTTGTTAAGAGAGAATATGGTGGCTACACCGGGATTTGAACCTGGGACCCCATCATTATGAGTGATGTGCTCTAACCAGCTGAGCTATGTAGCCTTTCCATCTTGCCTCTCAGCAAGTGGCGCGTATTATGCAAATCTGCTTGGCTTACGTCAACCGTTTTTTTTCAAAAAACATGACTTTTTGTTTGTTTGGCTAATGGATGTGCAATTTGTCCGTTAACTACACAAAAAAAGCATACTCAGTGGCTATCGCTTGAGTATGCTTTTAGTATTTATTTCGTGAAACTATAAAAATTGTGAGAGCTAATTTACCTTTCTCTTGCTTCTTCTGCTAAATGGGCAGAATATTTGGCAATATTATCTATTTCAGTTTTTACTTTTTTTGCTGGCATCTTGCTAATGATAAATTCACCTACTTCTAAAGCTTTAGATTTAGCAGCAAAAACAAGTAAATTGTCACCATTACAAGCTATATCGGCATAGATGTTACGTATTTTTATCTTATGCTGTTTTAAGAACGATCTTAAACGATTTTTATCATTTGCTTGAACATACTCACAAACGCGCAGTGGCAAGTTGTTTGCTTGCACGGTAGTAGTCATTACTGTGCTAGCCGTTAGTATAGCTGCTATTAAAAGTACTCTTTTCATAAATTAACCTTTAGTGGTTGATTAACTTTTTTCACTAAACATTAAATCGAAAGTGTACAACATCACCATCTTTAACGGGATAATCTTTACCTTCTAAACGCCATTTACCGGCATCTTTAGCACCAGATTCGCCGTTAAATTCAACAAAATCATCAAAAGCAATGACTTCTGCTCGAATAAAGCCTTTTTCAAAATCTGTATGGATAACGCCAGCCGCTTGTGGTGCTGTCGCGTTTTGCTTAACTGTCCACGCACGTACTTCTTTTACACCAGCAGTAAAGTAAGTTTGCAAGTGTAATAAACCATAGCCAGAGTTAATAACGCGATTAAGGCCTGGCTCTTCTAGTCCCATTTCAGCCATAAATTCAGCTCTATCTTCATCATCCATTTCAGATAATTCGCCTTCAATCTCGGCGCAAACGGCAACAACAACCGCACCTTCTTTGTCTGCAATTGCTTGTACGACGTCAAGGTAGGGGTTATTTTCAAAACCATCATCGTTCACATTGGCAATGTACATGGTAGGTTTAATGGTTAAAAAGTTTAAATAAGCGACGGCTGCTTTCTCTTCTTTAGTCAACTCTAAAGAGCGCACCATGTGGCCATCTTCAACATGTTTTAATATTTTCTCTAGTACTGGTACTTCAAACTTAGCGTCTTTATCGCCACCTTTAGCACGTTTTGCCTGACGTTGGATAGCGCGCTCTGCAGTGTCCATATCTGCTAAGGCTAATTCGGTATTAATAACATCAATATCTTCAGCAGGATCAATTTTATTGGCAACATGAATAATATTGTCGTTTTCAAAGCAGCGAACAACATGGCCAATTGCATCCGTTTCACGGATATTCGCTAAAAACTTGTTACCTAATCCTTCACCTTTAGATGCACCAGCAACTAAACCAGCTATATCTACAAATTCCATGGTGGTTGCTAATATACGCTCTGGATTTACAATGCTAGCAAGTTGATCAAGTCGAGGATCGGGCACAGGTACTACGCCAGTATTTGGCTCTATGGTACAAAAAGGAAAGTTAGCAGCTTCAATACCTGCTTTAGTGAGTGCGTTAAAAAGGGTTGATTTACCTACGTTGGGTAGGCCAACGATACCACATTTAAATCCCATGATTTCTACCTATTAATACTGTTTATATGAACTCAGAAGTAATACCTTCGAGTGTTGAGTTTTATAGGGGTTAACCTATTTTTATTGATGGCGTATTTGCCAGCCTACATAGCTTTAAATGCGTGTAGACGTTGTTGAGCTTTTTTTAAGTCATCTTGTTGCCATATTTCAAAACAGCGACTTGCTTCATCTATGGCTTGTTCAATTTGTGCTTGCTCATTTTGTGGAGCCTTACCTAGTACATGTCCGGTTACTTTGTCTCGGTGACCGGGGTGACCAATACCAATACGTAAACGAAAAAATTCTTTGTTATTTGCCATACGAGCGATAATGTCTTTTAAGCCATTATGGCCACCATGACCGCCACCTTGTTTTATTTTAACTGAGCCAGGTAGCATGTCCAATTCATCATGAGCAATGAGTATATTTTCTACATTGATACGAAAAAAATTAGCTAGCGGAGCAACGGCTTGGCCACTGCGATTCATGAATGTGGTTGGAATTAATAAGTGGACGAGCTCGCCGCCAATTAACCCTTTACCATAAAGGCCAGAGTATTTTTTTTCAGGACGAAGAGAGATATTGTTGCGTTGTGCCAGTTCTTCAACAAACCAAACACCAGCATTGTGACGTGTTCTTGTATATTCGGGGCCAGGATTACCTAGCCCCGCAATCAGCTTAATAGTCATACTATTTGAATAAACTATTATTCTTCAGCTGGAGCTTCTTCAGATGCTTCTTCGCTATCGTCTTCATCTTTGCTTGCTTTAGGAGCATTCGCAGTAACAACAGCTTGGTCATGGCTTTCGCCTTTAGCTAATTCATCAGAAGTAACACCTTTAGGGAAAGTAACATCTGATAAATGTAAAGTTTGACCCATTTCTAAGTCAGTTAGGTCAACTTCGATAAACTCAGGCAAGTCTTTTGGCAAACAAGTAACTGCAATTTCAGTTACGTGATGCGCAATAGTAGCGCCAGCTTTTGCAATGTTTTCTTCATTAATGAAGTGAACAGGCACATTAGCATGTAATGCATGTTTTGCATCAACGCGAATGAAATCCATGTGCATAATGATGTTTTTGTACGGGTGACGTTGCATATCTTTAATTAAACACTCAACTGGCTTACCAGCAACGTTTAATGTTAATACGTGAGAGTAGAAAGCTTCTTCTTGTTGAGCACGGTAAACATTTTTATGCTCTAAAGTTAAAGATACTGGCTCTTGGCCTTCGCCGTAAAGGATTGCAGGAACTTTATTCGCGTGACGTAGGCGGCGGCTCGCACCTTTCCCTAAATCTGTACGTACTTCTGCATCCAAAGTAAATAAATCAGTCATGATAAATACTCTTATATTGTATAAGTAAAATTAAATCTTGTTTTTTGCGACCAAAAACAAGGAGTTCACACTTTCTATTGCCGCTTCTTTCTATAAAAGCGAAGCCAGCAGATAAAAAAGGCGCCGAATAATAACACTAGCAACTAAGTAAAGCTATTTAAAATGCATAAAAAAAGCAGATATTGACAAATATCTGCTTTTTAATAAATCGCTTGTTAAATTTGATAAGCGATTAAAAATTAATGATCGAACATCGCTGAAATTGATTCTTCATTACATACTCGGCGAATTGCTTCAGAAAGCATGCCACTGAGTGTTAATTGGCGAACCATTTTTAGTTTTTGAATTTCTTTTGATAGTGGAATTGAATCAGTTACAACCACTTCATCAATAACCGAATTTTTAAGGTTTTCAGCAGCATTGCCAGAAAGTACAGGGTGAGTGGCATAAGCAATAACACGTTTTGCACCGTGATCTTTTAATGCTTCTGCTGCTTTGGCTAAAGTACCACCAGTATCTATCATATCATCAACAATAATACAGTCGCGGCCTTCAACATCACCAATAATATGCATGACTTGAGCAACATTGGCTTTTGGACGACGTTTGTCGATAATAGCTAGATCTGCATCGTCTAATAGTTTTGCTACAGCACGAGCACGAACAACACCGCCAATATCAGGAGAAACAACAACAGGGTTATCTAACTCGCGGTTTTTCATGTCTTCTAATAAGATCGGCGTACCAAATGCATTATCAACAGGCACATCAAAAAATCCTTGAATTTGCTCTGCGTGTAAATCAACCGTTAAAACACGATCAACACCGACACTTGATAAGAAATCAGCAACAACTTTTGCCGTAATTGGAACACGTGCACTACGTACACGACGGTCTTGGCGAGCATAACCAAAGTAAGGAATAACAGCAGTGATCCTGCCAGCAGATGCACGACGAAATGCGTCGATCATCACAATTAATTCCATCAGGTTGTTATTAGTTGGAGCACAAGTTGATTGCACAATGAATACATCACTACCGCGAACGTTTTCATTGATTTCAAAACTTATTTCACCATCACTAAAACTGCCAATTTTGGCTTCACCTAAAGTAATATATAGGCGATTTGCAATTTGTTTGGCCAGTTCAGGGGTGGCATTACCCGCAAAAATCTTCATGTCAGGCACAGTCAGTTCCTCAGAAACTTTTGACATTAATATTAGTAACTGAAATTAACCCTAGTTGAGTGAGTCGATTTCAGCAAATTAGTTTGAACGCTTAAGTTGCTCTATCACTGAGCATAAAGGCGATTTATTTAGCCCTTGTGCGACAAACGAGCTTATTCCTGATGGAAGCTTCGCTTGTAATTCACACGCCTCTTGTTGGCTGGAAAAACGTGAAAAAATACACGCCCCTGTTCCAGTCATTCTAGACGGCGCATATTCTATCAACCAAGCCAGTAGGTTGGCAACCTGATCATAATGTTTTATTACCATGGTTTGGCAATCATTATGATACTTTGCCGTTTTTAATGGGCTTATTGGGAATAAATCACTATCTTGATAATCAGCGCTGAAATTATTACTGATAATTTTCTCTGTATCTCGTGGTAAGTCTTTGGATGTAAAAACACTTGCGGTTGAAATACTAACGTCTGGTTTAGTAACCAAATACCATGACTCACAGGGGGCGACAGGCGTTAGCTGTTCACCTACACCCTGAGCAAACGCGGAAAAACCATGCACAAAAATAGGAACATCTGCCCCTAAGGATAAGCCCATTTCAGCCAACTCGTTATTGGTGAAATTACAGTGCCAAAGCGTATTTAATGCAACTAATACGGTTGCTGCATTAGAGGAGCCGCCGCCTAAACCACCGCCCATAGGTAACACTTTATCAATGCTGATTTTGGCGCCTAGCAGTTTTGTTTGCTCAGGCTTTTTTTGTAGCCATTTTTTTTGCAGCAATAGGGCGGCTTTTACAATTAAATTATCTTTGTGCTCAACACCTTCAATAGGCGTTAATAGCTTAATGTCAGCATGTTCAGTGACAGATATTTCCAAGTTATCACTGTAATTAAGAAATTGAAAAAGTGTTTCTAACTCATGATAACCATCGCTTCGCTGACCAACAACATGCAAGAATAAATTGAGCTTTGCAGGCGAGGGAAACGAAAAAGGGATATTTATGTAAGGAGGCTTTTTTTTTGCAGATAATGTCGTAGGTGAAGTCATAATGTTTTTAGCTTGATTTATCGGTAAAGGTCCATTGCTTAATGGATATTTTGATTAGCAGACCATCTTTTTTAATGGTGAATTTAGTTGCCATAGGTAATTGATTAAAAACTTTATATTTATCGTAGCTTATATGCCATGACGCATTATGATAGTTACTTGTCATGCTTGCTGGTAATTGTGTGTTAGTGCTTAAAACGACCTGATCATCGGTTTGATAAGGAAGACCTTTTAGCCAAAAATTGAGTGCTTCAGTGGGTAACGTTAGCCCAGTTAGTGAGTATATTAATTGAGATAAATTATTTGAATGGTACTCTTCACCATCAACGTTAAGAAAATGTTCTCCCTGCATTGAAGACAAGTGTAAAACATTAATGCCTAAGTAACTGGTGAGATCAAGTGTTTGTGTACTTTCGCTCTCATCAACTTGCCAAAAGATAGAAGCACTTTCACGCTTATCTTGCTTGTCAGGTCTTTTTTGAATAAAGGCAATTTTGCCTCGTAATTGCCATTTTTTATTTTTTAATAAATGTGCCGCTCTTTGCTCAGGCGCGACTGTTTGAATGTTGTTGCTTGATGTTGGGGGAGCTTGCGTTGCACAGCCTGAAAGCATGATGCTAGCGATGAAAAATAAGCTCAATAATGAAAGGTTAGCGTTAATCATTTTTTTATAGTGGCACTGAAAGAGGTAAGTATTGGAACACAGCAACTTATTCAATTCAACTTATGGCACTGATTAACGCTAAAGATCAACCAATCTTAAGCTTATATTCCTTTATTTAGTCTGAAATGCAGCTGATTCTTTTTCTAATTCTGTTGCTAATTTTGCAAGCTCAACACTCGACTCGGCAATATTATTAGTCGACAGACTGGTTTCATTGACGCCTGAGTTTAATATTTCAACATTTTGTAATATTTCATCTACCACAACTGATTGCTCTTCTGCTGCTGTGGCTATTTGTGCGCTCAAGTCAGTTATTTGATTAACCTCAGTTTCTATTATTTTATTTAGCTCTATCACTATGTTGGCATGGTTTTGTACATTATGGGCTGAGCTAACGCTATCAGACATAATTTCAACAGAGGAGTTAGCACCATTGACTATGGTAGTAATCATGTTGTCTATTTCTTTGGTTGAGTCTTGTGTTCTTTGGGCTAGTTGCCGTACTTCATCAGCAACAACAGCAAATCCTCGTCCTTGCTCTCCAGCTCTTGCAGCTTCAATAGCGGCATTTAAAGCAAGTAAATTTGTTTGGTCAGCAATCCCCTTGATAACATCAAGAATATTGACTACTTGATCGAAATCACTTCTTACCTTTTGTACACTTTGCTCTGATTGTTGGATTTGTTCAGTCATGCCAATAATTGATTGATAAGTTTCATCTAATTTTGCTGAGCTATCATGAACTTTACTTTGTATGGTATCAACCGCTGTTGATGTGGTGGTGGTACTTTGGGCAACTTGGCTAACGGTTGCGCCCATTTCCTGCATAGCTGTTGCTAGTTGCTCTGAAATGGCTTGTTGCTCGGTGACCGTTTGGCTGGTTTGAGTTGTTATGGTGGCAAGCTCTTCGGATGTTGAGGATTGCTGTATAGCAATGCCTGAGATATTGCTAACCATGCGTGAAAGGTTGTCTATCATACTGGCAATTGCTTCTTCTAGAGCGCCAATTTCGTCATTTGACGTTTTTTCCACTGAGGCTGTTAAGTCACCTTTTGCAACTTGTTGTGCAATCGAGGCAATTTTCGTTATTGGCGTGGCAATTTTTTTAGCTATAAAAATGCCAATAAAGACAATACAAATGGCAATTATAATAATAAGCACAATAGTAAAGTTGGTATTTTTTTGAATGGAAGCGAAGGCTTCGGGTTTATCAATTTCAGATAATATCGCCCAATTAAAATTATCAAACGTTATACGATCAAAGGATGAAAGAACTGGATGGCCATTATAGTCAATAACAATGGCAGTGTTTTTTTCTCCTTTTAAGGCGCGCTTGGCTGCCTCTGTATCTACGCCATTTTTATCTACGGTTCCAGCAAAGCTGGCTTTTACTGTGCGACCTTTGGGATCAAGAAAAGAATTACTGCGCATGCGTAAATCATTGCCAACTAAATAGCTTTCTCCTGTTTCACCCATGCCTTCTCTAACCTCCATGATGTTTTGAATTCCTTCAAGAGGTAATTGTAAAGCGACATATAAAGAAGGTGCCCCAGTTGCGTTTAGTAATGGTTGTGAAATAAAAGCGGCAGGATCGCCATTACTTGGCGCATAAGGTGAAAAATCGACAAAGCCATATTCTTTTGTTTGATCTATTTGTTTAATTAATTGACCTAAATTTGAGCTTGCATACTTTCCTGTCAAAATATTGGTATTAAAATCAGCTTCTTTTGTTACGGTATAGAATATATGGCCATTTGGGGCGATTAAAAACAGATCATAATAGCCATATTTTTCAATGTAATTTTTATAGAAGTCTTCATTAGCAGAGGTTTTTGGATTAAAGGCTTCCGTGACATCAATTTCAGAAATGATTGCCCAGCGAACTCCGCTAGCAAGTTCAATATAATCCCAGCTACTGGCGACAGGGTTATTATTGTAATCCATAATGACTTGCGAGCCTTGGTTGCCATTTATTGCACTATTTGCCGCCGTTGTTTCTACTTTATTGCTATTGGCAAATGAAGCTTGTACTGAATATTTTGAAGGATTTAAGTAAGAATCTGAACGCATCAAATTGTCTTGCCCCACCAAATAAGACTCACCTGTTGTTCCCATTCCTTTTCTATTACCTAAAATAGAATTAAGTTTATCTAATGGCTGTTGATAAGCGATATAACCTATTCGTTTACCGTTAACAGTGACAGGCTTAACTGCAAATGCGGCAGGATCATCGTTACTTGGAGCATAGGGGCGAAAGTCACCTAGTTGAATTTTATTGGAATCAGATTGCTTAGCGAGGTTGAAGGCCTTGTCGAATGAAGAGCCTTTTAAGTTAGTTGATATTTTTTGGCCTAGATCACTTTCTCTTGTCGCCGAATAAATAATTGTTCCTCTTTCACTGATAATAAAGAAGTCGTACCAACCAAAATAAGACAGTAATGGTTTATATTCTTTATCATATGTATTGAGCAATGATTGCCATTTATTTTTGTTAGAGAAGTCATTGGTTAAACGTTTAATAGCATTTTGTAGTTTGCTATCGTTGGCTAAAATATTTAATTGCACAAAGTTATTATTAAAATAATCTTCGATTTGCGCTTTTTTTAGTTCATTAATACTGGCTAATTGACTAAACGTTTGTTTTTGCATGGTATCGGCAATATCAACTAAAACGCCCATATCTCCCTTACGTTCATCAAAATAATTTACAATGGCTTGTTTTTTAATTTGATTGATCGCAGTTAATTGGTTGTATATTTTACTCGTGACATCATTGGAACTATTGATTGTCGATATGATACTGACTGTAACGGCAGGTATTATGCCTAATGAAATGAATACCAATATAAACTTACTTTTTAAGTTCTTGATGTTAAACATGTAAGTGCCTTTTTTATTACGCTTATTCGTTAAAGTTTTGCTCTCACCTTATTGCGTTAAACACCTTCAATTTTCAATAATAGATAAGAGAGTAAGGGGAAATGTGAGTCTTGATTGAGTATAGAATACTGATTCAAGTATGCAACAATAAGATAAAAATGTTTTATTTATCAATGTCTTTTGTGTGAAATAACACCAGGAAAGTTATGGTAATGTTACACAAATGTTAACGCTAAGCGCTAAAAGGAATTAAATATCTTGGAAGGGAATAGAATAAAGATATTATACCCTGTAAAATATTTGTCATATTTAGTGGTTTTTATCATAGATCATATTTTAACGGCAAAGCTTGCGCTATACTTGCCGTGTCAGTAAATAAAATATTAATAGGTTTATTACATTGTCCATAGTTGCTGTTGGAATTAATCATAAAACTGCCCCGGTTGCGGTAAGAGAAAAAATATCTTTTAATCCAGATAAGCTTTCTGTTGCCTTGCAAGAAATGCTGTCTGCGGTGCAGTGTCGTGAAGTGGCTATTTTATCTACCTGTAATAGAACTGAACTTTATCTCGTTCAAGATGGTGATGTTGAGCTTACACAAGAGCGTCTAGTTAAATGGCTAGAAAGCTATCATAATGTTCCTGCCTCAACTATTTTACCTAGTATCTATTGGCATCAAGATCAACAAGCCGTCAATCATATGATGCGTGTTGCTTGCGGTCTTGATTCGTTAGTTTTAGGTGAGCCGCAAATATTAGGGCAAATGAAACAGGCTTATAGCCAAGCTAAAGCAGCAGGCTCTATGGCTTTAGTGATGGATAGATTGTTTCAGCGCACTTTTGGTGTTGCTAAGCAGGTGCGTACAGAAACCGATATTGGTACTAGTGCAGTGTCCGTTGCTTTTGCTAGTGTTAATTTGGCGAAGCATATTTTTGCTAGCCTTGAAAAAGCGCGAGTTTTATTAGTCGGTGCTGGTGAAACAATAGAGTTGGTGGCTAAACACCTCTATGAAAATAATGTCGGTAAAATTACAGTTGCCAACCGAACTATTGCTAAAGCTGAAGGCATGGCTAAGCAAATTGGCGCTGATGTTATCACGTTGGCACAAATACCCGAAGTGATGTGTGATGCTGATATTGTAATTAGCTCAACGGGCTCTACTTTACCTCTCATTGGTAAAGGCATGGTCGAACAAGCATTAACTAAGCGTCGTCATCAGCCTATTTTTATGGTTGATCTAGCTGTTCCTCGTGACATAGAAGAGCAGGTTGGCGATTTAGACGATGTGTTTTTGTACACGGTTGATGATTTGCAAAGTATTATTGCCCAAAACCTGGAAAATCGTCGCAAAGCGGCTGTTGAAGCTGAAAGCATTGTCAATCGCCAATCTGATAGTTTTATGGCTTGGTTGCGCGGTTTAAATACCCAAGATACTGTTGTCAGTTACCGTAAGCAGTGTTTGTCTGAGCGTGATCTCTTACTTGAAAAAGCCATGACACAACTAAAAAGTGGTAAAAATGCTGAATCAGTTATCAATGAATTAGCAACGAAATTAACCAACAAATTTATGCATGCACCAACGAGTGCTTTGCAATCTGCTGCTCAAGGTGGAGAGTTAGATAAACTCATTTACCTTCGTGACATCTATGATATCGATAGTCGAGATTAACCAGCTTTTTACTCACCTAACTTGTATTAGCTCAAATTAGACAACGATTTTAAACGTTAGAACGCGCTAAGTCTGACAAGCACCTATAAATTCATTTCAGGCGTTAAATACAGATCAACGATCCTGATTTATACCGTCCAAGGCGCGATAGGTGAGACCTTATCAATTACATGATCAATAAAAAGCCGGATAGACTTTGTCATGTACTTATGAGATTGATAAATTAAAAACATATTTGATTTTGGGGTTTCATAATCCGTTAAAAGCTGTACCAGCCTCCCAGACTCAAAGTGGTTTTTAACTAAGGCAATAGGTACATAGGCTATTCCGAGCCCATTAAGGGCTGAGTCTATCGTTAAATGCATGCTGGTCGTTGTATATCTTCCTGTAACAATTGCTTGATACTGCTTTTTATTTTTAATGAATTGCCAATGATTTTGTGACAATGATTTCCCCATGATAAGACAGTTTGCTTTGGTAAGATCGTCAGGGGACTTTATTTTTCCAATCGTTTTTAAAAACTCTGGACTTGCACAACAAACGCTATGTTTAGGACCTATTCTTCTAGCAATCAAGGAAGAGTCTTGTAGCTGACCAGAGCGAAATGCTATATCAATACGATTTTCCACCATGTTGACATAACTATCAGACGTATCTAACTCAATACTAATTTCAGGGTATTCCTTTAAAAACGCTGTTATCCACGGTTGCGCATATTGCATAGCAAAGTCGAAAGGTGATGAGATACGGATCTTTCCTTTGGGCTTTGATTGTGCCTGCATCACTGCGTCATTTGCGTCTTCAAGGGCAATAAGGTGTTGTTGACATAAGTGAAAATAATGACGCCCTTCTTCGGTCATTGAAAGTTTACGTGTGCTTCTATGCAATAGTTTTACGCCAAGGTTAGCTTCTAATTGCACCACCTTGCGGCTAACCGTAGTAGGTGGCATGGCTAAACTTTTGCTTGCACCAGAAAAGCTGCCTGCCTCAACAACGCTAATAAATACCTTAATATCATTAAGATCCATACATTACCTTCAAAAATGGGATTAACAAATCCGAATAAACCATCTAATAAAAGAATAAGTCTTGTATTAACATTTATCAATAGCAATTAAGACAGGAATTAAAACGATGGCAAGACAAATTAAAGAAATTAGAAATGGCAGCAGGCATGGACCAGTAAGTAGCTATGTGAATTCTGTAAATGTTACAGAGCTCAACCCTTTTGTCCTATGGGATCACTTTTATCTTCCACACGTAGAAGGCACTGCTGGGTTTGATTTTCATGGGCACTCTGGCGTTGCCACCATAAGCTATCCACAAACAGGTGATATTGGCCATGAAGATACAGGTGGTCACTCAGGTATGCTTAAAGCTGGCGGTGTTCAAATTATGTCAGCGGGTGCAGGCGTTTTACACAAAGAAACGGTATATCCCGATAAGCACATGGCTGATGCATTCCAACTTTGGGTTGCGTTACCAGAGCATAAGCAAGAAATGGGACCCGTTACCTACTCAACTTTACAGCAGCAAGATATGCCAATTGTAGAGTCAGATGGCTCAAAAACTAAAGTCGTTATTGGTCAATTTCAACACCAAAAAAGTACCGCACAACCTCCTGTAGACATGACTTATCTTCATGTCAATCTAGAAGCGGGAAATGAGTGGCAGCACTTAGGCCAAGCATCTCAAACCACAGCCTTTATTTATGTACGACATGGCTCTGTTGATACAGGCGGCGTACATTTATCGGCAGGTGAACTTGGCATATTTGAAAAAGGAACCGAATCTTTGGTTGTTAATACTTCAACACAAGACGCAGAATTTTTATTGGTTTTAGGTGCGCCCCTTAATCAAGAAATTATTAGCAATGGCGCATCTGTTCATAGCAACAGAACCAATTTAATCGCAGGTGTACAAAAAATACAGCAACTGCACTCACATGGCACTAGCCATATTTCTTAAATGAGAGGTCTATTATGAATACTACTACTTTTACACCAGAAAACTCAGTGATGCTACTTATCGATCATCAGGTTGGCACTATGGGCTGGGTCGGCTCACTAGCACTTGATGAAATTAAAAAGAATACCGTTGCTTTAGCTCGTGCAGCCAAAGAAACAGGTATGCCACTAATTTTAACCTCAAGCATGGAAGAGCAAGCACAAGGTCCACTTTTTGATGAGTTAATTCAAGCTGTGCCTGAAGCATACGAAAATCGTATCCTTCGAGCAGGCGTTGTTGACAGCATGAAAGATGAAGGCTTTGCTGCTGCCGTTGAAGCCACGGGACGAAAAAATATCATCATTGCAGGCATTACAACCGATGTTTGTGTTGTTTACCCAGCCATTACAGCAATTAGCAAAGGTTATAATGTACAGGTTGTTGTTGATGGCTCTGGCTCGCCAACCACGCTTGCAGATGAAACGGCGTTGAGACGAATGGAAAGCCACGGTGTGACTCTTACCTCGACAAACCAGTTAATTGCTGAATTAGCACAAGACTGGAGTTCAGAGAACGGCGGTAAACTCATTCAAGTATTGTTTGAAGAAATTCTTTCGAAATTGCACTAGCAATCAAAATGCCGTGATGCTTAGTTATTACTAACTAGCATCACGGCATGATTTTTCAGAGAAAGGAGGTATAAATGAATTCACATACACCAAGTAAACACGTCATGGCTCTAGCGACATACTTATCGTTATTACCTATGGTTTATTTTCTGCCTAAGTGGTTAGATTCCTATTTACCTGGAAGTGAAATACTTAGATTAATGGCATTACTTGCCATCATAGTGCCGATAACGTCTTATTTTGTTCTACCAAGTGTTGTTAAAGTATTAAAACTTATCAAATAATATAACCTTTCCTTAAACATATATTACGCGCAGATCATGCTCGGCGGTAAAAAGTAATACACGGTGGAGCGAAACACGGTATTGGTTTGTTTACTGAATAGGCTGTAATAGTGAATGCATTCTTCATTTTAGTTAGGCTTTCGCGCCAACATGGTTGCAAACTGTAATTTTGCACCATTATGCATAGTACCTACATCTTCATTGTATTTAATCAGCTCCCATCCCTCATATGCCTCACGCAATTGTTCTGCTTTTAGAGTAAAAGGGAAAGGCGCAGGGCATGGATGTTTTTCAGTGCTCATGGCGCAAACAATCAGGTTATAACCGCCGGCATCAGTATGTTTTTGCATATCGGCAATAATGGCATCAACACGAGATGGGTCGATAAACATTAAGATTACTGTACAGGAAATAAAGCCATAGTTTTCACCAAGACTGGCATTGTTAATGTCGTACACTTGCGCCTTAATATTGTTCATCTTCTCTTCAATACAAATACTTTGTAGCATATCAATGGCATTAGGATTAGTATCAATGGCGGTAACATTAAATCCTAGTTGGCCGAGATACACAGCGTTACGTCCATTCGAACACCCCATGTCTAATGTATGGCACGGCTTAATAATTTTGCAGGCCTCAACCACTTCACTGTGCGCGGGATTTAAACCGTAACGGCTATTTATATCATCTATCATGGTAACAACTTAGTTTTGAAATGAGGGTTATTATTTTACTATTTATCTTGCTCTATTGAATATGAATAGATGTATTTAATCGACTATAGTTGACCTTAATCAACAACACTGACGTTGAAATTAGCTGACGAATGCTATGCTGGCTTTTATCACTGTCAGGTTGATTGCAACTTATTAACAGACAGTGTGTTTCAAGTTTGAGAAATTAAACCTATCTTCTCGAGATCACCTTTTTGAATTCATTCATCGAAAGCTAAATAACAAACCGATAGCAGCACAAAACGAATGAAATACAGAATCACAGCGTTATGCTGAGCGATTCATTATTTTAATTGGTATAAATTGCTATTGTGCTAGAATAGCGCCAGTTTAGTATTTCCTAGTTTATTTACACCTTTAAAAACTCCTTTACAAGAAAAGATTATTTTAATGAAATCGTCAGTATATCAAAAACTTGAAGGCTTGGTTGAGCGCTTTGAAGAAGTTCAAGCCTTATTATCAGACCCTGAAACTATCGCCGATCAAGATAAATTTCGCACACTTTCTCAAGAGTTTAAGCAGTTAGAGCAAGTTACCTCCGTCTTCAATAACTATAAAGAAGCAGAAGATGATTTTGCTACCGCTGAAATGATGCTTAAAGATGATGATCCTGATATGCGCGAAATGGCTCAGGAAGAATTTAAAGACGCTAAAAAAGCGGTGGCGGAATTAGCAGACGAGTTACAAATCTTATTACTACCACGTGATCCTAATGATGATAACAATTGCTTTGTTGAAATTCGTGCTGGTGCTGGTGGTGATGAAGCGGCTATTTTTGCGGGTGATCTTTTTAGAATGTACAGCCGTTACGCTGAAAAGCAAGGTTGGAAAATCGATGTAATGAACGCCAATGAAAGTGAGCAGGGCGGTTATAAAGAAATGATCATGAAGATAAACGGTGAAGGTGTTTATGGTCATATGAAATTTGAATCGGGTGGTCATAGAGTTCAACGTGTGCCTGAAACAGAGTCGCAAGGGCGAGTGCATACTTCAGCATGTACTGTTGTTGTTATGCCTGAAATCCCTGAATCACAGGCGATTGAAATTAATAAGGCAGATTTGAAAGTTGATACATTCCGTGCTTCTGGTGCGGGTGGGCAACACGTTAACAAAACGGATTCTGCAATACGTATAACTCATATACCTACTGGGGTTGTGGTTGAGTGCCAAGATCAACGTTCTCAACATAAAAACCGTGCCCAAGCTATGTCAGTGTTGCAAGCACGCTTACAGCAAGCTGAAGATGAGAAGCGCCGCAGTGAAGAAGAGTCGTCACGCCGTAATCTTGTTGCTAGTGGCGATCGCTCAGAGCGTATTCGTACTTATAACTTCCCACAAGGGCGCATGAGTGATCATCGTATTAACCTAACCTTGTATCGTTTAAATGAAGTAATGGAAGGTAACTTGCACTTAGTCATGGAGCCTATTATGCAAGAAAACCAAGCTGACTTATTGGCAGAGCTTGCCTCACAAGAATAGCAAAATGACTACTGCGATGCGTATGCGATTTGTTGGTGATAATAGTATCGCCAACTTGCTTAACCAAGGGCTACGAATCCTACAAGAAAGCTCTGATAGCCCTCTGCTTGATGCGCAGGTTTTATTGACTTTTGTGCTCAATAAACCGCGCACCTATTTACTTACTTGGCCAGAAAAACATGTCAGTAATGAGTTGCTAGAGCAGTATGTTGATTTACTTGTACGCCGTAGCTTAGGTGAGCCAGTAGCCTATATCACATCGGAAAAAGAGTTTTGGTCTTTACCGTTTAAAGTGTCTCCAGTCACGCTCATTCCTCGGCCTGATACTGAAATTTTGGTTGAGCGAGTGCTTGAGCAATATAACCAGAGTGACAATATCAGTTGTCTTGATTTAGGCACAGGCACAGGCGCCATTGCATTAGCATTGGCGAGCGAAAAGGCTTCATGGGCCATTGACGCTGTCGATTTTAATGTTGATGCGGTAACGCTTGCTCAGCATAATGCTAAGCGACTTAAGCTAACGCAAGTCAACATTTTTCAAAGTGATTGGTTTACGCAAGTGAGTGCCGATAAAAAATTTGATGTGATAGTATCCAACCCGCCTTATATTGACGATGAAGATGAAAACCTGAGTCATGGAGATGTGCGTTTTGAGCCTAAATCAGCGTTAGTTGCTGATGAGCAGGGGTTAGCTGATATCAGGCATATTGCGAATGTTGCACGTGAATATTTAGCTAAGCAGGGCAAAATATTTTTTGAACATGGCTTTGAGCAAGGAGCTGCAGTACGAACGCTATTAGCCGCTTTAGGTTATGAAAACGTTCAAACGGGGCAAGACTTAAATGGACATGAACGCATAACTTGGGCTGTTTTCCCCTAAATGAACAATAACAATAATAATCAATAGGAAAAAATAATGTTTAAACATTTACACATGACACTGGCTGCGATCAGCATAAGCCTTTTTACCTTACGCTTTTTTTGGACACTGGCTAACTCTTCAAAATTACACGCTAAATGGGTAAAAATTACGCCACATATTGTTGATACCTTATTACTTACTATCGGTGTCATTATGGCGGTTCAGTACTATATCCACCCGCTAGAGCAGTTATGGTTTTTAGAAAAATTATTAGCCGTAGTCGCGTACATTTTTACCGGTTATTACACCTTAAAGCTTGCTCGTAACAGAAGTATGCAAATTATCGGCTATTTGGGCGCTATGGGGTGGGTAATGCTAATTGTTCGTTTAGCCATGACCAGAGAGCCATTGTTTTTTCTATAAGTATTAATGCTAATTATTAAGTTGTTATGAATACGTCGTTATTACCAGAGTTATTACTGTCAGAGTTAAAATCTGACAAAAAAGATTTATTACAAACACTTGTCTTACTTGAAGAATACATTTTTCAAGGTCGAGATATCACTAACGTTATGGATGACGTATCAACAGAGCGATCACTTGATACTTTAGAAACGATTATTGAGCAATGCCAAGCTGTGATTGGCGAAATTGAGTCGCCACTCGACCAAGCCGAAGTACTATTAAATGAGTTGTTTTACCAACATTTATTTATTGATAAATACAAAACAGACTGGCCTGTCAGTGCATTTAAAGTGGCAGAAGGTTTAAATCAGCGCTTGATGTCACCCATAGTCAAAGCGGCGATAGTGAGTGAAGTTGTTAATGCCTGTGGTTTTAGTTGTGATCTCGTTTTTGTGCCATCTAAAGTTATGTTAAGACTTTGTTGTAATGATGATTACGCTATTATTTTTGATGCTGTTTCAGGAGAGTCTCTTGATTGGCATGAGTTAGATTTATGCTTGGATGACGCTGAGGGGGATCCAAGTCAGCATGAATTAGCCAATATGAAACGCTCAGCAATACTTGTTGAATATTTAAGTGCTTTGAAAAATGCTTTGATCCGTGAGCAAGCGTTTGATAAAGCATTGCTTTGTGTTGATGTGCTACTGTCATTAAATCCTGACGATCCTCACCAACGTCGTGACCGTGGATTTTTGCTTCACCAGTTAGAGTGCTTTAAAGTGGCGGTAGATGATTACCGTTATTTTGTTGAACAATGCCCGACAGATCCTGCGGCGCAGTTACTCAAAATACAACTTGATAACATCACGTTGAGTGATCCTACTTTTCACTAGTACCCATGGTATTTGTTGATAAATCAGTTAAATAATTTAGATTCAAAAAAGGAAAACAAATGTCTGCACCTTTAGCTGCACCATTAGTAACGAATGACGCAACCGTATTGGGTTTGTTAGCATTAATTTTAGGCTTCGTTTTTTATAGCTCTAACAGTCAACACCCGGTATGGAAAAAATTCTACCAATATGTGCCGGCGTTACTTATTTGTTATTTGTTACCTTCACTACTGAACACTTTTGGCATTGTTAGTGCTGAAGTGAGTAAGGTTGATGAAGTGGCAAAATACTATCTCTTACCCGCTTGTTTAGTGCTACTTACCTTAAGTATTGATCTTAAAGGCATTGCCGCTTTAGGAAATAAAGCAATCATTATGTTTTTAACCGGAACTGTGGGGGTGGTAATAGGTGGCCCGATAGCATTACTGGCTATCTCAGCTATTTGGCCTGAGCTTATTGGCGTTACAGGCCCTGAAGCGGTATGGCGTGGTATGGCAGCATTAGCTGGCAGCTGGATTGGTGGTGGTGCCAACATGCTTGCCATGAAAGAAATTTATGGTGCAGATGGTAAAATATTTACCATTATGGTGACGGTAGACATTATTGTCGCTAACATTTGGATGGCATTTTTATTGTACTTTGCTGCCAACCATAAGCGTATTGATGCAAAAAGTGGTGCTGATACATCAGGCATTGATAGATTGATTGACAAAGTGGAAGCCTTTGAGCGAGAACACGCGAGACGTCCTGAATTAAAAGACTTCATGTTTATTATTGCCATTGCCTTTGGCGCTGCAGGTTTTGCGCATTTAGCGGCAGACTTTTTAGTGCCGTTTTTTAAAGTGAATTATCCTGAGCTTGAAAAATTCAGCCTACACAGTAAGTTATTTTGGATTATTGTGTTGGTAACAACCATTGGCTTGATGTTTTCTTTTACTCGATTACGACAATTAGAAGCGGTTGGTGCATCAAAAGTAGGGAGTAGTTTTCTTTATATTTTAGTCGCTACTATTGGCTTACATATGGATATAACGCAAATAGTAGAAGCGCCTAAATATGTCCTTATTGGCCTTATTTGGATGGCAATTCATGTGCTACTATTGTTTATTGTGGGTAAAATCATTAAAGCGCCTATTTTTTACTTAGCTGTTGGCAGTAAAGCGAATATTGGCGGTGCAGCATCAGCGCCAGTGATAGCCTCAGCGTTTCATCCATCATTAGCGCCTGTAGGGGTATTGTTAGCCGTGCTAGGTTATGCCTTAGGTACATACATGGCGTGGATTTGTGGACAGTTGTTACGAATTATAGGTAGTTAGTTTGTAAAGTTCATCTTGTTGCTGTATTGCACAATGTAAGCATCAAAAGTACTCATTGATAGTCATCAACTCCGTGCTTTTTCTTTGACATTGAACTATACAGCTTAAAGCTGTTCCTTTACTTGAATATTTATTTGAGAATGCTTTTTAAGGTTCTTTATTTGAACTTTTTATTAGGGAAGGTTATGACAATAAAATCAGTTTCAGTGAGTGGCATTGATGTTGCCAATGATAAGCCATTTGTTTTATTTGGCGGTATGAATGTACTTGAGTCACGTGATTTAGCGATGAAAATTGCTGAGCACTATGTAGAAGTCACTCAAAAGTTAAATATTCCTTATGTATTTAAAGCATCGTTTGATAAAGCTAACCGCTCATCTGTGCACTCATATCGGGGGCCTGGTTTAGATGAAGGTTTGAAAATATTTGAAGAGA
>JAPHTO010000119.1 GCA_026196955.1 Colwellia sp. | reverse complement strand
GCCTAGATTATAATCACGCTGTGTGCGCTTAATATGTGGTTTAATTGAGTTACCCATAATAAGTCTCCAAAGTGTCAACTTATTTCAGGACGGGTCACATAAAGCAAAAAAGCCTACAATTACTTGTAGGCTTTTTTGCTTAATAAATGGTGCCCCGACCCGGAATTGAACCAGGGACACGAGGATTTTCAATCCTCTGCTCTACCAACTGAGCTATCGGGGCGTTTTAAAGAACGATGTTCTTCAAAGAGCGCGTATAATAGCTATTAATTTCCTCGCTAGCAACCGTTTTCTTTCACTTTTTCAAGGACAAAGAAATGGCGGTGTTATAATTCGAAATCACCAAAATCAAGATCACTACTTTGCGCTAATACCGGTTTGCTAGGTGGGTCTAATAATGACGGTTGTTGTACCGTTTCGTTTTCTTCAAGCGATGTTTCTTCTGACTTTACAATGAGGTCTTTACTTGCTTTATTTTGCTTACGTTTCTTTCGTTGTATACAGAGTTTGATTACTTTTTGCTTTTTATCACTATCAAAAGCTTGCCACTTCTGCCTTTCATCACGCGAGCGCATACAACCAAGACAATAACCTTTTTCATCTGATTGGCATACTCCCACACAAGGGCTTGGAACATCAAAAAACTCTAATTGCACTTACACTAACCACCATAAAATAAGACACAAATAAAAATGCGCTGTAAGCTAAGTATAACTTACAACGCATTATTTTAATAATTTAACCAACGAGCGACTTTACGCTAATTTATCGGTAGCAATGTGATAATCAGGATCTTCAATCACATTGACTTCCACTAAATCACCCGCTTTTTCCAACAATAATTGGCACTCTTTACTTAAGTGTTTTAAGTGCAGTGTTTTCCCTTTAGCTAAATAGCGCTCAGCTAAGGTGTCAATTGCCTCAATGGCGGAATGATCTGCAACTCTAGAGCGTTTGAATTCTACGATAACATCATCGCTATCTTTATCAGCATCAAACTGCTCTAAAAACGTTGAAACTGAGCCAAAGAAAATAGGGCCAGAGACTTCATAAACGGTAGAGCCTTTTTCATCGATACTACGACTTACCACAATATGTTTTGCATGCTCCCAAGCAAAAACTAACGCTGAAACGATCACACCAACAACCACTGCTATTGCTAAATCTGTGGCAACCGTGACACCTGAAACCAGAATAATCACGAAAGCATCCGCTTTCGGCACTTTGTTCAAAATACGAAAGCTTGACCATTCAAAGGTGCCTATAACAACAATAAACATAACGCCAACCAATGCAGCTAACGGGATCATTTCAATCAAACCTGATGCGAATAAAATGAACCCTAATAAAGCAACCGCCGCTGTGATACCTGACGCACGACCACGACCACCCGAGTTAACATTGATCATTGATTGACCAATCATGGCACAGCCACCCATACCACCAAAAAAACCAGTAACAGTATTTGCTGCGCCCTGAGCAATACACTCTTTATTGCCTCGGCCACGGGTGCCTGTTAATTCATCAATTAGCGTTAACGTTAATAAAGATTCAATTAAACCAATCGCGGCAAGCACTAAAGCAAATGGAAGAATAACTTTTAATGTTTCCAAATTAAATGGCACATTGGGAATAGAGAATTGTGGTAAGCCACCAGCAATAGATGCTGTTGGGTCATTAGTCATATCACGAAGAAAATCGACAACAGTGCGGGTATCAAGCCCTAAACTTTGCACTAATATTGTCACCACAACAATGGCAACTAATGAAGAAGGTACAGCACTAGTAAGTTTAGGCAGAAAATGAATAATAGCCATAGTTAATACAATTAACCCGGCCATAATCATCATAGGAGAGCCTTGTAACCACTCTAACTCACCTGCACTATTTGCTACTTTAAACTGCCCTAACTGTGCGAGGAAAATAACAATCGCCAAACCGTTTACAAAACCAAGCATTACAGGATGTGGTACTAAACGAATAAACTTACCCAGCCTAAAGACCCCTGCTAATATTTGCAGTACCCCGGTCAACACCACAGTGGCAAAGAGGTACTCAACACCATGAATTGCCACTAAACTCACCATAACAACAGCCATAGCACCAGTAGCACCTGAAATCATGCCTGGACGACCACCAAAGATTGCCGTGATTAATCCCACCATAAAGGCCGCATATAAACCAACTAAGGGCTCAACTCCTGCAACAAAAGCAAAAGCTACCGCTTCGGGTACTAAGGCTAAGGCAACCGTCAAACCTGACAGCACATCATTTTTTAAGTTAGACACTTTACTGGCGTGTAATTCAAACATTTGGTTCTCGATGATTATTATTGCGAGCTAAAAAGTAGACTCGCGAATTTAACAGCTAATGGCCATCTGAGTATAGGTGACTATTAAGAAACATAGGGGTTTTAAGGGCGGGGATACTATAGAGTCAGTATCGAAAAGTCAATATTTCTACACTTTATAGCCATGTGGTTAAGCTAAAGTTTGCTGATTTTTCAAGACTATTTATACTACTGTATAGTTATTATTAATCAGGCAAAGCCTTTGTGATCTGGTTATTCAAGACACTATGCCCTTGGCTTATCTAATATGCAGCATTCATCTAGTGTCAGATAAAAAGGCAATAACAAGGTAAAAACGGCTGACTAATGCGGCCAAAAGTCCAAGCAAAAAAATTTTTATCCTTATAATACTTAGACTTCTCTTAGTGTTACCACGCTATTTTCTTTGGGTAATTTGATCGGCACTTTGACTTTAAAGCAAACGCCTTGGTCAGTATCAAGCGATGTTATCGTACCTGAAAGTTTAGCACTCACTAAGTTAAAAACGATATTCAAACCTAATCCTGAGCCACCTTGGCCACGCTTTGTTGTGACAAAGGGATCAAAAATACGCTTTTTAAACTCTTCTTCAATACCTTTACCGTTGTCACAGTAAAGCAAGGTTAAATAGCCCTTGGAATGAGTAAAAACGATTGATATATCGCCATGACGTCGATCTTCAAAGCCATGAATATGCGAGTTCATTAGAAAGTTAGTTAAAATTTGATTCCATGCACTTGGGTAAGTGACAAGAGAAAAGTCTTCATCAATATCTATCTCAATGTGATATTTTTTATGCTTGAACATCGTTTTGACAGTATTGACAACATCGTAGACATGCTGACGCAGATTTATATTCATCTCTGGATCAGTATGTTGCTCAACAGCAACAGATTTAAAGCTACGAATTAACTCGACTGATTTATTTAAGCTACGCTCGATAATTTGTTCGTACTCACCGAGTAAATTGAGCGTATCTGTTAAAAATGACTTCGTTAACTCTTGAGAGTCCACCGCATGTTTTAGACTATCAACTTTTTCTTTTAATGCCGTTATAGACGTCACGCAAATACCCAACGGCGTGTTGACTTCATGAGCCACGCCAGCCACTAACTGTCCAAGCGATGCCATCTTTTCAGATTGCACCAGTTGGTCTTGTGCTAAGGTTAAATCATCAAGACTTTGCTGTAATTGTTGGTTACTTTCTTCTAGTTTTGCCGTTCTATCATGCACTTTTACTTCAAGCTCACCATTTAATGCCAATAGCGCATTTTCAGCATCTTCAAGCTTAACAATTTCATTTTTAAGTTTAATGCGCATGCTATTAATAGCATTAACAAGGTAGTCTAGTTCATCCTCTGTTGCCGGACGGTTTGATAAGGTCAGCTCCTCATCTAAATTATGACTGGCTAACTGTTGTGCATAACGTGTTATTTGAAACAAATGTCGAGTAATAAGTTTATCGACGATAATAATAATGAAAAAGGCAACAATAAATATTTTGATAAATTCTGAGGTTAAAATAAAACCAGCGTGTAGCCATAATTGTTGATATATATCTTGATAGTCAGCATAGACTTTAAGTTTACCAACGTTTTTACCCTGATATTCTATTGGAAATTCAACCACTTTTTTTACATCAATATTGTCATCACCAATTTGGTGTTGATAATCAAAGTCATTCTCTATTTTAACTAGGCCGATATCAGGCAAGTCAACAATACCCTGAATTTGTTGTGCTACAAGCGGTTTATTAAAATCCCATAGACTGCTTGCTATCGAGGGAATATAGCTTTTTTCAATATTATCAAAGCGTTGATCTAAAAGAGCAAGGTCATCTTGAAAAGAGGCATATAATTGTACAATGGTTGAACACACAGAGCCAAAAACACTGCACAATAATATGTAAAGCAGCAAACGCTTTGTTAGTTTATCGTTTATTTCAACTGCTTTATTCATTAATGCTACTCATTGAAATTATTGAAGAATTGATGGAAAACACCTTGTCATACCATTTCATATTTCACCATTTAAGGCCTGTTCTCATTAAAAGTCAACTGTAAACTTTAAGGTTAACAACAATTTAACAATAATATGTTATTGTTAGTAAACTTTTATTTACTTAGCGGGAATTTTAGAGATATCATCTATTTAGATTATCAATAAGGTAAGCACTATGAAAAATACAACCATTTTATCCGTAATAATGTGTGCTATTTTTACCCTCAGTTTAGTTACAGGCTGCAGTACTAAACCAAGCACTAAAATAGATTTTAACCCCAACATCGACTTTGCCTCTTTTACTAGCTTTCAATTTGGCGCTAAGAAAAAGGCTGCACTTGATGCGAATCCAATTATGTCTAATCGTATTCAATCTGCTGTGGAAGAAAATCTATCTAAAAAAGACTTAACCCAAATAACCTTTGTAGATAGTGACAGTGCAGATTTAACCGTCAGGGTAAATTTTAGTCAACATGAAAAGGCTAATAACTCTTCTTTTAGCATTGGTTTGGGTACTGGACGGGTCAGCAGAAGTGGCGGAGGCAGCATAGGTGTTAGTACCAATGTTCCAATTGATAGTGATGCCACTGTAATTACCAAAATAACCATTGATATGAGCCACCATGGTGTAGCGGTTTGGCACGGTGTTGACAGTTACGAAACAAGTGGTGAGTTAACAGTGGAAGAAATTAACAATGCCGTGAATTTAACGGTAAATAGACTGCTTGAAAATTTCCCCCCTCAAAAAGTAACAGCTCAAAAGTAACTTTCTTAAATGTAATACCAAGTGGATTAAATGGGTATAAGACGACAAGCAAAAAGCTTGTCGTTTTTAGTTAGCGATAACTCAATATTTAATTTTTCCTACCAAGCATATATTTAGCCGCCGCAAGTCGTGTTTCTGCATCTAAGTAATTTTGTGGAGGCATTTCAGGGTAGTCTTCACGTTTTTTAGTTGGCGCAGCAATATAGTCCGCAATGCCTTGTGGATTATCCATATACAGTGCTTGAATAATTTGCACCGGAGGACCAATCATGCGCCCTGTGTATGTATGACAACCTGCGCAAATTCCCATATAAACCACCTTACCGCGCTCAGACGGGTCAATTTCACGTGGCGCAACAGGCTCATCTAAAATATAGCTATCAATAGCATCAGTATTGGTAAAGGCACACTCTTTCCAGTTATCAATACCTACGGTAACATAGCGATGTCGATTGATAATACAACTGTCGCGAGATACACCAACACGCAAAATATCAGGATTACCTTGTTTAAACTCAGTTAACATTAAGGCTTTCGCTTCATCAATAGTATCATAGCCATTATTAAGCATAATATTATTTAAAATCATCACCTTGTCTGGTGCAGGATCAGATTCAGGGTCTATCGTGGTATTAGGCGCATTTTCATGATCTGTAATTAATATCCCCGTTACTTTGTTATTAGAAATAATATTATTTTCAACAACCACTTCATCGGCTGCCATGATCAAGATCCCCGTTCCTGCGGGAATACCAGAAACAGTTGAGCCCGGTGCTGCAAAGTTTTTGTGGTTATTATTATCAACAAAGTTGTTTCGAATAATAACATCGAAAGTGGTTTTTATTGGTAAACCTGGCGTGATAAAGGCAAGAATACCACCGGTATTATTATGGACATAATTATTCTCAACAATCGCATGGCGAGAATTTTCAATTTCAATACCTGCAACGCTATCAAAAACATCATTATGGGCGACATGAATATTGTCACTCATGCCCACATAAATTGCAGCATCTTCAATGCCTGAAATAACGTTATATTCTACAATACCGTTTTGGCCAAGCTGAGGGAAAATACCATAAACGCCAGTATCAACAATAATATTATTACGGATTTCAAAATTATTCCCTGCCTGTCCCATAATACCATTGCCCTTATATTGGGTAATGCGCATATTTTCAATAACAATATTATTGCCTGAATACAAAATAGCATCGTTTAGTTTACGTTGACCGTCTAAGGTGGCATATTTTCCTTCTTTAATAACACCAACAATACGAATGTCATCTTTATCAATATAAACCGTTTCGTGGTATGTACCCGGCATTATTTGAATAGTATCACCGGGGGTAGCTAACTGCACCGCTGCCATGATTGACTCACCATCATTCACTACATGAGTTTTACCAGCCACAGTTCGTTTAGCAACCGCTGATTTTTTTGTTGGTGCTGTCACTTGAGCGTTCTTGTTAAAGCCACCACCATAACTAGCACCACTATCACTGTTGGTGATCACCGGGGTGCTATTTTGATTATTACCAAAATACAAACCACCGGCAAAAGCACCGACCACGGCTACCGCTATAATTATTTTATTCATCTTTTTCCCCATGTTATGACTCTTTTTATTTATATTTTTTTGCTTTAAATATTGACCCAATACTATTCACTCGATAGACGTAATTGGTACTTTTCATCAACTACAGGTAAACCTGAAGGCAAGTGAGCTGGTATTTCAGGTGTTAAACTTTCATCATTTAACGAGCCGAGAAAATCAACGATCAACTGCATTTCTTCATCGGTTAGCTCAGGCTCCCAAATATGCCAATGCAACTGCAGCTTCTCATCTTTAGGAACAGCATGACCTCGGCCTTTGGAATAAAACTCAACAACATCAAATAACTTATCAAACTTCCCAGAATGCATATAAGGTGCTGTTTTGGTAATATTTCTTAAGGTTGGCACTTTAAATCCACCACGTAATTTTTGTGAATTTTCAACTGCTGCATAGGTTTTTTGTGCGCCAATATCAAAATCACGTCCCTCAGGCTCAGGTGTGCCGATCACCGCTATTTGGTTATTGGTAAATAAAGGTGGTTGATGACACTCTGCGCAACGAGCGACAAAAGATCTAAATATATTCAAGCCTTTAATTTCATTTTCGCTAAGTGCCTGGTGATATCCATGGGCATAACGATCATAACGACTATTTAAAGATATCAAGCTAGCTTGAAATGCCGTCAAGGCGATATAAACTTGCTCTACTGCTAACTCTTTTTCATCAGGAAAAGCTTGAGCAAACATTTTTAAATACACAGTATTAGCCCTTAGCGTTGCTAATAGCTGCTCTGGCGTATTGCCCATTTCTAGCGGGTCAAACAACGGTCCTTGAGCTTGCTCTTCTAAACTTTTTGCTCTGACATCCCAAAAAAATTTATCGAGAAAAGCCACATTCCATAACGTTGGTGCGCTGCGACCGACCTTTTCTCCAGTAACACCTATGCTTCGGTCTAAATCATCACTAAAGCCTTTATCAGGCTGATGACAGCTGGCACATGAAATAGAGCCATCTTTTGATAATAAAGGATCGAAAAACAAATACCGCCCTAAATCAATTTGCGCCGGAGTAAAACCATCACGATGCTCGGGTAATGACGTTTGAGTACCACCTAAACCTCTTCCCTGTACTGAATCATAAAACTGGTATAGGTTAACTAAACGGCATACGCCTGCTTTACCTTCAACAGTCACAAATTCAAAACTCGGTGGGCAATCTTCCGCTAAAGCAAAATCGTCTTGTCCATAGGCTAACGTCATTGTTATGAAAGACATTAAAGAAAGTAGCAGGATTAAAGGAAGTAACTTCATCATTGCCACTAACTACTTAATTGATTGTTGCGAAATATAAAACAAGATATCTATAAGCTCTTGGCCTTTAGTTGTATTTGCCATCATAGCCATTTGTCGACCAAGCTTATCGTTTTGCTCATAACCACGCTTGCCTGCAACAAAATCTTGCATTTGTTGCAATAAGTATTGGCTACTTTGATTGCTTAACCTTGGCGCATTGAAGGTTTTATTGCCCTGTGCTTGACCACCATGACAAGCTCCACACTTTGCTTGATAATAACGAGAGCCATTTTTTAGACTTCCCTCAATTAGCGATTGATTAGCATTTTCAACAATTGCCATCGCTTGAATATATGTAGCAAGCGCCTCTATATCCATTTTAGTCAGTATTTTAGCTACAGCAGCCATAGGAATAGCCTGCTCAGCTTTTCCACGTGTTCCATTCTTAAAGTGCTCAAGCTGTCTCGTTAAGTAGTTAATATCTTGTCCGGCAATAGCAGGCGCTTTTAGCGCGTCAACACCTTCTCCTTTTGCCCCATGACATGCTATACATTGCTGATATAAAACCTCGCCTGAGTCATTTGCATAACTTAAGTTACTCAAAACAACAAAGAATAATAGCGATACCCGCAAAAGCACCTTAATTGGTAAAGAGATTAAAGAGAAGAGAGTCATGCACACCTACATTCGTTATATTGAAATTGCTAACAACTATATGAAGGCAGTAATTGAAATGCTTACGAAATATCAAAAAAAGCTGACGAATTCTAAAATAAGTCAGCTTTTTCACTATTAATGATGGAAAACGTCTAGATTACACTCAATTATGACTGATATTTTTTTCGGTACTGGGTTGGTGTTATGGCGTGGGTTTCTTTAAACACTTTATTGAAAGAGCTCAAACTACGAAAACCGCTTTCAAGCGCTAAAGTTAGCACTGGGGTTTGAATATAATCCGTTTGGGTTAACTTCTCGCTCACTTCTTTAATGCGATAGAAATTTAGAAAGTCATTAAAATTTCTATAATTCATTTCACCGTTAATTAACTGCCTTAATTTATATTCATGAATGGATAAATGTTTAGCAAAACTGGCAATAGTTAAGCCATCTTGTTGGTAAAGCTTCTCTTCCACCATAGCATTGATGACCCGAGATAATTCTTTAGAGGGCTGTTTGTTAATGCCAGCTGCGTTATGCCCTTTTGATGAAATAGTTTCAAATAAGCTCGATTCACGTAAACGAAATAAGAAAAAATTAATGCCCATTATTAATATCGCTAACAAGAAGGCTTTCAGTAAATCAAAGCCCAGCCACTGAATATCAAGTAACTGGCCTAAAAATATCACTAAAAAAATATACAACCCCGAGATACAAATAACACTACCTCTAATATATCTACGCTCTTGCACTAAATCATTGCGCCATTGTTGAGCAGCAATGATTAACGCATGGCTTATTAATAGTAGCTCCAACAACATAGCTCCGTACTTCACCATTGTTTGAGCAAAAGGAAACTGGCTAAGCTGAAAATCAAAGATGAGCTGTAATAAAGTAGAGCTCAGCGGAATAACCAAAGTCATTGAAGCAAGCAAATACTGCCCGCGTTTAAGCACCACATGATCGCCAAAAACACTTAAACTCACTAGCCAGAATAACCCTGGCAAAGCATTCCCCCCAATAAACTCGAACCACCTTAAAAGGGAGTTTGGCTCTACGGGTGAAAATATTTCACCCAGTAAATAACAACAACCAGAAAGCATCAACAAGAAATACAAACGAATAGACTGGTTTTGTCGCCATAAAGGTAACAAAAGCAACATACACATAATCATTTGTGCAAAAGCAAAATAGGAAAAAAATAGCGTCATGAAAAATTTAAACAGTTGTTTTAATAACTTACAGTCTATACACAAGGATAAAAAATTGGAATTACTTTTACATTTAAAAACAATCTCAAAGCACAAATAAAAAAGCCCCGACATTCGGGGCTATATTAATTCTATTAAAAACGCTTCAATTAAAAGGAGTACTTGATATCGATACCTGCCTCCAAGCCTCGATTAATTTGACCTTGTGGCGTACCTAGTACGTCAGCAGTGAGACCACCGATGCTCAACACATGGCGTTGATCCATTAAGTTTTTCCCCCAAACCCCTATTTCAATAGAATCATCGTCAGTCGTCCAAGATAAACGTGCACTCAAGTTTTTAAGATCTCTAAAATAAGCACCAACTTCTTTTTTGTAATCTTCCAACCCAGGTAGCTGAGCATTATCATTTTCAACGAAGACATAATCTACATGGAAGTTCGTAGTGCCAACACCAAAATCTGGCATCCAATCAATAGTGATGGTGTAGTTAAGCGACGCATCCGTAGACGTTTTCTGAGCACTAATTAGCTCACCTTCACCATTATAAAAATCTGGTGAGAAGGTATCTGTTGAACGAACTTCACTGACTAAACCAAGCGTTACACTGTCATTAACTAACCAGCGAATATCAAATTCAACACCTGTTAACTCTTTATCACTGTTTATAATAGTAGGCACCGCTTGCGGTTGACCCGGAGGTTTAGAATCAATTGATGTTTGAAAGTTATCTAACTCAAGATAATAGACACTAATGTTAGCAACAACTTGCTCCCAAATAATGCCTTTATAACCAAATTCATAGTTAGTGGTTTCTTCTGGTTCGAATGACTCTGTACTCGGTGTTAATGAATCAAACCCGCCTGATTTATAACCCGTAGAATAAGAGCCAAAAACCATATGGTCGTCGGTTAGCTGATAGCTAGTCACTAATCGACCCGTCACTTGATCCCAAGAATCTGAAGCAGACGTATTAACCGGTTGAAATAACAAGTTGTTAACGCCTGGGCGAACAGCAGCAAAAGAGTTTTGCGGAATATGCCAAGTGAAATCTTTTTCATCTTTTGAGTAACGTAAACCGCCGATAATATTCCACTTGTCAGTTAATGCATAATCAACATCACCATATATTCCCCAATTGGTGAAATCGCCAGTATTATTCACTGTTTCTTGCCACCATTGTCCAGAAAAGCTAGGGCCAAAAATTTCAGGAAAGCCCATTTGTGCGGCAACAATATCGTAGGTTACATCACCTGTCATGGAAACAACACCACCCGTTAATGGTTGCCCCGGCATACCTATAGCCGCCATAATGGGGTCAGCAAAACCAAGAACATTTAAGGCATTTGCCCACTCGTTTGGATTCCAAGTATGCTCCATTGGAAAACCGAATGATGTATAAAATGCATCAACCGCACCATCAAAAGTCACACCCGGCCCAAATGCGGCCTCGGCATGCTCATCAGTATCGCCACCTATCATGGCCGAAATTTGCTCTGACACACCTCCGTGAATGACACCATTTAATTCACCGGTAATTAGTGTCGTGGCGGTATCAGCAGTTAAGTTCAATTCTGTTGTTTGATGAACACTTTCTTTTGAATACGAGAAACCTGCAACGGCATTTATTTTCTCACTGACATAATTAAACTGTAATTCTGTATATAAAATATCGGAGTCTTCATTATTGGAGGTGTCAAAGTAGCGCCTGATATTGGCTGTACCATCTTCATCTTGTCGGTTAACGGTTTCCCAGTCACGAAAACTTAACACGTATTTCATTGACCATTCATCATTAAATTCATGATTTAATTTAGCCGTTATGCCGTACATGTCTCTTGCTTCAACACCTTCTCGAACATCGTTTTCAGCTTTGCTGTTAAAAGGATTTTGACCGCCATCATAGGCGTACTGATTCATACCAACCGCCATGGGGGGCCCTTGCTCTAAATCATCCCAATCGTAAGATATTTGAAAGTCAGTTGACTCTGAAATATCCCATAAAAACGAAATTCTCGCGGCATTATGATCGCGCTCTCCTAAATCCCAAATTTTATTATTATCATTCCAACTTGGCGCAGCAACATTCTCTACAATACCATCTTGAGAGTTGGTTAATACGTTCGCGCGCATATAAAAATTGTCCGTAATTGGCACGTTAATCATGCCTTCATAACGCTGTAAACTATCACTGCCAACCGTTGCTTTCACAAACCCTTCAAAATCTGCAAAGGGAGATTTGGGCACCATGTTAACCACACCCATAGCAGCATTCCGGCCAAATAAAGTGCCCTGTGGCCCTTTGAGTACTTCTACTCTGGCCATATCTGAAAAAATCACATTTTGCGCAGCCCTTGGCATATATATATCATCATAGAAAGTCGCTGAGGAAGGGTCACCACCAACACTGATATTAGGGCTTGAAATGCCACGCATAGTGACACCTGCCTGTGTCATGTTTCCATCGCTAAATTCGAAACCGGGGATAAACTTATCAATATCGCTTAGCAAAATAGAACCGCTTTCTTCAATGGTATCTTCAGTTACTGTACCAACAGTAACGGGCACCTTTAAAATATTCTGCACACGTTTTTGCGCAGTAACCGTTAGCACTTCAATTTCACTTTCGTTAGTTTGGTTATCGGCTTCAGCAGCACTCAACCATAAAGGTGTAATCGCCAACGCAGAAATAACCGCCTGTGCGACTAAATTAATTGCTTTAATAGATGTCTTTGAACGTGTGTTTCTACTCATAACTTCCCCTGATACTTGCTTTTTATTTTATTGTATTATTGTTATTTTTATTGATTTCAATTTTCACTATATGTCAGTGCCTGCACTAATTGCTTACGTATTGTTAAAAAACACTGACGAATTGTTAAAATAACTGCCTGATTATTTAAAAAGTGACGAAATAATGTGAATTTAGTGGCTAATTTATTGAGTAATTTTTAAAACGGGCCATCAATAACATTTATTCAAGGGCTTCTCTTTAATGGGATGAGTAAAGCCCAAAAAAGCAAAGATTCATGCTATACAATAGGAAAAGTAACCACTATACGAGGATGTTATGAGTAAAACTATTGGCGCCTAAAAAGAGATGCTTTTAGGCGTAATGATTCAGTAGCAAACGAGTGCTTGCCACCTACTAGAACAATTAATATTGACCCGCTTCTACTTGCCAATAAACAGTGTTAACTTCACCTGCGCGAAGGAAGGTAAAAGAGATTTCATCACCTTTTTTAACATTTGCCATACGTTGTTTAATTTTTATAGCAGACTCTATATCAGTAATTTTATTACCGTTAATCGCGAGCAAAATATCTCCGCCAAGCAATAATGATGTATGACCAATAGTGACGCTAACATTTCCCCCTTTAAAACCAAGCTTATCCGCTAAGGTACGTGGCACTACATGTTGAATAAGCATGCCATGACCTGCGGCATTATTTAACGCGTAAGATTGTTTCTCATTGAGTAAAAAAGGTATAAAACCCGAGAAAGTCCCCGGATCACTATCCATAATGTCATGAATGGTATCAATAGAGACAACAAAGCCTAAACCATTGCTACCACCACTTTTTGACAATATATGACTGACAATACCAATAATTTCACCCTGGCTATTAAACATTGGGCCGCCTGAATTACCGACATTAATAGAAGCGTCAGTTTGCAATAAACGCGGAGTAATATCTGTGGCAGGAATTGGTTTACCATCACGAATGCCACTTAAATAGCCCACGGATAGACTGTGGCTAACACCATAAGGCGCACCAATTACAATAACTTGCTCACCTATTTGATAATCTGTGCGCTTAGCCAACTTTAATGGCTCTATGTTATCAGGCACATCTACAGCTTGAATCATCGCAAGGTCAATCATTGACTCAACCCAAACTACATGACCACTGGTTTTAGTGCCATCGGCATAAACCACCTCAATTTCTGTGGCTTTATCAACCACATGAGCAGCCGTTAAAATTCGCCCCTTTGAATTAATCAATGCGCCTGAGCCTAAAGAGCCAGCGACACTTGCCTTATAAGCGGCTTGCCCCGGTTTTGGATCTGCTAACGCTTTAACATGCAACTCTACTACAGCGGGATTAACTGACTTGTACAGGGTTTGAATTGTGTTTTCAGCACTTGCACATGAGGTTATAAAAGTTAAACTGGTTAATAAAATAATTCGAATTAAATACATAAAATTTGAAAATCCTTATCTAAAATTGATGACTAGTTTACGCAATTACACAAAATTAATCTGATCTTTTATACAAAAAAATTGTTATCATTATTGCAGAATTGTTACCTGAGAAAACCAATGGAAATTATCGTAGTATTGGCATTAACCACATTAGCTTGGTTGATATGGCAACTGATCAAAGCCAAACGCTTTAATCGTTTTAAACAAAAAATTGAAGATGAATTAAAAGACAAAGTTATTGCAAGTATTCTAGAAGAGTTAGAGTTAAGCAGAAGCGATATTTTCCCTAATAATGATAGCCATAAAGAGGCGACTATTTTTTATTGGACGCAATATAAAAGCCGCATATTACACGCGGCTTTACAAAGAGAGATTATCACTGAGCAATGGTTGAAAGATTCAGGCAACCTGCGTAATGCTCAACATTTATTCTACGTTGAAAAACACAAACAACCAACTAGTCCAACGCTTTAGTTGCGACCACCTATACTTTAGCGAACTGCAAGTCCCAAACGCCATGACCTAGACGTTGACCACGGTTTTCAAACTTGGTTAACGGGCGAGAGTCTGGACGAGGCACATAATCATTTGTTGTCGACAGGTTTTCATAGCCCTGCGCGCTTTGCATATCTTCTAGCATGCACTCAGCATAGTTTTCCCAATCGGTGGCCATATGAAAAACACCGCCAACTTTCAGCTTTTGATTAATGGTTTGTACAAATTCAGCAGAAACAATACGACGTTTGTGATGCTTTTTCTTATGCCATGGATCAGGAAAAAATAACTGCACAGTATCTAAACTGTCATTAGCAATGCAATCTGCCAAAATTTCAATTGCATCATGCTCATATACTTTTAAGTTACTAACACCTTCTTCAACCGCCAGTGAAATACATGCACCTACACCGGGCTTATGCACTTCTATACCAATAAAGTTTCGCTCTGGAGCCGCTTTGGCCATTTCTACCAAAGATTTCCCCATGCCAAAACCAATTTCTAAAGTCACAGGGTTGTTATTACCAAAAAGTGCTTCAGCATTAATTAAACCATCGCTATGGCTCAAGCCCATATCAGCCCAATGTTCCGTTAAAGCTCGCTCTTGTCCTTTGGTTAAACGACCTTCGCGCTTTACAAAGCTACGCACTTTGCGAATATACTTACCTTCTTGCTCGGCTTGCTCTAAGGTTTTATGTGTTTTTTCAGTCATATTTCTTCAATTTCATCCGTCCTTTATTCTAAATAAATGGGCTTTAGACAAAGCCGTCAAAATATTTTTATCTGAGCTTATGGTACATAAGTGATGAAAAAAAATAATGCCGACAATGCCGTATAAAGTTCATTTATAACGAATAAAGTTATTCAGCCCACCAAACATCGTACAGCTCACTTACTGCAACTTGCTTCGCGCCATTATCAGTTAACCACTTTTCAACGGCACTTCTATGCTCATCAGTACATGAACCCAATTTTTGGGTGCAAATTAAACCGTGCCATAATGTGTCGCCTTCTCCGCCAAACCCTAAACCGTTTGGTTGTATAACTTCAGCAAAAAACTTATCAATAAAAGCATCAAGCTCTTCGCCTGTAATATCGTCATTGAGCTGCCAAGCGACATCAAAGCCTAACTCTTTAAATTCATCAACACGAAGTTTTTTACGCAAACGAGGGCTGCGATTTTTGGCATCAAATTTCATTGGGAAACCTTATCTGTAAATAATCGGCGCTATTATACATGCAAAGAACGGCGCAGATAAAGCATAGCCCGTGAAAATAAGCTCATTCTATGGTTAATTCAAGTAAACGATAAAAGCCATCAAAATAATATTGCTCATGCGTTAGCTTAATTGTGCGCCGTTGCACATTCGCTTGCTCTTTAATCTCAGACAATAAATCACAGCCCCAAAAGTTAGCGAGAAACGGCTCCACAGATTCAAAAATAGTGCGAAACAGTTTGTTCCGATGAAATAAATGAGTGCCTTTAAACTGCGCATAATCAGCAATCACTAACCGACCACCCGCTTTAGTGATGCCAATGGCTTGTGCTAATACATTTCCTCGCACCGCTTTGGGTAACTCATGCAGCAAGAAAAACAATACTGAGGTATCAACACTCTGCTTAGTCAGTGCTATATGCTCAGCATCGCCCACAAAGAGCTGACACTTTTTTTCAATAATATGTCGCGGGATCTTTTTCTGCATTTGCTTAATTTGTATTGGCGCTATATCAAACAAATACAAATTATCGACTTGCCTTTGCTGAGCTAGATTCGGGTAAAACTCACCATAAGCACTCGATATGCCCGCAACCTTTTGTGCTGACTGACTAACAATTACATTGACTGCATCTTGTGCGATAGCGTGATAATTACCCCACAAAATGCGATTAACCATAAAACCATGGTCAAAAAAGTTAACTCCTAAAGGTGACAAATACGCCCACCAATAATGCTTTACTAAATAATCAGGTAGTGCATAAGGGCTAAATTTTTGTTTATTATTTGACTTTGCTGATAAAGGAGACATTGAATCGGTGATCATAACCAGACAACTTTGTGAAGAATACTTTGAGAATAATAGCCTTTAAATATAACCAGTTATTACAAAAATCAAAACTACTTTTGAGCGCAACTCGACTTTTAGTTACACTAGCCAAAAAATTATACCAAAAGTTACCTTTATCAATATTCAAATAGAAAATAATTCAGCAACACATTTTGCCAGCCAAGTAGTAACTTGGTATCACCAGCAAGGCAGAAAACACCTACCTTGGCAGCAAAACAAAACGCCATACCGTGTTTGGATTTCTGAAATAATGTTACAGCAAACACAAGTTGCCACTGTTATACCTTACTATCATCGCTTTATGGACAGCTTTCCAAGTATTCGCGATTTAGCTAAAGCTGACGAAGACAAGGTATTACATCATTGGACGGGGTTAGGCTACTATGCGCGCGCTCGTAACTTACATAAAGCGGCAAAGTTAATTGTTGATGAACACAAAGGGGTTTTTCCCACTGACATTGAACAAGTAATAGCGCTACCCGGTATAGGTCGCTCTACTGCTGGCGCGATCTTGTCTTTAGCACTTAACCAGCATCAACCTATTTTAGACGGCAATGTAAAACGCGTACTCGCTCGGTGTTATTTAGTTTCAGGCTACAATGGCTTATCAGCCTTTGACAAAAATTTATGGTGCTTAAGTGAGCAACTGACACCAGCCGTTGATACCGCCAGCTACAACCAAGCCATGATGGATTTAGGTGCGACCGTTTGTACCCGCAGCAAACCTAACTGCGAAATTTGCCCGCTTAAAACAGGCTGCCTAGCGTTTGCTGGTAATGAGCAGGCCAACTACCCTCAGAAAAGGCCTAAAAAAACAATTCCTGAAAAAAGCACCATAATGATCATCCCTAAAATAACAAACTCAGGGAAAAGCCAAGTATTAATGGAAAAACGACCGCCCGCAGGCATATGGGGTGGGTTATGGTGTTTTCATGAAGTCAGTAAACATACACAGATAACAAAATTACTAACCACACTTAATTTACAAGAACAATCAAGAGAAGCGCTGCCAGCATTCAGACATACCTTCAGCCATTTTCATTTAGATATTGAGCCTATTGTTATTCATTGCCAACAAAATGAGTTAGCGCAAATAAAATCAGAAATAAACGAACAACAGCCACAAAAATGGTATGATTTATCTGTTGAAGCCAGTGTTGGTTTAGCCGCTTCAACCAAAAAACTAATTAACTTATTAAAGCATACTTAACACCTAGTCAAAGAGAACCATTATGAGCCGTACAGTATTTTGCCAACATTTAAAAAAAGACGCCGAAGGTTTAGGCTTTCAGCTATACCCCGGAGAAGTGGGCAAACGCATTTTTGATAATATTTCTAAAGAAGCATGGGGCAACTGGCAAAAAAAACAAACCATGCTAATCAATGAAAAGAAAATGAACATGATGAACGCCGATGATCGCGCCTTTTTAGAAAAAGCCATGGTTGATTATTTGTTTGAAGGAAAAGAGCCAGAAATTGAAGGTTACGTGCCACCCAGCAAATAAAATGAGCAATCAGGCTGTTTAATCATCAAAATATAAAATAGCTGCCTTAAAAAACAGCAAACAAACCTTTTTTATTAAAAACTTCTAAAAAACAGTTGACGAACAAACTGAAAAACAGTCTAATAGCGCCCGTCTTAACGAGGCAGCGAAAACGCTTCGAAAAGAGATGCCCCGATAGCTCAGTTGGTAGAGCAGAGGATTGAAAATCCTCGTGTCCCTGGTTCAATTCCGGGTCGGGGCACCATTTAATGAAATGGTGCTTTGATTATAAAAAATTAAATCATTATTTCGGTGCCAAGATATTTAGCTTTTTAAATTTAAATATCGCACACAGCTTTGTGTGCCGACTTAGCTCAGTTGGTAGAGCAACTGACTTGTAATCAGTAGGTCGCCAGTTCGACTCCGGCAGTCGGCACCATTCATTCCGAAAGGAAGAAACGAAACCTTAACAGCAATGTTAAGGTTTTTTTTCGTCTGTAATTCAATGTTCCACCGTTCATGCTGAGCTTGTCGAAGTACGGTTAGGGCTTTTTTGTATCTATCGATTGGTTAAATTCTTAATCAATTTTCAAACCAACCAAAGCTATTTAGATGATAAATTAGCGAAACTTAAAGGATCAAATAATACAACTAATTCATAATTCCTTTATTAATGCCAACTAAAAAACTATACTGTATGCTTTTACAGTATAGTTGTATTCACATGAAAGTTATTCCTATTTACATAGAAGCAGGTATTTCAGGATTTGAATCGCCAGCAGCGGAATACAAGGAGTTAGGTTTATCGCTCGATCAGTTATTAATACGACACCCTAATGCCACGTTTATTGGGCAAGCCTCTGGTGAGTCCATGCAAGGTGTGGGGATTTTTGATGGTGATTTACTGATAGTTGATCGTGCAATATCTGCCAAAAATGGTGATGTTATTGTTGCCAATTACAATGGTTGTTTTATTTGCAAACTGATTGATAAAACCCAAGCACGGTTAATATCAGCATCTAAACACCATAAGCCTGTCACTATTTCAGAGCAAGATGAGTTTCAAGTCGAAGGTGTGGTAACCCGCTCTATTCGATTACATCATAAAGCACCTGAGTTAGCTGCATGTATAGCTTAGTTGATGCCACTTCCTTTTACGCATCTGCTGAAAAGGTATTTGACCCAAGTATTCGCAATAAACCCGTTGTTGTTTTAACCAATAATGATGGTTGTATTTGTGCGGTTTGCCCTATTGCTAAACAGTTGGGGATTCCAAAATTTACACCTTTCTTTCAAGTAAAGGATTTACTTTATAAACATAAAGTCGTTATTCGTTCATCAAACTATGAGCTATATGCTGATTTATCAGAAAAAATGATGACAGTGATTGCTAGGTACTGTGATAACCAACACATTTATTCAATTGATGAAGCCTTTCTTTATTTTGATAACTTTCACCGTGCTATTAATAATTGGTATCAATACGGCCAGCAAATAAAACAAGCTATATGGCAAGAAACACGTTTACCTGTTGGTGTTGGTTTTGGGCATACAGCAACATTAGCAAAAGCGGCAAATCATGCCGCTAAAAAACTCGTCGGGTTTGATGGGGTTGCTGTTATTTCGAGTTCCAGTGACGCAGTACCTATTTTAAATCAGATGAAAACCAGTGATGTTTGGGGTGTTGGAAGCCGCATTGCTAAAAAACTTAACATACAAGGCATAACCACAGCGCAACACTTGGCAGAGCAAAACCCAAAAGATATAAGAAAACAATTTAGTGTTGTCACTGAGCGTACTGTTAATGAATTAAACGGTATTTCATGCCTATCATGGGATGAAGTAAAAGAACCAAAAAAAGAAATATTTTCTACACGCAGTTTTGGACAACGTATTACTGACTATCACACATTAAAAGCCGCACTTTCTAGTCATGCCACAATAGTAGCGCGAAAACTTCGTAAGCAATCATCAAAAACTCATAAACTGATGGTATTTGCTGCTAGCTCCCCACATGATGATTACTACTACAAACAAGCCATTGTTTACCCATTTGCAATACCAACCGATAACACTAGCCAATTAGCCAGTGCGGTATCATTAGTATTACCCAACATTTATCAATCAGGTGTGAGCTTTTATCGCTGTGGTGTCGGTGCTATTGAGTTAACCAGCAATAAATTTTATCAAGCTGATTTATTTACACCGGATAATACTAACCCCAAGCTAATGCAGTGTTTAGATAAAATTAACAATCGCTATGGTCAAGGGTGTATTAACATTGCCAGTGCAGGACAAACTGAAAAGTGGAATATGAAGCGTCACTTTCTTAGCCCACAATACACATCTAATTGGCAACATATACCTAAAATAAGGTGTTAAACTCTATAAACGTTATTCATCAAAAATGAAAACAAAGTTATGTGTGGTAGATTTAATGCGACATTTGATAGTGGTGCAAAAAAGCTTTATACCAGCTTGAGCTGTAGCGGTACAATTTAACTAGGAGATTTCAGTTGTGATTATCAAGTTTAATGTGTTTGGTAAACCGATGTCCGTAATTAGAAAAAATGAAGAGTGGCAACTGTTCAATGAATCAGATACAGGTATTCGTTCTCGAGTCTATGATGTTATTATCCCATCTGATTTAGCGCTTACCGAGCTTAGCACTTACCTCGATGATATATTTCATGAATATTCATCTTAAAAGTATCCAAGTGTTACCCAAATAAGCTAGAGCAATAGCTACATAGGAGTATCCTCATATAATAAATCACTGCCAAGTGAACGAATGCGCTTTACGTTTATATTCATAATATGACGAAGCAGGTAACGAAAAAGAATCTTTTTCACCCCTGATAGATTACTCCCATAGTGTTTATAAAAATCATCAGGTTGAGCGTAAATTCCGAAATCATCGGCAATCCCCTCACTTTGTATGTAAGTATCCTTTCCATGCCAATCAACACTAGGCTCAGCAAGACATTTGGTTGCGATGCCAAATCCTGAAAAGCCCTCACATTGGCTAGCAAAGCGCTTTTGAACTTGTCTGAGATAAGGTTTATCGATGATATAACCTTCTAGATTAATCCAGCGATCATCTTGATACACTTCAACCCAACTATGGATAATACGCTCTGGCGCGAAATAAAATAAAAAATGAGGAATTGCACCGCGTTGCAAGTCGTTGTAGATGGTAAATCCGTGAAGCCTTGCAGGTATACCAACAGCACGTAATAGAGCTATCAATAATGTACCTTTAGTATTACATTGCCCATAACCATCGTTAAGTACTTGACTGGCTGATAAACAGTCATCAGCATTATAACCAAAATAAATTTCATCCCTTACATAGCTGTAAATTGCCCCAACAGCATCAAATGACGACAAATTTCGCCATCTTCTTTGCTCAATTAAGGTTTGAATTTGTGGGTGATTAAAATCCAACATTGGGGTTTCAATGAGGTAGTCTTTTGATAGTTTAGCCATGAGCACACCTAAGTAATAATTAAGTGTATAGAGTACGCAACTGCTGAGCGATAAACTTGAATAAACTGGCTAACTTTATTTAAAAAGCGTTTGCGCTTCTCTTATACTCATACCGAAGTTATGTCGAAATGTTCGACTTAAATGTGCACTGTCTGAAAAACCAGACAAATGCGCAGCCTCAGTAGCCGAGGCATTATGCTTAATAGCTTGAATAGCGCACATCATGCGTCGCCACAATAAATAAGGCCGCCAAGCAACGCCTAATTCTTTACTAAATAAATGAAGAAAGCGACTTTCAGATAAAGCTAATTGACTAGCCACGTCACAAGCTCGCCAACTTGAGGGCTTGATACACTCTCCCTGTAAACACTGATTCAATTGAGTCAATAACTGCTGAATGCGTTTATCTGTTACCGCACTTTCATTAGCCAATAAATATTGACTGTTGATATTTAACTCGCTAAATAAAGGGGCTAAGGGCTCTGCTAGCTCCTGCATAAGTGTTGAAGGTTTACTACCGGTAAAAAAAGATGAACGAATAGTTTTAAACAATTGCCCTGCCAAGTGAATAGACAATGCTTCTCCTAAACGGCTTTTTGGCTCAATAAGTAATACCCAGCCTTCTGACATTTGCAATTGATGCTCAACTTTCGTGTTAATAATCGTTAGCCCTGATAAGTCATTGTCATTTAATTTTGCAACTGATTGAGCATTCGGCCAGATAACTTGTAACGAGTAATGACTATGACAAGATGCATCAAGACTATTGCCATACATAATGACAGCACCAGGAAGGATCCAAACAGTAGGTTTAATCACAGAAAGTATCTATTCAATAAGGACAGTCTCATATGTTGTCATAAGAGATAAGCATTGGCTATCACTTTACTTTCTCTATACGAATAATTAATTTACACTCTAATTATCTGACTTCAAATAACATTATTTTATGGCTGCCGAAAGATTCATTCCATTTAGAAAGCAAGATATTATCCAAATGTGTTCACAAGCGTTAGCCGATGAAAAGTCAGCACTCTCTTTTAAGCAATTTTGCCAGCTACTTTCCAGTGTCATTCATTATGATTACCATGAGCTGCTTGAGTCATTAAAAAACAACTATGCCCCGTTTGATCCTAATGCCGATACCCAGCAATTAACTAATTTTTCTTTAGCACAACGAGAGCAATGCCAAACGGCCTTTGCTGATAATTTCGCCAACATATTAAACGCCGCCAACTTTGAAAAAATAACCGAGCAAGACTTACAAGACGCACTCACTGAAGAGTCATTATTTAAAGTCAGGTTGGAAGTTGAATTTGATGATTTTGAGCAGGTTGTTTTTTATCGACGTGGCGAGTCACAATTAAGTGAAACAATTACCTCATTTTGGGGACTGCGCAAACAAACCATCAACTTTACCAACTACGATCGTGTCGCCGTCTTTATTACCTTCAAAGATAAAGACTATTTTGAACAAAAAAAGCAGCAACCTATAGGGTTTGAACCTAGCTCAACGATAGTAAAATTATTTCAAAATGTGCCTAAAGCTGATTTAGAAATGCTATTTCCTAATAGTGAAGTGAGAATGCGACCTATAGATAAAGTGATTATTGGCGCTTCTGCCGTGGTTGGTGGTGCCGTGGTATTAGTGACTAAACTTGGCGCTTCTATTTTGCTGCTGGCCGCTTTATTTGCTTTTTGGCTTGGTTGGCGCTCAGAAACTGTCGCCATGACACAACAGCACTTAATTTCTTTCGCACTCGGTATGGGAGTTTTTGGCGGCTTTATTTTTAAAGAATGGAGTAAATTTAAAAACCGGAAGATCAAGTTTATGAAGGCATTATCAGATAACCTTTATTTTAAAAATCTCGATAATAATGCTGGCGTTTTTCACACCTTAATAGATGCAGCAGAAGAAGAAGACTTCAAAGAAGCACTATTAGCTTACACCTTTCTACTTAACGCGACAGCAGGGTTAAGCTCAGCTGAGCTAGATAAACAAATTGAAACTTGGTTTAGCGAGCAATATCACTGTCAGTTAGATTTTGAAATTTCTGACGCGTTAAGCAAACTTGAAAAAATGAATTTAGTCAGCCTCAATAACGGGCGCTATCAGGCGGTGTCATTAACACAAGCCAAACAGCGCTTAGACCAACGCTGGGATTCCATATTCAATTACAACCAATAACGGAGCAAACCAGTAAAATCTTCGCTGACATAGGTAGCATTTAAAAATCACTGCTACGCGCTATGCTATTTTTATAGTTTTATTTTGAGCAAATGATAAAGCGCATAGTCACAGCAACTAGCCAAATTAGAAACTCATTTATGTATGTTTACGGCTCAGTAAGTATCATTTCATCAGGTAAATACCCCAATAAAATAAGTTATTTCCCCCTCTCACGTTCCGTTTGACCTTTTCACCTTGTCAAACCTACCGCTTCACCGAATCTGCATAGTTAAAGCTTCAAATGTCTGTATTGTAAATTTAGCTTGAGTTTAAGTTTTTACTTTTGTGATTATGTAAATGCATTCCTTCAACCTAGCTATCTTAAAATAAAAAACGTAATTAAAACAATGTTCAACGTGATGCTTTCACCTTAAATCAAAAAAGTTATTAACACTATTTGATGTAGTGAAAGTTTATAGAGCTGCAGATAACTTTTGGAAAATACATGAATAAATCAAATACTAAATTGGTCAAAACATTGCTCACCGTAGGCTTAAGCTTAGCGCTATCAGCTTGTGGTAGTTCAAGTTCAGATACACCAACGCCGGCTCCAACGCCAACACCAACGCCGACACCAAATACAGCGCCTGTTATTTCAAGCACAGCGGTTAATACAGTAGAAGCAGGCTCGGAATATTCATATACACTAGCCTCAAGTGATGCTGATGGCGACACATTAACATTATCAGCATCTAGCTTACCTTCATGGCTTTCGTTTGATAGTGCAACGGGCGTACTCAGTGGCACACCTGCTGAAGCTGATGAAGGCGATCATGCAATAACATTAACCGTGAGTGATGGAACTGATGAAGTTACGCAATCTTTCAGCATTGGGGTTACCGTACCTGTAGCGGCAAATAATGCTCCGACAATTACCAGCGATGTAATTATCAGCGCGACGGTTGGCGAAGCATATTCTTATACATTAACAGCAACTGATGCTGACAATGACACCCTAACTATGTCAACCACCATTCCAGGGGCGCTTTCATGGTTAACCTTTGATGCTGCAACAGGCATTTTATCTGGCACGCCAGCCTCAGGTGATGTTGCCGCGACTGAAATTACCTTGACGGTAAACGATGGTACGGATGATACGATGCAAACATTTACCATCACAGTTACAGATGTCATGGTAGAGCCAACACCTGCATTAGTGGTTTATGAAGATGCAGCAAACCCACTTTGGGGAGCTTGGGATTGTTGTGGTGGCACCACGCCAGCAATTATAACTGATTCCGATCCTGCCTACGATCAAGTGACTCAATTTACGATTAATGGTGATACCGTTGTCGGCTTTAACGCCAGAGATGCTGTCGGTGGTGTTGCTTTTGATACACCAGCAGGTACTACACTAGAGTTTGATCTGAAAGTCACAGCAATGCCAACAGGTGGTGACACCGATTGGATGTTAAAACTTGAAGGTGGTGGCGTTGCAGAAGTTAACTTAAATACCAGTGTTGAAGGCCAAGCCCCCGTATTAGATACTTGGGTACACTACACCTTTAACGTCGCTGATTTAGGCCTTACCAATGTGAACCTGATCATGATGTTCCCAGCGTGGGGAACTGGCGATGGTGCTGAATACAGCATTGATAATGTTGTCTTTTATACTGATGACAATACTCCTCCACCACCGCCTTCTGGTTTCACTCCAGTTGGTACACCATACGATTTTGAAGCGGCTGGTTTAGGTAGTGACTTTGACTGGGCTGTATTTGAAAATGATGATAACCCAGCCTTAGAGTTTGTTGCTAACCCTGCTTCATCTGCAGTAAATGACTCAGCAATTGTTGCCAAGTTTACCGCGAGACAAACAGGACAGCCATGGGCAGGTACTGAAACAACCGCTGCCAATACTCCTGCATTCACTATGGATGCGACTAACAGTATTGTTAAAATCATGGTTTACAAGTCTGTTATCAGTGATGTTGCCTTGAAGTTCTCAGTTGGCGCTGCCGCGCAACCAGAAATTAAAGTAGCCAATACTAAAATCAATGAATGGGAAGAGCTTACTTTTGACTTCTCTAGCCGCATTGGTATGGCAGAAACCATTGGTATCAATTCAGTGATAGTTTTCCCTGATTTTAACCTTGATGGTAGAGCTTCTGATACGGTGAGTTACTTTGACAATATCACTTTTGGTCACAATGAATAACGCTAATTTTTCATAATGAATTTTGTTCAATAAAAGGGTTTACGGTGATTTCTGTAAGCCCTTTTCTATTTAATAAAAGAGAGTCATTTTATGAAGAAATCCAATCTAGTAGAAAATATAGCTTGTGGGCTGATTATCTTACTCATTAGCTATATCACATTATTTTTTATTGAACAAAGAAGCGAGTCAAAAACAGTAAAACCTAAACAAATTTCATCGCCGCAAGTTTGATAATGAACTCTAAAAAACACCAAAAGAAAAGAGAAACAAGTAAAAATGAAACAACAAATATTCAGCACCACTAAAAAATGGCTATCAATATCATTGCTACTTACCATGATATCTGCCTGTGGTGGCGGTGGAGAAACAACAGAGCCTGACGTTAATAACGATCTTGATAATGATAATGTTGTTAATAGCATAGATATTTGTCCAAGCACACCTGCCAGTAGTGTCGTTAATGCCCTTGGTTGCCCTGATACCGACAGTGATGGGGTTTTTGATAATATCGATGCCTGCTCTAATACTGTAGAAGGCAGTGAAGTGGATAGCACAGGCTGTATTCTCACTGTAATAGCCGATGCCGATAAGGATGGTGTTTTTGATGATATTGATAGCTGTCCAAACACTGCTGCAAATAAACGGGTAGACGAAACGGGCTGTGAAATTATTCACCAAGCTATTGATATTACCATTGAAGCAGAAGATTACACCGACTACTTTGATACCACCGCAGCTAACCAAGGCGGTGCAAACTATAAAAATGATCAAGTTGACATCGAAGTGACCACAGATGCAGGTGGCGGTTATAACATTGGTTATATGGATGCTTCTGAGTGGTTGGAGTATTCCGTAACATTAACAGCGGGCACTTATGCAATCAGCACACGTGTCGCGTCGGAATCTGGTGGCGGTAACTATAGCTTATCGATAAACGGTACTACCATTGGTAGTGATACCGTTAATGGCACCGGTGGGTGGCAAACTTTTGAAACGCATAATGTCAACTCTTTCAATGTAGCCAGTGGCACACATACCTTACGTCTTCATGTTAATTCAGGGCCTTTTAATCTCAATTGGCTGCAAATTGTCACTATTATTGATGACGATAATGATGGTATTGCTAACAACCTAGATAGCTGCCCAAGCACACCACAAAACGCTATTGTTAATGAGGTTGGCTGTCCTGACTCAGACAATGATGGCATTTTCGATAATAGAGATAATTGTCCAGCCACGCCTGAAGGTACCCATGTTGACTTTTTTGGTTGTGAAACCGTCAAGCAACTCATTGAGGTCGCTTTTAATAACGACATACTAGTTGGCGGTGCAGATAGCGATAACCCCAATTTCACCTTATATGTATTTGATAATGATCTTAACTCTGAGGGGAGTAATTGTAATGCTGGTTGTGCAACTAATTGGCCGCCATTATTGGTGACAGATGGTACTGCCTCGGGTGTCCCCAATTTATCAGTCATTACTCGCGACGATGGCACAAAACAAGCCGCTTATAATAATAGACCCCTTTACTTTTTTATTGGTGATTCACAGGCAGGTATGACTGAGGGCACCCAAATAGATGGTTGGCACAGTCAAGCCTACGGCCTTTTTGGCGATATAGTGCCTTTATACACGTCAAGTACCGAGCAAGAGCACGCCTTAATCTATGAAACCAATGATGCTGTTATCACCAAGTTTGCTGATAGGGGGCGCGATCGACATGCTAAAGAAGATCAATTCCAACAATACGATCATTACTTATCTCATTACTGGACGCATAGAACAGCAAGATACAAATTTACCGATTATGTTGCCAAAGGCGGCACTGAAATACTCATAGAATGGGTGAGTGAATGGCAGCTTGAAGCATTAGAATTTAGAGCTTGGTATTCAGGCATGAATACCGTTGCCCAATATCACGGCAACTATGAGCCTGAAGTCGTCACCCTAGGTCATGGCACGTATGACAATGACCTTAACCAAACTAGTACCACGGGTGATCAATACAAGTACTCCCTCACCATTTCAGAATTTAAAGGCTTAAATGGTGATTCAGCAGCACTAAGTATTGGTCAACATATGGAGATTGAAGTCAGTCAATTTTTACTTGGCGTACCTGAGGGGCGCGCTAATTACTATGGCACTACCTATCTTTATCAAGTGGGTAAAGGTGGCATGGTACCTTGGAAAACAGTGGGTGATTTTGACGATAAATCGTCAGAGCGCGAAAATTCACACCCTATAGCCAAAGAAGGCTGGTTAGGGGGTAATACGACTCTACCCTACCAATACACCAATGAGCCTGATGATCATTTTATGCAGATGGCCACCAATTTATCTAGCCTTAATGGCCAAGCTTTTGTTCTAGGACGACGACTGCACCACACCTCATTTGTTGACGGACAACACGATGAAGATCCCGCAAACGGTATTTTTTCAGAAATGGTTGGTAAATCAGGTAATCATTTTGTTAATACCAGTTGTGCAAACTGTCACGAGCGTAATGGTAGAGCCGCGCCTGTTCCTGTTAACACCCCTTTAGATAAATGGGTCTTTAAAATAGCAGATGCTGATGGCAACCCAGATGCACAACGCGGTAATGTATTACAACCTTCAAACATTAACGGTGTTCAAGCTGAGGGAACTGTTGCTATTGCCTCTTGGACTGAAAGCAATGGTTTACGCTCACCTAATTATGCTTTTTCAACCGGAACGCCTGAAAAATTTTCTGCGCGCATAGCGCCACAATTAGTCGGTTTAGGCTTATTAGAAGCAATACCAGAGGAAGCGATTTTAGCCTTAGCCGATGTAAACGATGAGGTCGAACCGTTTGGCATATCAGGCAAAGCACAAAGCTCAATTGACCCACTTACACAAGAGGTTCGATTAGGTCGCTTTGGTTGGAAAGCAGCAACATCAAGTGTAAAACATCAAATTGCGGGGGCGTTTAATACCGATATGGGGGTAATGACGTCTCTACTCCCCTCGCCTGATTGTGGCTCAGCTCAATTAGCAAGAGACGAGTGTAATACCCAACAAGCATTAAGTGATGAGCATTTAAATGATCTCACCAAATATATCGCCTTACTTGGCGTACGAGCACAGCGTGATCTTGATGATCCACAAGTACAATTAGGGAAAGCTTTATTTAGCAATATTGGCTGTGCTGATTGCCATACGCCAACTTTTCAAACTAGCCTTTATCACCCCTTTAGTGAGCTTAGAGATCAAACTATTCATCCTTATAGCGATTTATTATTACACGATATGGGCGAAGGGCTTGCTGACAATCTAGGTGAAGGCAATGCTTCAGGGGCTGAATGGCGTACCACACCTCTATGGGGTATAGGGCTTTCAGCCTGCGTTACGGGTGGCGTGGTTAATCTCATAGGTGGTCAAGGTAATGAAGTGTGCACACCTGAGCATAGTTATTTACATGATGGCCGCGCTCGAACTATCGATGAAGCGATACTTTGGCATGGCGGTGAATCGGAAAATTCAAAAATAAACTATGAACAACTTTCTGAATCTGATGAAGCTGCGCTCTTAGCCTTTTTAAAGTCGCTATAAGTTAAATAGTCACTTAAAAAGAAAAAATAATTTACTTAAATACTTTATGACATAAGAAATGACTATGAATAAATCAATAAAAATGAAAAGTAAGTTTGTTTCAATGAAGAACCAAAACATAACAAAAAAAATCGGACTTTTCGTTAGCTTGTTAAGCTTATTTGTTACCTCCTCTTCAATGGCAGGTTGGGAAGTTAACTTTATCGATACCTTTTCTGGTACCCGTGTTAATTGGGATAACTGGACAGCACAAACTGATGCCAATTTTAACAACGAGTTACAGTGTTATACCGATGATGATAGCAGCGCGAATAAAAACTTTGACGTTTCCAATGGCACCTTAAAAATTATTGCCCGTAAGCAGCAAGTAAACTGCTCAGGGCTAAATAATCAAGCAAGAAGTTGGACGTCAGGTCGCATCAATAGTAAAGACAAGCAAGAATTTCTGTACGGTAGGATAGAATCAAGAATACGATTTCATAATTTAGAAGGGGGTACATGGCCAGCATTTTGGATGCTAGAAAACCGCATCGCTGAAAGCCCAAGAAAAAACGATGATGACTTTTCCAATTGGCCAAACCCAGGCGCAGGTGAAATTGACGTTTGGGAATGGTTTGCTAATAGCCCCAGTACCTATATCACCAATTTCTTCAACACTGGAGGGGCAAATTGTGGCAATGAAGTCAGATTTAATTACCCCAACGGCGCGAACGATGTCCTCAACTGGCACGACTACGCAATAGAGTGGGATGAAGATAACATCTCTTTCTACATGGATGATACCTTAGTGGCCTCTCATAATGTCTCGAGTTGCCCACAATATAAAGAGCCGATGTTTGTCTTACTCAATGTTGCCATGGGTGGAAACCTTGGAGGGGCAATCAATCCAAGCCTTAATAAGGCAACAATGGAAATTGATTATCTGGCGCACTGTACACCAACAAACCAAAACACTGCCGAGCGCTGTAACGAAAATACACCTGTACTTTATGCTGATGATGATAACGATGGCATAGCAAATGACGTCGATTTATGCCCCAATACATCTGTTGGCGATATCGTTGACAATAATGGCTGTTCAATAAGCGCTGCCAATATTGCCCCTGAAGTTTCCTTATCAATAAGGCAAAATAATATTGTTGTTTCAACAATAGAATTAACTGATGGCATAGTAGAAATTACCGCCAGTGCCTCTGATGAAAATGCTGATGACCTATTAAGTTTTTCTTGGATTATGGGGGGCGCTATTCCCTCGCCTATTATCAATAAGGAAACAATTAATTTTGATCCCGCCTCTATGGTTGTTGGCAGCTCTCACAACATTACTGTCACTGTAAGTGATAACGGTAATCCAGCGCTTTCAGCAAACGCAAATATTCAATTTACTGTCAAAGATAGCCAGCCTACACCTGAAGCTGAAGTTGATGTTAATACGGCGAATAGTGGCGGTACTATCTATAACTTATTGTGGCTAATAATATTAGCTTGTTACTGCACCTATGTTCGACAGTATAAATATCCTTAATGTGATTTAAAATTTATCAGAAAACGCTATTGAGCAAGTAAAAACAACAACAGTCTTAATTTTCACATCTTGTTGTATTTTATTTGCTTATGGCGGTAAAAGTGATGAGCGCCAAAACCTTCTAGTTTTGTCGCTCGCTAGCTATTACTCTGGATTTAACTTGTCGACAATATACTGCTCAACAACGGTTTGCAATACATCTAAGGGCACAGAGCCATTACCGATAACGGCGGTATGAAATTCTTTTATATCGTATAAGTCACCTAGCTCATCAATTGCCATTTGTCTTAATTCAAGAATCTTCAGCATTCCTGTCATGTAAGCAGTCGCTTGACCCGGCCAAACACTATAGCGTGATATGGAGCCAGAAAAACCGACATTTTCAATATGGAATTGGTCGGCGAAATTATTACTCCAGCCTTTACTATGAATACCCGTATCAACCACTAAACGTGCTGCTCGCATTGCTTCAAACTGCAAACGCCCTAAATCCGCATAAGGACTTTGTGCATACCAACCTGAATCTTTTGCCAATCGCTCAGCATATAAGCCCCAACCTTCAATAAAAGAAGTGACATGACTCTTTTGGCGAAAAAGCGGTAAGTCTAATTCATTGGCAAGTGCTATTTGTAAATGATGCCCCGGCACGGCCTCATGATAAGCCAAGGTTGGCATGGTCGTATAAGGCATATTATCTACTGTGTTAGCATAAAAAGCGCCCGGACGACTGCCGTCATCTGAGCCAGAGATATAATAGCCTCCTGACTCACCACCAACCACAATAACCTCTTGCTGGGGCAATACTTCAAACAAATTCGGTAACTCTAAATAAGCTTGCGCGATTATTTCTTCATATACCGCTTTAGCTTCACTCGCCAGTATAAGCTCTGCATCGCTATTTACCCTTGTATAAAGCGCGGCTAAACTTTCATCTTGAGGGTAACCTAACTGATCAAACATAACGCGCATTTCGTTATGAATACGATCAAGCTCTTGCAGTCCTAAGTCATACACTTGTTGAGCGGTTAAATTGCTCGACGTGTAATACCTTAGGGTAAAATCATAAAATGCATCGCCGCCTTCAAATTGACCAAAACCTATATTGGCTGGTGCTTGAGATAGAAGCCCATTCATTTTATTAGCAAGTGAGCTATAAGCAGGCAACACACGATCTTTAACTGTTTTTAGCAGTGTGGCACGCAGTGTTTGTTTTTCCGCATCATTTATCGTTGATAATGCGGTAATTTGATCATTTAACGCTTGGTAGTAACTCGTTGATTCAGGCGCGCTATTTCCCATAGCTGCGACTAGTCCTTGCGAGTAACCAAGAGTCCACGCTGGTTCGACAATGCCTTTGGCTTTTCTTGTATCCAGTAGCACTTCTATTTGGGCAAACCTTCTACCAATTTGATTTAACAAGGTTAAATAAACGTCTGCTTGCGCTTTATTATTAACAGTGAAAGCTTGCGTAAAAAAGGTTTCCGTTGAACCCGGCCAGCCAAAAAAGCCATAGGTTGCAGGATAATTAAAATCAACATAAGCAATCCATTCAATTTTCGACTCTAGATCTTTTTTGAAAACATCAAAAGAAACTTGCTGCTTAAAGGTTAAATCGTCTTTATTGTAGGTTAATAACAAGGCCAATATGCGCTCATATAATTGACCTGTTTGAATAGAGTATTCATCAGAAATGTTTTCTAACTGTAGCGCTTGTGCGGCAACTTGGTCGAAGCGACCATCAGCAATGAGATTTTCAATATTACGCTCACTGATAAGTGTGAAAGCTTGATCATAAAAATCATCAATGCTTAAGCCTTGCAATAACGCCTCGGCATTATCAAGTAAGGTCGTTGTAGCCTCTAGTTGATAATCATCCACCTGAGGTAACGTCGGCTCAACAATATCAGGTGTCGGCGTTGTAGTTTGCTCATCTGAGCTTGAGCCACCACAAGCACTGAGTGCAAGTGTGATCAGCAGTATTATAATTAACTTGTTCATAAACTTTCCTAAGACCAATAAAGTGTAGTAAAGCATACTCTTCATTATAAACTAACGAAGGAAATGCTATTGGTCAATAAAACGGCTGCACATTATTACTTACAATTCTTTATCTCTATAAAAATTCAAGCAATTGAATCACCAATATATTAATTATATATTGAGCCAATAATCACTACGGAAAATAATAATGATAAATAAGCTTTCTCTTGTTTTAACGATAATATTGATACTCTCCTCAAAATACGCATTTTCTACCGAATTAAATATGGGAGAAAGAATTCAAATAAATTCGGAGCATTTAAATGAAGTGCGAGAAATTCAAGTGTTACTGCCTGAGGGCTACCATAGCAATAGCAATGCAACCTACCCGGTCATTTACCTGTTAGATGGTGATTATAATATCCACGGCGTATCAGGCATGTTGGATTTACTGTCGAATAAAGGGCAATTAATACCCGATGTAATTCTGGTTGGTATTGCTGATAAAGGCACTGATAAGTACCGCCAATATATGACACCTAAAGACTCTACTGCGCCATTTAAAAAAGACGCGAAAGGTAATGCTGAACAATTCTTAACTTTTTTAGAAAAAGAAGTTAAACCTTATTTATCTGAGCGTTATCGAGTGGCAAAAAACACCACCATTGTTGGACACTCGATGGGAGGACTGTTTGTCTTAAATGCATTATTAACATCACCTAACGCTTTCGACAATTATGTCGCCATAAGCCCTTCGATTTGGTTAAGCGATCATGCTTTAACAAAAAAAGCGAAAGCTATCCTCGAAAAAAGTGATCATGAGCAAGTATCTCTTTATTTATCACTTGCAGACGAAACCCGTATGGGCGTATATGGCTTTATGCACTTATTGGATGAAATAGAGCCTAAGAATATCAACTGGCATTTCACCCATTACCCTGATGAAAATCACAATTCAGTTGGTATTATTTCATTGCGAGATAACCTAAAAAATATATTTGATGGTTGGTTTATTTCAAATAAAAACCTACAAGACTTTGCAACACCCGATGATCTGGTCACACACTATAAAAACTTATCAGCGTCACTAAATATAGAACAGCCTATTCCAACGCAAAGTATACAGTCAGCAATTCGCTACTTTTATAAAAATAAAAAGAGTGATGAAATTAACGGCTTTATCGCGAAAGTAAAAAAAGAACTTCCTGCTTCAGAGCAAGCTTTTACTATGATGTTAGCAAGCTATGCTGGCCATTTTGAGTCACCTGAGGCCGCATTAAACATTTTACAAAACGCAGAAAGTCGATTTGAAAATTCAATTGAATACATAAAAACTATTGCCGTAAATTATGCAAAATTGAAAAATGCAAAAATGGCCTATCGCTACTATGAAAAAGCATTAGAACTAGCTAAAAAGTACAAGGCTAATCAATGGCAAATCAACATAATAAACGCTAAATTACTCGAGTTTAAACAGTAAAATTATTGGGGTCTATCTAAAAAGAACATTCCCATTTGGGGCTAACTCAGCACATGGATAATGTGTATTAGCTCAAATCTGAATTGACACTTTTGGTAAGGGGAATTAGCCTGATAATCGAAAAAACCACCAATAGCGATCGTTCGTGTAGTTGCCCTAGTATGTCTTCAAAGTGCCAATAGCTGACCCTAGCAAAAAAGACATATTCATTGCTTTTGTTCAAATTGTAGAAAGGGCTTCTCTGCTTTCATTTCTTTCAAAATGTTAGTCAATCGCGGAATCAGTGCCTTATGACGTTTATGCAAAAATAAATACATAGGCTCAACCGCTAGTGGCTGAGATGTCGAATATATATTTTTTAAAGCAAGTTTCCTTACCAATTGGTGCCCAAAATTCCGACTATATATTGCAATTTCGAAACGATTAGCATCTAGCAATTTGAATAACATATCTTGATTCGCTACCCCTGCATTACCAGGCATACCATCGATATTTTCTTCTATAATCTTCCAGCCTATTACATAACCTACATTGTATTCAGACAAGCTTTCCCAATTCTTAGGTAATGTTAAATTTTCAATTTTACTAAAAGCTACAAACTCCATATCATATAATGGCTCTGGCACTATTAGAAGATTAGGGTAAAGCAAACCTATGTCTGAAACCCGAAGAAATTCTCCATCTGAAACTCCATTATTGGCATCTTTTAGTGAGCGTTCTGCAGGTTTTTTTTCTATCGTTATATTTCTATCTAAGCGAGAAAATGCTTCTTTAAGCAAAAGATCAAAATAGCCGTTTTGCTGAGGGTTAGAAAATGGAGGGTTGCACCAAGTAGTCAAAACCAAATGAGATGATGCTATAACATTAGAAGTAAACGATATTAAAACTATAAATATATAAGCTCGCACGAATTACCTCTTATAAAACTTTCTTTGATAATATCATTATAGAAGATCAAGATTTTTTAACAATTCCTCCCTAAGGCACCAATTAAAAAGCAAAGTAAATAGTAAAAACTAGCATAGCAATTTGAAGATTCATGTTTATTCATCACTCACAGCAATCCTAAAAAATTTAAAAGCTAATATCTGCTTTGAGCTTGTAGGAGGCATAGTAACCAAGCCCGATGAATATCACATTGACTGGCTCATGAGTCACCATTGCAGACATTCAATAAGGATTTTTCAGAATTAATTATATTATAAAAAATGAAGCATTATATTCAGAAGGTTAAGTGATGAAAATCGCTTCTAATATATGTATGTGTCGAATAAATTTACAGTTAAAAAATTACCTATAATCAAACACAAAAAAAACACCAACCATTCCAATTGATGCTTTCAGAATTTAAAAATTTAAGAAATTTTTAAGATTGTTTCTTAAATCGACGTGATGCTAAACCAATCAATCCTAATGCAAAAATAGCAAATGTTGATGGCTCTGGCACTTCAATACTACGGACCATTAGTACTGCTCCATATGAACCATAGTCATCGTCCGAACGGGCATAGTTGTAATTTATACCAATCGAACCTGACCTATTATATGTGTAAGAAGGGCTAGCTATATTATATTCACTATATCTTCCCTGAAGATTGAACAGTGAATAGTAATTATCAATATCACCAAATTTAAATGACACTCTCTCTTCATCCGTACCATCAGAGATAATCCATCCGTTAATATTACTACCAGCACCCGCATAATATGTATAGCCGAACAAGTCTCCTAAAGGGTCAGTTTGAGAATCACTTGCATAACCAGAAATACTATTCTTTGCGATTATTCTATCGTAATAAGGATAACTAGTAGCATCAACTATAAAATTAGCACCCTGTTCATCTGTCGCAACACTCCAACCATCCACCGAAAAAGTATTTAATGCTTCTTGAGCAGTCATTCCATTAGTAGCGTTAAACTGAAGATACTCTAATTGTTGATTTGTGTTAATTATATATCCTGTTTCGAGGTCTAGCTCGTAATCGATTAAACTGGCAAAAGTATTCACAGAAGTAATCATAGCTAACGATAGAGGTAAGTATTTTATTAATCTCATTATTGAGTCCTTGTTAGAATAGTAATTCATTGTTCTTTTGACTTATAAACAAAAATCATTCCAATTAATAAAAAGCACTAATATTCAGTTAGTTATGAAGTTCACTTTTTTTGATTTGTTAAGTTTGTAAATGAACCCGCCTCATACATTTGTATGATTTTTAATATTAATAATTTGTTTTATACTCATAAAGAGAAAAATAAAAAATTAGGTGTTAACAGTGGAATTGGCAATTTCAAACAGTGAGCTTTCTAAGTTAATTGGAGATATCTATGAAGGCTCTTTGACAGGGGAATGGCAGAATGTATTAAATACTTTTATGGATTATACTGCCTCAAATAAAGCATTTTTCTTTCTACAAAAAATGGAAGAAGAAGCCCCGCTTATTCTTGAATTAGCTACTAATTTTGATATCCCACCTGAAGCTTTACTTTATTATCAAGAAAATCCATTAGATGACCCTTATCATCAAACTACCAGTTTATTGACAGAAGGTGAGTCACACTATTGTAATGAGTATGAAGACCTGCAAAAGCATAAAGGTGGTGATTTTTACAACAAAGTTTTAGAACCTATGAAAGCATATCATGTGTTAGTTGGTGTTTTGTGTAGAGATGGAGAGCACGAATCAGTTTTCGCAATTAATAGGGATGAAGGGGAGCAAGCCTATTCACTACAAGAGAAGAACTTATTCGAGCTAATCACGCCACACTTTAGCCGCGCAATGCATATTTTCAAGGAATTAAGACTCTATAAAAATTACGCCAATATTTCAAAAAGCATTTTAGACCAACAAGACAAAGCCATTTTGGTGTGTGACGCAAATGGAACAGTAGCCATTCACAATGATTATGCTGAACAAAAGCTAACGCTACCTTCTGTTATTTATTTAACAAATAACAGCATTCATATTTCAATATCTGCCTATCACAAAAGGCTCCAATACTTTATTGAACAATGTGCAAACTTAGCCTTTAAAGATATTGGTGTGCAAGAAACTCTCGTAATAGAGCAAGAAGATGGTGACTCGATATTAATAACGGTTTCACCTTTATTAAACAAAAACACATTTATTGACATTGATATTCCCTGCTGTTTAGTAACCATAAACTATCAACATCAAATAAATTGGGAAAATGTAGAGCGTGAATTTGAATTAACACCAAAAGAAATGCAATTGCTTAAAGCTATTTATGCCAAACAGAAACTAAACGACTTAACAGCGGTATTTAACGTGACATATAACACCCTCAGAACGCATTTACAGTCAATTTTCAAGAAAGCAGACGTTAATTCACAAACAGAGCTGTTAGTGAAGTTAAATATGTTTTAGTAAAGGATTATAGGAGCAGGAAAAATAACTTAAGTAACGAAAAGTTATTTCCCAAATGATTAATTCAACTATGAAGCTCTATGACCGCAATGAGCTTTAAGTTGCCTGATTAAATTAACTAATCTCTGATATTTAAAGGCGTCAGTTCAAATTTGAGCGACTAAAACAAGGCATTACTCAAAGAGCTTATTTAACTCTTCCTCGCGAGCCTCTCTGTTCGTTTTTTAACATTTTTGCCATGATTTCTTGCTCAATGTTTATTCCTTGCCAGTGGGCAATATCGACAACCCTAAGAATGATATCCGCTAGCTCTTCGCCAAAACTATCAGAAGGAACCTCATGCCGACATTCATTAATCGCTTCACCGACCTCGGATGCAACAAGAGCAAGTGCTTCTAACGTTGTTTTATTGTGCCAACCCATCTTTTCAACCCATAGATAGTTTTGTTCAGCAATATCGTTAATATTCATGCGTTCACTTAATGTTTAATAACAAACCAACTTTAATCATATCTAGGTGCGCGCAGACTACAACGCAAATTTTTCTTTATTAGTGAAAACTAGCAAAATTAACGTCATTCACTGACATGCACTAATTCTAAATTTTGCCAAAGCTTAGTGGCTACAGGCCCTAATAATCGTGATTGAAGCTTTATTGCTTGATAATTCAGCGCGACTCTTGAGTTGAAATCCTCAATATCTAAAGCCGATAAGGTATTTTGTGCGAGTTCATCTTTGATCATGTAATCAGGCAAACGCCCCCAGCCAATACCACTCATAATCAAGGTTTTTTTGGTGCTAAAATCATTTACATACCAGCATCGTTGTCCTGTTTGCACGCTATAATTAATACCTTGACTACTCTGCCCTGAGTCTTGCACCACTATTTGGTATTCATCTTTTAATTCACTCACTGAGGTTAATGTTGGATGGCGATCTACAAAGCGAGGGGCGGCAACATTACACAAGTAACCTTTATAGAGCTTATTGGCTTCAAAGTGCCCAGACTCTAATGTCATGTTATCAATGGTAGTCAAGGCAATATCTGCTTGTTCAGATTTAACGGCCTCTAATGCACCATTTATATATTCTTGTTTTAAAATAATTTGTGTATGGGGGAATTCATTCTGCGTCATCTCTAACACAGGGAGTATTTTCTTTAGATCATACGAGGCTTCAATGGCTAAAGTGATACTCGCTTCGTTGCCTGCGGTTAAGAAAGTTGCTAACTGTTTCATTTGTTCAGCTTCATTAAGCAAACTCAAAGCGCATTGATAAATTTGCTGACCATAACCAGTAAGCGTCAAACGATAACCTTGTCGATTAAATAACTGTAATCCTAACTGAGATTCAAGCTGCTTAATGCCTTGGCTAATAGCAGGCTGGGTTTTAAACAAAACTTCGCTAGCACTTTTAAGACTGCCAAGCTCAGCAACTTGCTTAAGCATTTTAAGTTGTTCAAGTGTCATATAAGGGACTTTCCTTTTTCAAGTTGATAAGCAGCACAACAAAATTAAGTAAAAGTTAACAACTTCTAAACAAAGCTTCAATATTAATTTATTAAATGACTGTCATAATGTTCATCGTTAAGAAAAACAAATTGATTAAGTAAACAATGATGGAGTAAAAAATGCAGAACACGCAAACAGAATACGGCTATGTCAGTATTTTTTTTCATTGGCTAGCAGCTTTTAGTATTTTTGCTTTATTTGCTTTGGGTATATACATGGTTGATTTAACCTACTACCACACGTGGTACAAAACAGCGCCAGCATTGCATAAAAGTATTGGTATCATACTGTTTGCTTTAATGGTGCTAAGACTTATTTGGCGAAGTAAGCAAATCACACCTGAGCATTTAAACAGTCATAGCAATTTAGAGCGTAAAGCAGGTAAAGTAGTACACTCAGTGCTCTATATACTCACCTTTTTGATCATGCTTTCTGGCTATTTAATATCAACAGCTGATGGTCGAGGAATCGAAGTATTTGAGTTATTTGTGATACCAGGCTTTGGATCTTTTTTTGAAAATCAAGAAGATCTTGCTGGCCTTATTCATAAATGGTTGGCTTATGGACTAATAGCTTTAGCGCTACTACATGCTATTGCAGCTCTTAAACATCACTTTATTGACAAAGATAACACCCTAAACAGAATGATTGGCAGACGCCAAAAACATTAATAACCTACGAAGTAAAAATGGAGAAAAAACAATGAAGAAAATAATAACTAAACTCGCAATAGCGTCTGCATTCACTACAGCTATGCTTATGCCAGTAGCAAATGCTGCTGACTATGTTATTGATAACAAAGGAGCGCATGCTTCAATAAACTTCAAAATTAAGCACCTAGGCTATAGCTGGCTAACAGGTCGTTTTGATAAGTTCGGTGGCAAATTTAGCTATGATCCTGCCAATATTTCTGCATCAAAAATTGAAGTGAATATTGATACAAGCAGCGTCAATTCAAACCATGCCGAGCGTGATAAGCATTTAAAAAGTGATGACTTTCTTGATGTCAGTGCTTTTGCTAACGCAAAATTTGTCAGCACTTCAGTAACAGAGAAGGCTAATGGAAACCTAGCTGTTAAAGGTATTTTAACACTGCATGGTGTCAGCAAAGAGATCATCATTGACGCTCAAGCCGTTGGTGAAGGTAAAGATCCTTGGGGCGGATATCGTGCAGGCTTTAGTGGCACAACCGCTATTGCACTAGCCGATTTTGCCATCAAAATGAATTTAGGCCCTGCCTCAACTCATGTGCAGTTCGACTTACACATTGAAGGAATTAAGCAGTAGCTTTGATGACTGATATTGCCAAACCACCTCAAATCAAACGGTAGTTTGGCAATAAAGGAGCTTATTATGAGCAATATTCAGCAAACAACCAATAGCACAAGAGCATTAGGCTTAGTGACCACAGGTCAACCCTGCTCTGATGGTGCAGGAGTGCAATTAACACGTCTAATCGGCAACAATGAATTGTCTATGTTAGATCCTTTTTTAATGTTAGATGTATTTCAATCAAGCAAGCCTCAAGATTATTTAGCGGGCTTTCCAAGCCACCCTCATCGCGGCTTTGAAACGGTAACTTATATGTTAGCGGGACATATGCGCCATAAAGACAATGCCGGCAATGAAGGCGTGATCTCACCCTATGGTGTTCAATGGATGACAGCTGGACGAGGCATAGTTCATTCAGAAATGCCAGAGCAAGAATCAGGCTTGTTAAAGGGCTTCCAGCTTTGGGTTAATTTACCCAAAAAACATAAGATGACAGACCCACATTATCAAGAATTTCCTGCGGATAAAGTCGCTGTAGAAAAGCGAGCAGATGGTGGTGAAATTCGTGTTATATCAGGGCGGACTGATAATGGCACCACAGGCGTGGTAGTAAACCATTATGTAAAACCAACCTATATGCAGGTCACTTTACCTGAAAATGCTCACTTTTCACAAAGCATAGCAGAAGAAGATAATACATTTATCTATATGATTTCAGGGAGCATTCAAATAGGTGATGAAAACAAAACACTGGTTGAAAACCAGTTAGGTATTTTAATTAACGGCAGCAATGTTGACCTTGTGGCTAATAAGGCTTCAAGTTTTCTACTCGTTTCAGCCAAACCATTGAACGAGCCCGTAGCCCGTGGTGGACCTTTTGTAATGAATACTCGAGCAGAAGTAATGCAAGCCTATAGCGATCTACAGAATAACCTTTTTTAATAACTGCCTCCTCACATTAGGCAAGAGCAACATAGTTTTCTCTTGCCAAAAAATCCCCTCTTCAACTTACACTTTCTGACATATTCCGACAGTTTTTGCACATTTCAGTTACTGATTTGAACACAATTAATTCGCACAATAAGCGTAACAACATGGTAACTAAAAAAATAACAGGACTAATGATGACAGCATTAACAACCAAGGAATCAATGAAGAAAAAAACTTACTTAAGTGTTATTGCAAGCGCAGTGCTTTGTAGCTTATATGCCTCACCTGCCCTATCTTACGCACCGACAGAGCAAATCTCCCCCGCAGCGAAGAAAGTGCTCGAAAACAATGATCATGAAGTGATCCAAGTGATTGGCAGGCGCAACCAAGCCAATAGTGAAATGACGGAAGAGACTGAACAGTTAATGAGTGTCGCAGGTGTCGGTAATGATCCTCTCAGCGCGGTTTATAGTTTACCCGGCATTGTTTATGCAGGAGGAGATACCGGCTCACCCGCCGTGCGTGGCTCTTCGCCTGATGACAATGCTTTTTATATCGATGATATGCCAGCAGGTTATATTTTTCACCTGTTTGGCGACAGCATTTTTAATGAAAATTTAATTCGTGACTTTAGCTTATACCCTGCCGCATTTGGTAGTGAATACGGTAATGCTACAGGGGGTGTTTTTGATGTAAAACTTCGCGATCCTCGTCATCAAGATATTGAAACAACCCTTGACTTAAGCATGTTAAAGAGTGGGGTCATGGTTGAAGGCTCAGTGACTGAAAATACTGCCTTTTACCTTTCTTATCGCCGCAGCCAAATTCATTTGTTTTTGCCTGAAGGCGAAGAAGATGAAGGTTATACCATTTTTAAAGCGCCAATAAGTGATGACTATCAGGCTAAATACCAATGGCTACTTGGCGATACTCACAAACTCACCTTCAGTGCCTCAGGCGCAAGTGACACTGGTGGGGTGAACATTTCAGAAAATTCTGAGCAAGGTAAAATTGACCCTGATAGCATAGGTGATTTAAAAATTTCTACCCGCTTTGATAACCAAAGCCTCTCATGGCAATACTATGGTGATGATCACAAGATGATGCATCTAGTGTTCGGGCATAATACCAATAAAACCAACGAAAAATTTGGTCAAGGGCAATTTGTGAATGTTGATGAAGACAGTTACAACCTTAGATTTTTCTATCAACTGGCTTGGTTAGACAATCATAAATTAGGCTTTGGTATTGATTACAGTAAAACCGAGGTAGATTACAGCTTTGATATTATTCCTTATTACTGCACTGAATTTGATAGTGATTGTCGCGAGCACAAGGGTGATAGAATTCAGGATAACACTTCACTTTCCGATCAAAACATTGCCATTTACCTTGATGAAACTTGGGATATAAACAATAACTGGCAGTTAATTGTTGGAGTTCGAGGCGAGCAAAATGACTATACCGAGCAAAGCTTTATTCATCCTAGATTTTCCTTGAGTTGGTTAGCAAGCGACAATTTAACCATCAAAGCGAAAGCAGGTACGTACAGTCGCTTCCCTGATGTTGATACCGCATTAAAAAAACTCGGCAACCCTAAAATAAAGTCACCCAAAGCAACACACTACTCACTTGGCTTTGCCTATGATGTGAACAATTTATGGTTTACCTCCATTGATATTTACCATAAGGCCTTATCTGATTTACCCCGTTCAACAGACGAGCTAAGCCCTATACCGCCCACGGGCGAAGACTTACATTATACTGCAGACACCTCGGGCACAGCACACGGTATTGAGTGGCTAGTAAGGCGCGAGCGGGAAAATGGTTGGTTTGGCTGGGCATCATTGAGCTGGTCTAAAAGTGATCGCACCGATGATTTAACCAATATAACCAGTGATTATTACCTTGATACACCACTAGTTGCCAATGTAGTGGCTAATTATGAATTAGATGAACGTTGGGACTTTGGCCTACGATTTACATTGCGTAGCGGTGCTAAATATACCCCGATCATAGGCTTGAGAGAAAACCCAGATCATGATGATCATTACTTAGCAAATTACGGTGAAGTAAATTCAAAAACCTTACCCGTATATCACCGTCTCGACTTAGAAGCGAATTATAAAACCAAATACTGGGGATATGATGCCCAATGGACATTTGCGGTTATCAATGCCATGGCACATGAGAATATCTCAGGCTATTACTATGAGCCTGAAGAAGGTGACAGCCCTACTCAATATACGGTAAGTGGCGAAGAAGACATAGGTGTATTTCCCTACATTGGCTTGAAGATGACTTTTTAAAAATCAAAGTCTACTTTGCCAATTGTACCGTTAGAATAGATAAACAGGCCTTGCTTTTTCTTACACTTTTTAAACAATTTCAAATCACTGAATAAACAAAAAAATTGTAACACTGTGATAACATGAACTTACCTTTGTAACTTTTATGTAACGTAAACTTATTGCTAATTATGTTCAAAAAATCTATTAATCGGCTTTCTGTAAGAATATGCTCTGTCTGTTTGCTAACTACCCTTTATCTAGCAACGCTTTCAATAAGTCATGCTGAGCAAACAAGCAGCAATATAACCACAGGGGTACACACTCCCATAGCTAAGGATGAGTTTGAATGGCAGTTTATGGTGGATTTATCACTTGCCAGCACCCCAGTAATACTCAAGGATGTAGAACAAACTCAGCCTTGGGACTATTTCCAATTAGGTCTTTTACTTGATATATCTTATAAAGGTTTTTTCTTACAAACCAACTCTAGACGGTCATCAACTATACTAGGGCGTAGTGAATTAGGTTATCAATTTTCAGTTCAAAAGGATTGGCAGCTTGATATCATTTTAAAACCCTATTTTGAAGGTTTCGATCCCGCTGAGATCATCAAGGATCAAGAAGAAGATATTCCACAATTAGCAGGGCTAGATGAACGTAACCCTACTATCGGTATTGCATTACGATATTCACAGTATTTTGAAAATGCTATTTTTTATATTGACATAGCAGCAGCGAGTGCTGGTGAAGATAGCCAAGGTCACAATGCAAATGGCTTAATAATTGATAGTTTTTATAGCTATTTATTGCCTTATCGGAACTGGGATATCTATCTTGGCGCGGGCCTTACTTATTATGATCAAGCACTGATTGATTATTATATCGGTGTTAACGCTGATGAAGTGAGCGCAAGTAGGCCATTACATAGTGCTGATAGTGCTTTTAGAGGACAACTAGAGGTATATGCACAATACCCACTGTCTCAAAGTTGGTCTTTTAATGCAGGCTTAACTCAAAGCTTTTATTCAAGTAACATCAAACACAGTCCTTTAGTTGATAAAAATACGTTAACAGAGTTTATGGTTGGGGTACTTTATGTATTTTAGCTTTAGCAAAGGAATTGCTCTGCTTATTTTATTTAACTGTTTTAGTGCCTTAGTCAACGCTGAAGAAACAACACTGTCAACAGCTGTTACTTTTAACGTTCAACCGCAACAGTGCGTGACATTACGTCAAGGACGAAATTGCTTTGCAACAATCTCAATACAGTGGCAAAAACAAACAGAAACAACACTTTGCCTTTATCAAGTCAATAAGCAGCTCCCTAATAGCGAGAAACAGTTAGTCTGTTGGTCAGAAAAAAACAAAGGTCAAATAAGTGTTGAATTTGAATCTAGTGACAACCTAACTTATCAATTACGCACACTTAAAGATGAACGCTTAGTAGCCGAGTCAGAAGTAGTTGTGAGTTGGGTGCATGAAAACACCACCAGAAGGCGTCGTTGGCGCTTATTCTAATAGCGTAATATTTAAGGTCAGAGTATGAATACTATTTTATTAGTCGAAGATGATATTAGCCTTGCTAACTGGGTATCAGAATACCTAACAGAGCAAGGCTTTAAAGTTGTGCATGTAGAGCGCGGTGATCAGGTATTAGATAAAATACAATCAGACACCATAAGCTTAGTGCTACTCGATGTAATGCTACCCTGTTTAAATGGCATTGAAGTGTGTCGCCTTATACGCCAGCATGCTCAACTACCTATCATTATGTTAACCGCTAGAGCAGACGAATTTGATGAAGTCATAGGCCTTGAAGCAGGTGCAAATGACTATGTTATTAAGCCCGTCAGGCCAAGGGCTTTGCTCGCCAGAATTAATAGACAGCTATCAAGTCAGCCGCAGGATTCAGCATTAAAAAACACCTTAACCTTTGGTGAATTAGAGATTAATAAAGAAGCCAAACGTATTATTTATCAAAATGAAGAGATCCAGCTCTCTTCCAGCTTGTTTGCCTTTTTAACCTATTTAGCTGAGCGAGCAGGCAGTGTTGTTGATAGAGACTCTGTTTTTATTGCGTTAAAAAAGCGTGAATATGATGGCTTAGATAGGCGCTTTGATGTGATGTTATCAAGCTTGAGAAAAGTGTTTAATGACGATCCACAAAAGCCCAAAAAATTTAAAACAATATGGGGTAAAGGCTATTTGTTTGTCGCTGATGCTTGGGGAAAAGATCCACAATCAACTGAGAATCACACTAATACTCAGGAAAGTAGCCACTAATGCGAGGTCTTTATGTAAGCATAATTTTTACCGTACTTGGCTCACTATTTTTTATTGGCTGGGGACTAGATAAACTGGCTGAGTCGGATCCAAAAAATGAGCAAGAAAATCAAAGTACTCTAGTATACCGTCAACTAGCTCAAGGGTTAGCGAAGCAATTAGACAAGCAAACTGAAGAGTCGCTCAGTGAAACAGTTCGCCTATTTCAACAGCAATATAAAATAAAAACTCAACTGGTTTTAAGCAATGACATAGCCTTGCCCGAGGCCTTATTAGCTCAATTAACCCATGAAAGTGGTTTATTATTAGCATCAAAAAATGATCAATACTTATTAAAAAAATTGCTCCAGCATCCACAATACCTATTACAAATTAACTTTCCTTTAGAGCAACAAGAAAATCAACCATTTAATTTTTTATTAACGCTGGCCTTGTATTTAGGTATTTGTGGCATACTCATTTTATGGGTATTTCCTTTAAGCAGAAGGTTATATTTACTTAATAATGCGGCAGCAAAAATTGGCGCTGGCCAGTTAAATATTCGTATATCACCCAGCCGATTTTCTTACATAAAAATGTTAGAGAAAAGTTTTAACAGTATGGCCAGCCAAATTGAAAAACTCGTTGCCGATAACAAAATTTTAGCCCGAAGTTTATCTCATGACATTCGAACGCCTATTGCCTGTCTCCGTTTTGGTTTAGAAGCAGCTATTGATAGTAAGACCCTAGAGAAAAAGAACAGCTACCTTACGCGTATGGACAGTGAGCTGACTAATATGGAAGAAATGACCAGTGCCTTTCTCGAGTATGCCTCGATGGAAAGGCAAGCTCTGCACTTGAAAAAACAACAAACAGATGTCAATGCCTTAGTAAATTCAGCCATTAATAACTGCCGCCCGCTAGCAGAGCAAAAACAAGTAAGCATTAAACTGATATCAGCTAACCCAAACATAAACTATTTACTTGATTATCACTGGTGTTATCGTGCTTTAGTCAATTTAATAAGTAATGCTATTGGTTATGCCAATAACCAAGTGTTAATAAATTTAACCATAAACAATAAGCAACTCACTATCACCATTGAAGATGACGGTAAAGGAGTAGCAAGTGATAAACTTGATGTGATCTTTACTCCCTTTGTTAAACTAGACCCAAACCGCTCACGTGAACAAGGCCACTTCGGTTTAGGATTAGCCATTTGTGCTAAAGTTGTAGATTGGCATCAAGGCACTATTACAACAATGAATAATAATCGCTTATCGGGTGCTTGTTTTACGTTAAGCTTCCCCCTAAAACAATAATACTTCACTATTTATAACTCAAAAATTAAAACAATATGATTAAAAAAACACTATTAACTACCTTATTAATGCTTACTGCTTTTATCAGCCACGCAAGCGATAAACATGAAAAAGAGCAGGTAAAACCAGCTAATGTAGCCCCTCTACCCGACTACATATTTACACCAACAGACGAGCTTTCAGCCCAAGTAGCCCAAACCTTAGCGGCAGCAAAAAATGAGCAAAAATTAGCTTTGTTTGTATTAGGCGCACAGTGGTGTCATGACAGTAAAGGGCTGGCAAAAAATTTCTCTACGGCGCAAATGCAGCAAGTATTGACAACTCACTACCAAGTACTATTTGTTGACGTTGGCTATTTGGAAAAAGGCTTTGAGCTAGTAAAACAATTTAATCAACCAATATATTACGGTACACCGACGGTAATGGTTATCGATCCAACTGATAATAAACTCCTCAATAAGCACAGCATGAAAAAATGGCTCAATGCTTTTAAAGTGCCATTAAATGAGTATGTAGATTATTTCACTGATATTGCTGAAAAAGGCTCGGTAAAAACAGCTCAAAGCCAAGCGATGCTTGCCTACTTAACACAAATAGACAAATTTGAACAACAGCAAGCTTTAAGGCTTAAAGAGGCCTATGGCATTGTCGGTCCCTTGTTAAAAGCCTATATGGAAAGTGACGCTAAAAAGGCATCTGATGATTTCGTAGATAAATGGCAACCCGTACAAGATTTTCGTTATAACATTCAAGGAGATATTAAGGCATTAGTATCGCAAGCAAAAAATAATGTAAAAACAGGAAGTAAGCAAGCGCTCGACTTCCCAAGCTATCCTGCTTTTGCTTGGGAGTAATAGCGCTTAATTGCCTATCAATGGTTATAAACTACTGATACCGTATTGCACTTCGCCTAGCTTGCCATCTTTATCCATAATACAAAAAGAGGCGTTGCGAAGTGCATAAGGCCGATAATCAGTGACTAAGTCAAAACGCTCTGCAACACTGTGATGAACAATCGGGGTATGTTTAGAAACCACATCATCAACATTCACCCTTAACAAGCGCGGGGCAAGTGTTGCCGCATTGGTTTTAGTGCGTACTTGCGTATGCATGGTTCCATCAACTAAGGGTTTAATAGCAATATCATCAATGCCTAACTCATCCTGTGCACCTTTAATTTTCAAGCCGGTAAAATCAATTTGCGCTAAGTTAAGCACAGTTAATTGAGCTTGAACCTGAGTAAGCATAAATTGTAAAGTAATGTCAGACAAACCATCAAACCAATAACTACCGCCAATATCAGAATGTACACCCGCAAACCACAACTCTAAGACTCGTTCATCATGATTAAATAAGGTGGGTTGAAAAACAATGCGTTTTTCATCCAGTGATACTAGATGAACGGCCTTTTCGATATGCTCCCCTAAGGTGCCATTTTCAAATACAATGCCACTTGCTGGCAGTGTATCAGGATTTAAGTCTAATGAGCCTCGCGTTGCCGCAACCGTATCAAACACACCTAAAAATTTTACCTTTTGGGATAAGTGAGCAGCAAACATACGTGCAATAGCGGCTCCACGACTGAAACCGAAAATATAAATTTCATCCTTGCTTGTATAGTGGTTACTCAGATCTTCAGTCGCTTGGGCTATTATATCTTCCATATCACCATAAGGCGGAGCAAACAGCGCATTAAACTTTCTCTTTAGCCAATTACCGTGTGTTCCTACACCACTGTAATAAAAACTATGTTGATTTGGAGTATGAGTATTTTTACCATTGTGGGGACTCAACTTTCCACCAAAGAAGATATGCAACTTCAGCACATTGCTAATACTGCTATCAGCAAAATAGTCATCGGAGTCTTCTGGGGAATTACAGGTACCGTCAAAACAAAAAATAAGCTTTTTCACATGTCACCTCAGCAAGTTATAACTTAACAGGCAAACTAATTATTAAATTGTTGCAACAAACGTCGCATCAACTGATTATTGTAATGATAGATAATATTTTGACTATTTAGTAGTTGTGGCAACTCAATAATAAAAACAGCCAAAACCAATGCTAAGCCAAGCAAAGAGAAAGCACTGCTAAAATAAAGCATTACGCCAATGAACATCAAAAAAAGGTTGAGTAAGCCGCGTTGCCATTTTCCAAGATAAAAATGATGCAAACCAGCAACAAAGGCCCAGTTTAGTGCTGCATAGGTATCGGGATCTTTAATATGCTGTAATTCTTGGGCATAGTACTGCCTTTTTTGCGCTACAGAGAGTGACGCAACTTGCTCCCTTAATTGGTTTTCTTCTTGTTGTAAATCTTCATTGTTCATTATAATTTCCTTATTACATGTACATTTATTAGAGTGTTAATGGTAGTGCGCTCAATGTTATTTTTCTGGAATGGGATCAGGGTGTATGACAACACAATCAGGGTTATTACAGCGCTTAATTCGCCCTGCCCCTAAATAAAGCCCCTTAAATAAACCAAACCGCTCAACAGCTTGATAAGTATAATGGGAGCACGTTGGTGTGAAATTGCACGATGTTGCAAAGTGCTTTATCGAGCCACCACGGCGCTGATAACGCCGAATAGCACTAAGTACAAATCGGGTAATAAATGACGGGTTAGCCACGACTACGCCCTAAGGTTAAAATAACCGCTTCTCGCGACCAAAATAACCAGAAACGTTTTTGTTCTATAACCTGAAAGACTAATTGCCAGCCTTCCGCTGACTCTTGATTTAATGTTGCCTCTAAGCGCTTTAAAGGTAAACCGCTAGAGCCTAATAAGATAGTGCCGCAACCACCTTCGGTTACATAAACGACTTTGTATTCATCATATTGCATTAGATAACTTCCTTGATATTATTATTAATTATTTTCCTGACAGTAAAGTATAAAAAACAGCCACCTTTTTCAAGTGTTTTATTTCTCAATTACTGCAGTTTCCCTCTAGTCAACAGGCTTTTTGAAAGGTAGAATCTAGGGCATTAT
>JAPHTO010000156.1 GCA_026196955.1 Colwellia sp. | reverse complement strand
CACAATATTTTTAATGGCAAAGATGATCGTTTACTTGTCGTTATTGGCCCTTGTTCAATTCATGATCCAAAAGCAGCACTTGAGTATGGTCAACGTCTAGTAAAACTACGAGAAAAATATAAAGATAACTTAGAAATTGTTATGCGTGTTTATTTTGAAAAACCACGCACAACAGTGGGGTGGAAAGGATTAATCAATGATCCTTATATGGATAATAGCTTCAAACTCAATGATGGTTTACGCATGGGTCGAAAACTATTGCTAGACATTAATGAGCTAGGTTTACCCACTGCTGGGGAGTTTCTAGATATGATCACTCCTCAATATATGGCTGATTTTATGTGTTGGGGAGCCATTGGCGCCCGCACTACAGAATCTCAAGTACACCGAGAATTAGCTTCTGGGTTGTCTTGCCCGGTTGGTTTTAAAAATGGTACTGACGGTACGATTAAAATAGCGATTGATGCTATTGGCTCTGCCGCGGCATCTCATCATTTTCTATCGGTAACTAAATTTGGCCATGCGGCTATTGTCGAAACAACAGGGAATAGTGATTGTCATATTATCTTGCGTGGTGGTAAAACAACTAACTTTGATGCCCAAAGTGTTAGAGACGTTACATCGCAGCTAGATAGCAGCGGTTTAAATACTAAAATTATGATAGATTTTAGCCACGCTAACTCAAATAAAAAGTTTGAGAACCAAATGTTAGTTGCTACTGATGTTAGTGAGCAAATTAGCCAAGGTAATCAAAATATTTTCGGTGTTATGGTGGAAAGCCATTTAATTGAAGGCAATCAAAAACTGATAGAAGGAAAAGCCAAGGTATATGGTCAAAGTATTACTGATGCTTGTATAGGCTGGAGCGACACTGAAATAATGCTTGCGCAATTGAACGCGGCGGTAGCTTCAAGACGAAGTGCCTAATTCATTCTATCTCAATTAAACGCTTTTATAATTCTGATTGCTTGCTATCAATAACTTACAAAGCGTGTTAAAAAGTCTACTTAACCTTTATTAAAAGTGTGTAAGTAGGCTTTTTTTATGCAAACAGCAGTCAATAATATTTTAGCGCGTATCGAGTCCGTTGTCTTAGGTAAACCACAAGAATGTCGATTAGCACTAGCTTGCTTACTTGCTCAAGGGCATTTACTGATTGAAGATTTGCCAGGTATGGGTAAAACCACCTTAGCGCATGTTTTGGCTAGCACATTAGGCTTAAGCTACCAACGTACACAGTTTACCAGTGACTTATTACCTGCTGATATTATTGGCATTTCTATCTTTAACCGAGATACCAATAACTTTGAGCTGCATAAAGGCCCCATTTTTAGCCAAGTCGTATTAGCAGACGAAATCAACCGAGCCAGTCCAAAAACGCAAAGTGCTTTATTAGAGGCCATGGCTGAGCAACAAGTTAGTATTGATGGCGAAACATACGATTTACCAGCGCCGTTTTTTGTTATTGCTACTCAAAATCCTCTCTTTCATGCAGGCACTTACCCTTTACCTGAATCTCAACTTGATCGTTTTATGATGCGAATATCACTTGGTTTTCCTGATATTTCAGCAGAAAAGAAAATTTTGCTCGGTAATAATGATGAACAAATAAGTCGCAATAAAGGCGATTTACAGGCCGTGACTGCTGAAGAATTAACGTTAATGCAAAAGCATATCCAGCAAATTCATGTCGCAGATGATGTTATTAATTACATTATTGCATTATGCCAAGTTACTCGTGGGCAAATTAAAGCTAAAGAAAGTGATATCAGCTGCAAACCATTATCACCACGGGCAGGCAAGGCGCTTCTTGCTGCTTCTAAAGCTTGGGCATTTATTAATAACAGAGAGTTTGTACTACCTGATGATGTACAAGCTGTTTTTAGTGCTGTTTGCCAACATCGTATGGAATTAACAGCACAGGATTACAATGCCACAAATGCTGCATTGTCTACACAGATCATCCAGCATGTAGACGTTTTAAAGCCTCTAAAATAAAATGGTAGTAAATTATTTAAAATCAACAATTAATAATCGTTTTGATACTTGGTTAAAACGCCGCGTGCCTAGTCGTTTTCACCATAAATTGTCGCGTCGAAATATTTTTATCATGCCCACCAAGTTTGGCTTTGCTTATTTATTCTTTGTATTTTTACTGTTTTTATTAGCCACTAACTACCAAAATAATATCATAATGTTGATGAGCTATTTATTAGCTAGTTTTTTTATTACTGTGATGATGCACAGTTTTTATAACTTTTCAGGGCTTGAATTTACCTCACCAGCAAAACACGCAGGTTTTGCTAAACAATCGATAAGCTTGCCTATTAGCATTATTGCTAAAAGGCCACATTTTGATTTAACAATTAGTTTTGCCAAGCAAGTCGGTAAGCAGCAATTTATTCATCTTAAACAGTGCAAAGTTGGCTGTACTGAAGTTTCCTTGCCTTTTATAGCAGAGCATCGCGGGGTCATTGAGCCCGGTAGAATAAAAATATCTAGTGAATATGCTTTTGGACTTTTTATATCTTGGGCTGTTTTAGACTTCTCTCATCAATTTACTATTTATCCTCAACCCAAAAAAGTTAGAACAAATCAATACCGATCTGCAGATCAAAGTGATAACAGTGGTAGTAGCTATAGTAATCAATCTGCAGGCTCAGATGATTTTTCTGAGTTGAAGGACTATGTCATTGGCGAGTCAAGAGCACGTACTGCATGGAAACAATTTGCTCGAGGGCAGGGTAGATACACTAAGCATTATCAAAATCAACAAGGTAGCTTACATTGGCTTAAGCTAGGTGATATGCCAACAAATAACCTTGAAGAGCAGTTATCTTTTCTTTGTTATTTGGTGCTTGAATATAGTAATAAGGAGCAGAATTTCGGACTCGACTTAACTCAACGAGGTGATACTACAATTAATACAATATCGCCAAACACAGGCCAAGAACATCAAAAGCTTTGTTTATCAGCCTTAGCTCATGTTAAGCAGCAGGCATAACCAGTTATGTCTATTAAACATAGCAAAGCGTCAGCTTTCACCATGTCTAAAAATTGTGCTTGGCTATTTTGGGTGTGTCAATTGCTCAATATTAGTAGCTTATCAATAGAGCTCAGTGCATGGATGCTTGGTATTTTAGCCCTATGTCTATGTTGGCAAGCTCTGATATTGTCGAGAGAAAAGAGGCTAACGGCTAAGGCTTCAACAGCTAAACCGTTACAAAAGATCAATTTATCCTTTGTGCCATCACTATTTCTAAAGTTGCTTGCTATAAGTGGATGTATTGCTATTGCAATATCTGCCAAGCAATTTGGCGTACTTATTTCTATGGTGCACTTGTTAGCGTTCGCTTATGCGCTCAAAGCATTTGAAATAACACAAAGAAAAGATTTCTATCAGCACATACTATTAGGATTGTTTTTATTAGCTTCTGCGCTTATTTTTAGACAAGATTTAGTGTTTTCATTGTGGATTTTGTTTTTAGTCATTATTAACTTAGCTATATTACATCAAGTTTTCGCTAAGGCTGACTCAGTTGCTAAGTCGAGTAAAACAGTGGCCATAATGCTACTTCAAAGCTCATTATTGGCAGTGGTATTATTTGTGATTTTTCCGCGTCTTGCTCCTTTTTGGCAGGTGCCACTAGCAAAGTCAGCTAAGACGGGGCTGTCAGATGAAGTTGCTCCAGGTGATATTGCCAATTTGGCTTTATCGAGCGAATTAGCGTTTAGGGTTAACTTCAATGATGAAAAAGTGCCTTTATATTCTCAACTATACTGGCGAGCCATGACTTTGGAGAATTACGACGGTAGAAAATGGACAAGAGCGAAGCAAGATAAAAGAGCACAGCAAATTAGCCGCCAAAAATTTTCTCCTATTACTTCTGGCCCTGCTATTAGTTATCAAGTTTTCGCCGAGCCAAATTATCAGCCATGGCTTTTTGCCTTGTCTGTAGCAACAACGACAAACTCTAAACTAGTATTAAATAGAGATTATACTGTTCAAAGCACAACAGTAGTTAACCAGCCTATCTCTTATCAAATAAAAAGCTACCCAGAAGCACCGCTTGCACTTTCAATAAGCCAAGAGAGTAGGCAAAAAAATCTTAGTATTAGCAAAGGAAGCAACCCTCGCCTTGAGCAGTTAGCATCAATGTTAAAGGCTAAGTACCCTGATCATTTAACGCTAGCTAAAGTCGTAGAAAACACGTTTAGAAATCAAAACTTTTATTATACGTTACAAGCACCGCAATTAATAAATAACAGTTTAGATCAATTTTATTTTGATACCAAAGCAGGTTTCTGTGTTCATTACGCCAGTAGCTTTACTTATTTGATGCGCGCAGCAGGCATACCGGCTCGCATTGTTACAGGATATTTGGGGGGAGAATATAATAATATTAGTCGCCAAAACAATTCAAACCAAACAGGTCATTTAAGTATTTATCAATATGATGCCCATGCCTGGTCTGAAATTTGGATTGAAGGGATAGGTTGGTATCGGGTAGATCCAACTGCAGCGGTTGATCCTGAACGCGTGAGTAGCGGATGGTCAACAGCTTTACTTGAGCAGCAGTCAGAGCTTAATGGTGACTATATGAGCTTGTATCGTTTAAAGCAGCTGGCTTGGTTAAATACTTTAAGACTTCAGCTCGATGCCATAGATTACCAGTGGACACGCTGGGTATTAGGGTATTCTTCTAAGCAACAATATGACCTTCTTAAACGCCTATTAGGAAAAGAAGTTCCATGGAAAGCGGCTGCCCTAATTGCAGTAGCCTTAGTCTTGTTTATGGGACTCTTCACCTTGTTCAATAAAATCAGCTTTATTAAAAACACACTGAATAAAAAGCCCCCTGAACAAGTACTTTTTAATAAATGTATCGCGGCACTTAATAAGAAAGGTATCGATAAGGCTCCCTACCAAACAATACAACAGCTCTGCTTTATTGTAAGTAATGAGCTCCCTCAATCATCATCAGACTTTACTAATTTAACGACAACGTTTCAGTTATTGCGCTATCAACAATATAACAAGCTAGAAAGGCAAGCTTTATTAACGCAATTGAAAACGGAGGTAAATTGTTTTTTAAAGGGGGTAAATCAAGACAATACCAAATTAAATCAAAAAACTAGCCCTTTGTAATGATAAGCTTCTATTTTAAATAGCTGCCGCTCGAATAAATATCACTTGTCTAACCTAGTTATTGCAGCTAAATTGTAAAGGTAAGCATACTAATGATTATATTTACGATGGAGTGTCGATTTATGCAGTATCATTCAATGGAAAACCCCAAACAGCGCGCTAGTACTAAAATGCAAAACTGTTATCAAGAGAGAGACAAAGCAAACTTTTCTGATATGCCAAGGGTTATTGCTGTCGTAAGCTATTTAACTCTGATTGGCTGGTTGATTGCAACTATGCTCTACGGTAAGCATAGATCTCACTTCGCACGTTTTCATTTACGCCAATCCCTAGGGTTAATTATAACTGGCGCTTTACTTTCTTTTATACCGCTTATCGGATGGTTAATGAATGTTGCTGTCTGCTTAGTCTGGCTATTTGCACTTTATCATGCAATACAGGGATACCAACAAAAGGTTCCTTTCTTGGGTGATTTTTACCAAGAGCATCTTGATTTTATAAAATAAAGATTTTTTTTAATAAAAAGGCTTATATTTTCAAATTATTCCTTTACAAATATTGACGTAGTATTTAATATTCGCCCCGTCTTTAGGAGAGTCAATTTTCACTAAAAGACAATTGGTGAGATGGCTGAGTGGTCGAAAGCACCGGTCTTGAAAACCGGCATGGGTTTGTAGCCCATCTAGGGTTCAAATCCCTATCTCACCGCCATAT
>JAPHTO010000005.1 GCA_026196955.1 Colwellia sp. | reverse complement strand
GTGCCTTTGCGAATAAGCGCCGCTGGCGTGTTGACATCTCGCCCATGTGCAACCAATTGCTCAGCAATTTTAGGCAGGGTGTTTATGCCCATGTAAAATACCACTGTTTGTGTTTTACAGCTTAAGCTCGACCAAGGTAGATTTAGTTGACCATTATTTTGAATATGACCGGTAATAAAAGTACAGCCTTGCGCGACACCACGGTGCGTTAACGGAATACCCGCATAGGTTGTACAGCCAGAAGCTGCCGTGATACCGGGACAAATATGACAACTTACGCCACGCTCTAGCATGTATTCAGCTTCTTCGCCGCCGCGACCAAATATAAACGGGTCGCCGCCTTTAAGGCGTAATACTTTTTTACCTAGCTTGGCTTGCTCTACCAGTATTTGATTGATTTTATCTTGTGGCACGCAATGTTTTGCTTGCTCCTTGCCAACATAGAATCTTTCACAGTCTTGTGGTAATAACGCTAGAATTTCTTCACTGACAAGGCGATCGTAAATAGCAATTTCTGCTTGTTCAATAAAACGCATCGCTCTGATTGTTAATAACTCAGCATCGCCGGGGCCTGAGCCAACTAAGGCAACTTCACCTTTGTTTAGGCAAGATTTCCCTTTTGATAAAATAGTGCTTGGCGCTGTCGTTGTTTTTGTTGTGTTCATGTTTTGCTCTCTATTGCTTCAGCTATGTTAGTGAAGTGTTGGTGAAGTACTAAACTTCTACCACAGGAATATTAGTATCGTTACTTGCTGGCTGTGTACTATCTATCGTTAAGCCAATTTCATTATCATCAAGGTAACAGCCCGGATCTTCTGCCCAAGCATCGCCCGATTGTGCAAACGCACGAGTGCGGGTGTTGCCGCCACAAATGTTTAAATATTCACATTGTGCGCAGCGACCTTTAACAGGACGGGGACTTTCCCTAAAGCCTAGCATTAATGGGTCTTGGGTGTTTTTCCAAACATCAGAGAATTTTTCAGTTTTGACATTACCAATGGGGTGGTTCCACCAGTAAGTATCAGGATGAATAGTGCCAGTATTGTCTATGTTGGCAACGTTGACGCCGCTGGCATTACCGCCCCAGTTGATTAATCTTTGCTTTAAGTTTTTGATAGAGTCAGGGTGACTTTCGCCAAACTTTTTTGTTGCCCATTGTAATAAAAATGGCCCATCGGCATCATTGTTACCAGTAACAAAGTCAGTCACTATGCCTTGATTGATATGCGACCAAGCACGCTCATACAATAATTCCATGGCGTCTTTAGTCATTTTGAACATGGCATCATTTTCGGCGCTACGTTTACCACGGCCAGAATAATTTAAATGAGATAAGTAAAATTTATCGACTTGATTTTCTTCCATTAAATCTAGCATGGCAGGAATGTCGTTAAAGTTTTCTTTGGTTAAGCAAAGACGCATGCCTATTTTTATGCCTGCTTCTTTACATAACTTAATAGCGTGCATCGAGGTTTTAAAGCTGCCTTGTTGACGTCGAAATTCATCATGAAATTCTTCTAAGCCATCAATGCTAATACCGACATATTGATAGTCAGCCGCTTTGATTTTCTCAATATTTGATTCGTCTATTAACGTACCGTTGGTTGATAAGGCAACATAAAAGCCTTTGGCTTTAGCGTAAGCGGTTATTTCATAAATATCGGGACGAAGCAGTGGCTCGCCACCCGATAAAATTAATACCGGTACTTGTGCAACTTTTAAATCATCTATGGTGGCTTTAATTTGCTCTGTGGTTAATTCGTCTTTGAAATCAATATCTAATGATGTTGAATAGCAATGCTTGCAACGTAAATTACAACGGCGAATAAGGTTCCAAATCACTACCGGTCCCGGCATTTTTCGTGCAGGCTTTACTGGTTTCAAGGCAACCATGTCATCGTGTAGTGTGGTTAATAACTGTGAAATTCTAAACATAATACATACGCTCTCTCTATGCTTACGTAGAATTACTTTTTCAATCGCAAGCCAGTTTTTTTCAGTATTTGTGTGCTGGTTAACATATCATTACTTTTAGTCACCCTACCTTGACCTGAATCATGGTTGCGCGTGACTAAAACATCATTTAACAATTCTTTGATCTGGCTTCGGTACTTTTGAATTTCTTGCTGGTTTTTCCCGTGCACCATGGCGAATAAATTGTAATTCCAGTGAGGTAAATGACGAGGTCTTTCATAGCAATGGCTAACAAAAGGCAGTTTCCCGACCCGCTGACCAAATTCGTGAATTTTATCATCATCAATATCCCATACCGTCATGCCATTAAACTTATAGCCAATTTTATAATGGTTGGGTACAGCAGCAATACGGCGAATGATGCCTCGCTGTTGCAAATCTTTAGTTAGGGTAAGTACTTGCTCAACACTGATGTTAAGTTTTTCTGCGATGGCGTCATAAGGACGCTCGACAATAGGTAAGCCCTTTTGAGTGGCTAAAATATATTGTCTTTCTAAAGGCGTTAATTCGCTAGACTGGCAGGTAGAGACCGACATAGAATTCCTCCAGTTTTGGGGTGTTAAGCACAGGGAGTTGGGTTTTCTCTTCAATGGCACTGATCACTTGCTCAATTTCAGCTTGTGATTCGGTGCCAATAACGAACCACATATTAAAATGGTGATCACGACGGTAGTTATGGGCTATTTGCTCAAAGCTGTTTACTTGCGCTGTTACTTGTTCAAAATCTTCTTCGGGTACGGCAAGGGCAGCTAAAGTAAAAGCGCCGCCAAGACAGGCAGCATCAAACATGGGGCCAAAACGGGTTAGTATTTTACTTTCCCGTAAATCTTGTAAGTGGCTGATAATTTCTTGCTCATTAGTATTCATACCCTCAGCATTAAGGGTTTGCGCAATTTCTGCAAAAGGGCGCTCACAAACCGGTAAGCCTTTTTGTAGCAAATTGATTAAGGCTTTATCTAAAGCTAATAATTCACTAACTTGCGTGGTGGCGGCTTTATCCATGAGCTACCTCACTTTTAGTTTGTAATTTTTTGCTTCTAAAATAGCTAGCGCCTTTTTGTTTATAGGCTTTAAAACTAAAGAGAATATCTTTTTCTATCTGCGCTAAACCAAGCAGCTCAGTGATATTGCTGATTTGTTGCAAAACAACATCTTTATCTGTGCCATGGATCATGCAAAATAAATTATAAGGCCAATTGGGTCCTCGGCGAGGGCGACGGTAGCATAGCGATACTTCTGAACGCTTAGATAGTTTCGCTGCTATAGCATCAACCTGTGCGTCATTGATGTTCCACACCACCATAGCATTGGCATTAAAGCCTAGTTTTCGATTTTTCACTACTAAACCAAAACGGCGTATCAACCCCGTTTTTTGCCAATGAGTAATTTGCGCTAAGACTTGTTGCTCTGAAGCATTTATCGCTTGAGCTATTTTTTCGTAAGGTTGTAATAGCTTTGGCAGACCAGCTTCAATTAATTTTCTTAACTGTGTCTTTTGTATCTCTGTGAGTTCTGACTCACAGTGAGTATCGACGGCTTGTACAGTATTTACTATTGGGCTATTTTTACCGGTAATATTAATAGTGAAAGCTAAGTCTAAATGATAAGACGCTTCCATCGGTAATACTAAAACGGCTAAGCCTGTTAGTAGTTCAATGCGTGTAAGCGTATTATTAAGGGCCACTGGGTCGCTGGCAGTAACTACAAACCAAAGGTTGTAATCAGTTTTATCAAAATGAGAGCCACGGGCGTAGTTATGATTTACTTGCTCAAATTGATTAACAATACTGGCGATTTTATCGAGATTTTTAGGTTCAACGGCTAAAGCCGCCAAGGTACTTGCTCCTGCTTTTTTATGATCAAAAACAGGCCCAATGCGCGAGGTTACCCCTAAATAATCTAAATCTTTTAGTGTGGTAAATACTGCTTGCTCATTGAGTTCGTGATGATAATGACTTAGCTCTTGGGCAATAGCAAGGTAAGGGCGACTACACAAAGGAAAACCTTTTTGAAAGTTATTAATAATATCTTGCTGTAGCTGGCTAAGCATACTGCTATTTGGTTTTGCTGTTTGTGGTTGCTGTGTCTCTATCATGACTATAACCCTATTTGATGAGCGCGATTGGTGAAGAAAATACCGCTCGGGCTTTTGGATTTTAAGGTTTTCAACAAGGTTTGTGTTTGTGTATCGTAAATTTGTACTTCATTGTTATCACGCACTGACATCCATACGTGCTCGCCGCGAGGTGTAAACTCCATGTGTAATACCGCAGGGCCAGGTGTTAGGGTATTAACTAGCTCGAAAGTTTCGGTGTTAAACACTTGAATAGTATTATTATCTGGGTAGGCAAAGTTCACCCAAATTTGTCGGTTATCAGGTTGAGCCATGACAAAAATAGGCTGGCTGTGAGCTGGAATTTCCGCTACTTGTTGCCATGTTTTAGTGCTAATAACGAGTACTTTGTGTTGTCCTACGGCAGGTACAAAGGCATGATCGCCAGCAATAGCCCAACCTTCAAGGTGTGGCATTTTATAAACGGGAAGCTTTTGTTCTCCTTTACCATAGTCTTTAAGAATGCGAGTAACGCCTTTTTCAATGTGCCATAAATCGAGTAAGGCCATACCGTCTTCGCCGAATAGACCAGCAATGTAATAGCGGCCATCACCACTGATTAAGGCATCGTAAGGAAATAAACCAATATCTTTAAACTTAGTAATAACAGGCTTACCTGTTGAAAAATCTGCTACCCAAGTTTCGTGACTGTCAAATAAGCTAAAAACAAATTTATTACCGGGGGCGTCTACTAAGCCGACAACTTTAGAGCGGTAGGGTTGACCATCTTTAGTTTGTCCTTTTGAGGGCACTATGGTTGCCTCTATATTGGCAACTAGCGCTAATGTTTCACTATCAAATACTTTTACGCCGCCTGGGGTGTAGTTAGATACGGCAACTAATTTACCGTCTTGGCTGATAGCGCCGCCAATACTGTTGCCTGATTGTATGACACGGTTGGCAATTTTATCTTTAAGTAAATCAACCTTAGTTAAACCACCGTCACGGCCAAACACATAGGCAAAGCGTTGATCGCGTGAATAGACAATAGAGGCATGTGATAAGTCACCTAAGCCGTCAATTTCGCTGACAACGTTTTGATCGCTATGATCAACAATCTGAACCTGCCCGGTAGCACGTTCAATAATTACTCCCATATCACCCGTGGCACGTAACTCATTTTGTGACTGTGTGCTAGGTGCTTGCTCTGTTGCTGTACAAGCGGTTAGAGCTATACTAATAAGGCTAATGCTAGCGAGTTGAAAGAATTTGTTTTTCATTAGTTTTGTCATTGAAAGTCCTTGTTATTCCTTATTGATATGCTTGTCATTAGGCTTGTTTTTAGCAATGTTGCCCTCTTTTAATTGCTCAGCTATCCATAAGGCTTCTTGCTCAGTTAATAGTGTTTTCCACGGCGGCATGGCGGTGCCCGGCCTGCCGTGTAGAATAGCGTTTTGAATAAATAGTATGGGTTTATCTTGCAGGTTTTCCATTAATAGCGCTGGGCCTAAGCCACCTTTTAATGTCATGCCATGACATGAGCCACAATCTTGTTTTACGATATGCGTTAGTTGTGCTTGTCGTGTTTTTGATAGCGCTTCTTCGTTGGCGTAGCTTTGACTTTGTCCTATAGAAAAGACAATAAATATTGCTGCCATAGAGCAAGTACGCTTGATTATTGATGAATTCATATTAACTATCCAAACACTGTTTTTTCTTACTATGAAGTTTACACACTAGCGGAATATTCTTTTTTGCCCAAGATCATCTTTTCAAGCATAAAGCCAAAGCAAAGGGGTAGGTTTATTGATTTAAATCAGCTAATGGGGAATTAGCTGATTGTGTTTAAAAAATAGACTATGCGAAAGGGGGAGATTTGCATTGCCTTAGTGATATAGGCTAAAAAATAGCAGGGATGTTCAACAGCGCCTGATGTTTAATGGTTAATGAACACCACGTTCATTTAAGTATTGGCTGTATTCTTTGTCAGTACCATTGATATGACTGATTAACCACACCGTTAAAAACTCGCTAATTTCTTTCAGTGCGTCGTGGCCTTTTTCGTCATATAAATCAAGAAACTTTTTCACCTGTTCAATCATTTCTTGGTGCTTGGCTTGATGGGCGGCAAAATCAGGATAATCATGCTCTTTCATCAGTTTTTCTTCTCGCTCAAAATGGTATTGAGTGTAATTCACTAGCTCTTCTAAGGCTTGTTTTTCAAAGGCTTCACTCATGGCGTGATCATAGGCGATGGTGAATTGATTTAATAAGTTGATAAGCTTTTTATGATCTTGGTCTATATGAGTAATACCAACGCTATATTCATCTTTCCATTTAATAACATTGTCCTGTTCTTTTTTCTTATAAAAAACAGAAATCAATAATAGAGCGACAATAAGTCCCCACGAAATAGGGTTAGTCAGGCTAGATAGAAAGCCAAGAAATATAACCACAATTGCAAGGGCAATTATTGCTGCATAGATGAATGATTTGCTACGACTGTTCATAGTATTCCTTATAGATTTTGAGTCACTAAACCCTTAAAAAGAATAGGGTTATCTGAATGAGATTAATTCTTAATTTGCAAAGTGTCACTGTTTTTTCAATTGTCGTAAGGAAAAGTGAGACTATTTATTGACCTCGATCAACTTATAGACACCATTCAATGTCATAACAAAAAAAACTTGATCTGAATCACATAACTATAGCGCAAATAGGCAGATAGTTACATTTAGAAACATCTAGTACCTATATTTAAATATTCAAAATAAATAATTGGGGTACGAACACGTAAACACAATAATATCTGGAGAGTAACCGATGAAAAACATAAAACACAGTCTTTCAGCGCTTGGATTAGCAATAGGCATGGCTGCTGGTGGTATCAGCATGTCAGTATCTGCTGCTGAGCCAACACTATCTGAAGCTGATTTTGAAAAAGCGCAATTACACTACTTTCAACGCTGTGCGGGTTGTCACGGTGTACTTCGTAAAGGCGCAACAGGTAAAAACCTTGAGCCAAAAAACATGCTTAAAAAAGGCCAAAAGCGTTTAGAAAAAATTATCGCTTTAGGTACTGAAGGCGGCATGAACAATTTTGATGATTTATTCAGCAAAAAAGAAATTGCTAACCTAGCAACGTTCATCCAAATGACACCACCAGTTCCACCGGAAATGTCATTAGAGCAAATGCGTTCTCACACTAAGCAATTTGTTGCACTTAAAGACTACCCAACTAAGCCAATGCACGGTCTTAACTGGAAAAACTTCTTTGTAGTTATTGAGCGTGATGCAGGTAAAGCCGCAATTGTTGATGGCGACACTAAGAAAATTGTTACTCACATCGATACAGGTTACGCGGTACATGTAATCAAAGGTACTGAGCATCATAAGAAAGATCACGCAAAAGATGTTGGTCGTTTCTGGTATACCATTGGTCGTGACGGAAAAGTTAACAAGATCGATTTATGGCAAACACC
>JAPHTO010000013.1 GCA_026196955.1 Colwellia sp. | reverse complement strand
TAAATGCAGCTTTTATTCTCAATAAACTTTTGAAAGTTAAAGCTCGTCCGGTAATGGGGGCTGCTTTTATTTTATTAAACGAAGAAAGAGACGTTTTATCTTTTGCTAAAAAAGAAAATGGTAACTTTTATAGTAGCCCAAAAGCATTTCATTGTTGGGTTGAAACTGAAAATTATATTATAGATTTTACAGCTCCAGAGTATCGAGAAGCAGCCCTAGGTTTAAAAAGCAAACAGTGCATACCGAGAAAAATGTTTCAAAAAACAAAAAACTCCATGTCGAATGATCCTTATTCTTTGGTTAATGTTGGTGATTTTTATTTTAGCGCTAATACAGAGCTTACCAATAATCTGTTAGGTAAACTTTCTTCAAGTTTAGGTGGCCAAGATCTTGCGAAAATCTGCCTTGATTGGAGTAAAAAAATAACAAAAAAGAAAATAAGCTCACTACCAATAATAAATGATTTAGGTGAATTAACTAATGTCAACTTAATAAATAGTAACTTGGTAAGCACATGGTAAGCCTAACAAGCACTTAAGCGGGCGTCATAGAGCATAGGATGCCCTGTGCATTCCGTTAGATTAAAGTATTCGACAATACCAGCTTTTTAATAATTAAAGAGCTATTAAAAAAAGGATAATTTCAACATGGCACAATGCACAGCACCAAGAAATGGCCATCGAACTGCGAGTGGAGCAGCAGCATGTCCCGCATGTAGTAGTCGTAGTAGCCGCTATGGAGGATACTCTTCATATTCGCCCTTGTCATACTCGTCATATGAAGACCGCTCAGGCGGTACTAGCAGTAGTGGAGGTTCCAGCAGCAGACGACCAAAATGGTCGAAAGCAGGTTCATCCGTGTCTTATACGAGTACTCAAGTACAGTCACTTACACCAATTCGTCAAACCGTTGAGACGCGAGCCGCTGAGAAACCGGATCTTCGTGACGTATTCCTATGTCATGCGTGGGATGATCGGAAAGGGGCAGCTAAAGAACTTCACGATTTTCTCGTGAACTTCGGCGTAAACGTTTGGTTTAGTGAAAAAGATCTTGCTCTTGGCGTACCGATGATGCGCGCTATCGATAAGGGGTTAGCGAACTCACGAATAGGGCTTGTACTTGTAACCCCAGCTATGCTAGATCGCCTTCCCAAAGAGAGTGTCGCTGACAAAGAACTTTCGGCACTTTTAGCAGGAAACCAACTCGTTCCCATAACGCATAACACTACGTATGAAGCACTTCGCAATGTCAGCCCATTGCTCGCTTCTCGGAGCGGTTTGGACACTTCAGAAGATTCAATGGCTGTTGTCGCGGAAAAAATCGCCGAACTGGTCAAAATTGAGCTCTAGTTTAAATGCGATGGTAGGCAGTATTGTTCTCAAATGAGCACTTGCGCCGAAGCAAGTTACTTTATACAACAATGTCCTAATACAAAGATGGATGGCGATCGTGATGGGGTGCCTTGTGAAAAGCAGTGGTGTAATTAATTGGTTTACGTCCTTAGCCTGATGATACACTTAAAGGTACTGACGCTAACTACAACAAGCACGCTTACTTAGAGGAACAGTTAGCGGCTTATGATAAGTGGCTAGGCCACCTTAACGAGTTAGCTTGATATAAGTTATCTGGTCGCAATCTTTTTTGCCTAATGCACTGCCTAGCGATACCGTTTTTAGTTGCATAGAAAACGCAGTTAAAGCGGTTGCATAAATATTAGGGTAAGCAAGGCGAGAATACATAAATTTACCCACAACCTTTACTTCTTTATCAGCACACATGCCAGTACCTCCTTTTAAAGTAATAGAAAACGCCTCCATGTTGCCGTCTACAATGTTTTGAATACCAACTATTTCAGCATTTCTAACTAGCTCTATTTCTTCGGCGCAAACACTCGCACTAGCCAACAACGCTAAACCAAATATTATTTTTTTCATTTTGATTGCTCCTTAAAGTTGAGCTTATAGCTTAGTTGGTTTTTGTGGTGGGGTAAATAATTTCTAGTCTTATCAGACATTTGTGTTTTTCTAGTTGTCTTGGTGATTTATGAAAGGAATAAGTCCTATAGCATTATAGTCATAGCGTGATAAATGAACTTATAATTACTATAGGTGTATAGATAAGTTGTTTTAGCGCTTAAAAATGATGTGAAAAGCGCGTACTGCGAGTAAATACTAGCTTCTAGAAAGCTCTCCTCCTCTACGTCCGAAACGGTACAGCAGCAACCTTTCACAAGTGAGAGTATAGCAAAGTGATGGGTAATTACATTTTTATAAATGTGGTATTTCGTGCTTATTTAATAAAGACAATCTACTACGATAGGTAAAGTTGCCTATATCTACTCACCAACTACCCGCAAGTTTTTAAATGAACTAATCATGCTCATATCACCTTGGGATGCTTTTTGAATATGATCCGACCACCATTGCATTAGCTCTCTTCTTTTTTCAAGGTAGTCGGTGCGGTTATATGATCGACGTGTAAGATTAGGATCTAGATGAGCAAGAGCAGCTTCAACAACATCATAGTCAAAGCCTTGTTCATTGCACGTGGTTGAAAATAGAGCTCGGAATCCATGACTTACAATGATATCTTTAAAGCCATTACGCTTAAGTGCTGTATTAACGGTTTCTCTATTAGCATGACTTTGTGGGTTCTTAACACTTGGGAAAACATACTTTCTATGACTGCTGATAGGTTGCATGTACTCAAATAACTCAATAACTTGTGTCGATAGAGGTATGCAGTGTTCTCTATTCGACTTCATTTTAGATGCAGGTATAGTCCAAATTTTTTCTGCTAAGTTTACCTCAGACCATTCTGCGGTTGCAGTTTCAACTGCTCTTGTAGCGCAATTGAGCTGCAACAAAAACATGCACCTTGTTACTCGTGAAATGTTAGCAGTAGCCATGCCGAGCATTAGCTTTGGTAATTGATCTGGCTTAAGTGTTTTAAAGTGATTTCTTACGGGCACAGGGAAAAGTGTTGTTACGTCTTTAAGTGGATTAAATTCAATTGATCCATCAGCAACAGCAAGCTTCATAATGTCATTAACAAATGTACATAAACGTTTAACTGTTTCATGTTTGCCTTCAGCAACAATTGGTTTCATTATTTCTTTTAAGTGCTTTGGCTTTACTTGATCGATAGGACAGTCTTTTAATGTTGGAATAACATGTTTATTTAACGACTGGTATGCGCGCCTGATTGTTGGTTCTTTCCACTTTGTTTCTTTGAGTGCTTTCCAATCCTCTGCATATTTGATGAATGTATTTTCAATAGCATTCTTTTTTGCCTGTGCTTGCTTGTCTCTATGAGCTTTAGGGTCAATATTTTTACCTAACAACTCACGAGCATTAGCGCTTTCCTTTCTCGCACCAGCTAATGACAAGTTAGGGTACTTGCCTAAGCTTAAATTAGCACGTTTTTTGGTAAAGGGTCTTTGATAGTTAAATAACCATAACTTTGAACCATTTGGTTTAACTCTTAATTGTAAGCCTGCGCCATCAGCAAGGTTGTACTCTTTATCTTTTACTTTGGCAGCTTTTACTTCGGTATTAGTTAACGGTTTTGTTATTTTAGCCATGATACACCACTAGTATGATATTTAAACAAATAGGCTGTTTATGTAACATCGTAAACAGGAGTTTTTGAAAGTGTTACATAGAGTGTTACATTAGGTGTGGGTTTTTGCAAATAGATACAGGACTATAAAAATCTTTATAATTCTATGTGTTAGTTATTTTTATTGATGTTCAGGCATAAAAAAAGACGCCATAGGACGTCTTAATTCATATATATGGTCGGAGTAGCAAGATTCGAACTTGCGACCTCACGTCCCCCAGACGCACGCGCTACCAAGCTGCGCTATACCCCGATGTTGCAAATTGCTATACCTAAAATGTACTAGCATGAGTAAAGTAGGGGACTTTACCTTTGCGCTGTGTATATTAATGATTTATTTGCTTATTGCAACGTCAATCATCATTTAAGCGCTTAATTGTGACTTAAGTGAGCAGTTATTGCTCACTTGTTGATTGCTGTGAAAATCGCTTGATAAAGTGAACACCGTCTATCATTAAAGGAAAATCTTTATTTACGGTGATCGGGGCAGCTAATTGACTTGAGTAACTTTGAAAGTTGCCATTTTGATCGATTAGTACAGATTTATCTTTGTTAAAAACCATAATGCCTTCATCTGCAGTATTGGCAATAACGCGATCTTTTTTCAAGGAAATTAAATCGTCACCGTTTGAATAGCTTTTACTGTTAATTGCGCAGCCAAGCCAATGTTTTAGCAGGCTAGGTTGTAAGTCCATTTGGCTGGTTAGTTGCGTCACTTCTTGTGAGGCTGCTAAAGAAGGATTAATGAATAAAGCCGTTTTTGTTGATAAACGAGATTCTTTGTCTTTATTGCCGATAGTGCTGATCCAGATAAAGTCTTTCTGCTGTTTATGTTTCTGCGCTAACAACAGTGCATCAACAAAAAGCTCAAACTGGTAGTGATTATTTTTGCTTTCTGCTTCTTCTTCACCACTTTTAAAGTAAATCAAATGCAAGCCAGGTGCTAAATTGTTTAAACGCTCGGCAAAAACTAGGGTTGAGATATCAGTAAGTTGCGTTTGTTCAGAAAACAAGCTGTTAAACCATGCGCTTTCACCTTCAACGCTATTGGTGTTTGCATCAATAAGCGTATATGTCGTGGCTAAGTTATTATGAGTTATTGCTTGAAACAGCATTGGCGTAGTGTTTTGGGCAAGAATATCTGCTTGGTAAATACTTGGTAAAGAATAAAATAAATTGAACCATGAATCCTTAGCTAATGAAGTATCAACATGATTAGTTAGCTTAGCGCTACTTGTGGCTGAACGACGGGTAAATTGACCTAGCTGCTGCTCATTCAATTGCTCATCGGTTAGTACTAAAAATACAGAGTTAGAAACCTTTTCACCGCTCGAGCATTGCTTTGCTAATAAACTCGGGTATGTAGGAATAGCTTGGCTAAATGATAACGGACTTGTTTTTCGTTCCATATAGTCATCAATATCAAATAAGCCATATTTCGTTAATAAGGTTTTCGCTGTGGCAGGGTATGATAGTGGCAAAACAGTATCTTGGCGTAAGACATCGTAATCTAAATTAGCATCAGCCCAAATATGCGTTAAGTGGCTAAAGAAGAAGGCTAATACCAGTGCAAATATCACAAATCTAGCAAATATAGTTTTTTGAAGCTGCTTTAAATGCTTCCATGCATAGTTACTGATGGTAAATTCAAAGCCCAATATAATTATAGCCAGGGCACCACTTACCAAATAAAAAAGACTATTTTCTTCAGCTATTTCTTTTATTAAATCAATTATTTGTGCGCTTGAAGAGGCGTTGAGATGGTAACCCAATCGACTATAAATAAAGCCGTCAAGTAATAACAACAATAGACCCAAGGTAAAGATAATAGAGCCACTGGTGCGTATAAATTTAGTATTAGGAAACACTAAAGTGATAGGAAACAGTATTAAGACAAAGCTCATAAAGGTTAAAAAGGCAATATGACTTAACCAGGTAGTTACTAAGTAGGCCTGTCCGAGTAGCGTATCAGGTGCTGTTTCACTAAAAAGGTAATAGGAGGATAGCGCAATTGCCGCAATAATATTGAAAAATGTGAACCAATGGCTCCAACTGATTAAGTGTAATAGTTTTTTGCTATAGCTTTTTGTATCAAAAGAGACCATTGATAGTAATTCTTCTTATTATGTTTTAGTTAAAAGTTATCTGAAATAAAGTCGGAGTCAAGAAACTAGTGAGTTTTTTGGATAGATTGTTTTAATGCTTTGGTAAAATTGTCTACAATAGCACCTTGCTTATCTGCAGGAATTTTACTGAGTACGTTAGTGACGGTATTTCCTAAACACATTAGCGCTAAATCGGTTGTTGCTTCTTCGTTAACAAGCACATCCATTAATTCTTGAATAATTTTTTCTACACGTTCATTGGAGTATTTCGATACAATGGGCATAATGACACTTAATTGCTGATGGTAAATAATATTTTCTTAGTTTATCAAATGCCTGAACAATATACTATTAGATAGACCCTTAACTATGAGTTTAATCATTTCAAATATCGCCCTACATTTTATTTCAAAAAAACAAGAATCTGGTGAAGTTTTATTAACCCTTGGCCCTGAGGAAATAGAAACAGATGCAAAAATAACCGCCTTTGTCGATGGTTTACACACCATCTATAACGGTAAAGGGTCAAAAGCTTATGGTAGCTTTAGCGCTATGCCTGCACAGGCAAGTAACGAAGAAGGAGTCAGCATAGCTCGCTTTGTTGATTTAATGGAAGGTTATTTAGGTGAGCGTCAAAGCTTTTATCAATTTAGTACCCAAGCGGCTAACACCTTAAAAAATGAGATCGAAAAATACGATCTTGAAGAGAGTGGTTACCTCGTTGTTTGTCATTACGAATACATGGGTGGCCGTTACCTTTTAGTGGCCGTTATTCCAGTATCTGAACATTACAGTGTTGATGGTGAGCTTAATATTTCTGCTGATCAACATCTTGATACCAATAAGCTACAGTTAGCGGCACGCATTGATCTGTTTGACTATCAACAAAATGCTAGCGGTAACCGCTATATTTCTTTTATTAAAGGACGAGCTGGACGAAAAGTGTCTGACTTCTTTCTAGACTTTTTAGGCTGTGAAGAAGGTCTAGACGCTAAAGAGCAAACACAAACCTTAGTACAAGCTGTCGAAGATTATGTGTCGGTAAATCAACTAGATGCATCAGAAAAGCAACAAACACGCAAAGAATTACTTAGCTACTGTAAAGAGCAAAAAGCAAGCTCACAAGATGTTTCCGTACAAGAAATCGGTAAAGTGATAGGCCACACCACTACTGACAATGACGGTAATGAGCAAGATTTTTATCAATTTTGCCAACAGCAATCTTATCCCATTGAAGAGTCTTTTCCACACGATCAGACCGTGGTTAATAAAATCACCAAGTATTCAGGTTATGGCAGTGGCATAAGTTTAAGTTTTGAGCGTAGCCACTTTGGTCAAGATGTGGTTTATAATCCTCATAATGACTCCATCACTATATATAAAGTACCGCCAAATCTTAAAGAGCAGTTACAAGCGCTCCTTGCTTCAAATGAAAGTAATGAGTTAAGCGAACAAATAGACGAATAAATTTATGTCTTCTAGTTTTTAAATAACGCGTTACTTGTAACTCATTGTTATTTAAACGTAAGCTTAAAAAGTTAAAAGAAGATAAATTAAGACAAATAGAATTTAAACTTGGATATATCATGACAACTGAAACAACAAAACACAGTGAATTAAGTCAAGAAAAGACATTAACTATTAGCCGTCCTGATGACTGGCATGTGCATTTACGTGATGGTGATGTTTTAAATAATACCGTAAAAGATATCAGCCGTTATTTCGGGCGCGCTATTGTTATGCCAAATTTGGTACCGCCAGTCACGAATACCGCATTGGCTAAAAGCTATTATGAGCGAATTATGGCAGCTCAGCCAAGCGCACATTTTCAGCCTTTAATGGTATTGTATTTAACAGATGACACCAGTGCTGAAGATATTATCGAAGCAAAAACTTCCGGCATTGTATATGCGGCCAAACTTTACCCAGCCGGAGCCACTACCAACTCATCCTCTGGCGTAACTGATGTTGCCAACCTTAAAGAGGTATTTGCTGCTATGCAAAGTGTTGGTATGCCATTATTGATCCACGGTGAAGTGACACATGATGAAATAGACATTTTTGATCGCGAACAAGTGTTCATTGATACTATTTTAGCGCCGCTTGTTGCTAACTATCCCGATCTAAAAGTTGTGTTAGAGCACATTACCACTAAAAATGCCGTTGATTTTGTTAACAGTGCTTCAGATAATGTCGCCGCGACTATTACCGCACATCATTTATTATTTAATAGAAATCACATGCTAGTTGGCGGCATTCGCCCACATTATTTTTGCTTACCTATCTTAAAGCGCAATATCCACCAAGCCGCATTAGTTGAAGCGGCAACCAGTGGTAGCACTAAGTTTTTCTTAGGCACTGACTCGGCACCGCATGCTCAACATGCAAAAGAATCAGCTTGTGGCTGTGCAGGCTCATATACAGCTCATGCGGCTATAGAGCTTTATGCTGAAGTATTTGAACAGGAAAATTCGCTCGACAAGTTAGAAGGCTTTGCAAGTTTGCATGGTCCTGCATTTTACCAATTGCCAGTAAGTAACGACAAAGTTACTTTAGTGAAAAAAACTTGGCAAGTACCAGCAACATTAACCTTTGGTAATGATGTCGTAGTGCCTATTCGTGCCAATGATAGTATTGCTTGGCAAGTAAAGTAGACCGAGAGAAAATATGCAATTATTTGTAAATGACCTAACCGTGATCGATTTTTCTTACCTTTGCTTACAACGTGGCATTGTTGGTGAGAGCTGGATTGTTGATGTGCTACTTGATGGCTCTTTAAATGAGCAAAGTATGGTGCTTGATTTTGCGATTGTTAAAAAGCAAATTAAAGCGATTATTGATGACGCTGTCGATCACAAGTTGCTACTTCCCATGCAAGAAGCAGCTTTGATACTTCAAGACTCTGAGCATCATGAAGGTCATCAGACGATTGATTTTCTTTCGGAGCGTGCAAGCTATCATCTGCAATCACCAAGCTGTGCTTTTGCTACAGTTGATTGCTTAACGATAACCATTGATTCAGTGACTGAACATTTAACCGCAATTATTTTGGCACAGTTGCCTACTAATGTTCAGGGGCTAACCTTGGTGTTGCGTCCTGAAAATATAGTAGGTGATTATTACCACTATACCCACGGATTAAAACTTCACGATGGTAATTGCCAACGAATTGCCCACGGGCATAGATCAAAAATTCAAATTTTTATTGATGATAAAAAAAATACTAACCTTGAGCAAAAATGGTGCTCTCGTTGGCAAGACATTTATATTGCTAGTGAAGCAGATAGAGTATCAAAAGAAGCGATTGAGTTATCATCACAAGCTGAGCAATATTTGACACCCGATCACCAATTTTTTTCTTATCTAGCTCCGCAAGGACGATTTGATATTGCTGTTGCCGCGAATGTACTTGATGTTGTTGATTGCGATTCAACGGTAGAGCTTTTGGCCGATTTTATTGCGCGACAACTGAAAAAAGAGCTAACTAATTCAAACGTGAAGGTTATCGCTTATGAAGGAGTTGAAAAAGGAGCTATTGTCTGTGTTTAACTCTCTAAAAATTAGCAGTCTTTGCTTCATAATAGCGACAACGTTTTCTGCACATGCAGAGATCCAATTATCAGGTGAAGTAAAGCAGGGCGGTTTGATGCTGGGTAAAACCCAAACAGATAACACAGTAATGTTAAATGAACGTGTTTTGCCCGTATCAGACAATGGCGATTATGTTTTTGCTTTTTCTCGTGATGATGAAAAAAAATACCGACTGAAAATTATTTCACCTAACGGCTCTATTGAGGAAAAGTTGTTAGTGCCTGCAAAGCGTGAATATAACATATCACGTGTTGAAGGTATTAAAAAGAGCATTATGAACCCCAATAAAAAAGCCAATTTGCGTGCCAAGCAAGATAGAGAAATGATGGTGGCGGTGAGAAAAGTATCTAGTGATTTAACGGATTTCTCTAAAGGTTTTATTGCTCCACGAAAAGCAAGAATAACAGGCGTTTATGGTAGCCAACGCTTTTATAATGGCGTGCCTAAAAGCCCTCATTATGGTGTTGATTATGCGGGTGCAATTGGCTCAGAGGTCAAGGCTCCTGCAAGTGGTAAAGTACTACTATGGGTACCTGATATGTTTTATTCAGGGGGTACCTTAGTCATAGATCATGGTCATGGCATTACTTCAAACTTTTTACATTTAAGTGATTCGTTAGTTAATGTTGGCGATAAAGTAAAACAAGGGCAAGTGATTGCAAAAGTAGGAAATTCTGGGCGTGTTACCGGGCCCCATTTAGATTGGCGCATGAATTGGCATAATGTCAGATTTGACCCTCAGTTAGCAATGAAAGTTATCCCGTTAAATTAATTGTTATTTTGTGGGATATATATTGCGCTAGCTCATTAAAAAATGGCTGTACTTATATTTAGTATTGGACTTAAGGAGTGACAGAGAATTAGAATAGATCAATGCTATAGTCTTTTACTTATTTTCCTATGTCTAAAATAATCCCAGTCCCATTGTATCCAACCTACATTGAATTATGTGAATTAGAACTTACTGATTATCAACAGCTTAATGATTTTTTAATGGCAAATGCTTCATGGTGTTTAACTCATTGGCAATGGGGAAAATCATTTCTAGCGTATACAGGTCGAAATAAATCAGCTCATACTTATGATCGATTTAGAAATGAAATCGAAAAATTTTTACTTTGGTCATTTTTAATAAAAAAAACACCTATAGATACGTTGAGAAAATCTGACATATTAGAATATGCTGATTTTTGTTGGAAGCCGCCAGTTACCTGGATAGGCACTAGCAGTTTAGAGCGTTTTAAACTCAAAAATGGCTACTTTAATTCTAATGAGCTATGGCGACCATTTAAGGTACAAGCCGCAAAAAGCCAGTTATCTAAAGTGGTAGATAAAAAGAAATACCGTCCTTCACAGCAAACATTAACCTCGACATTTACCGCTATTATAGTGTTTTATAACTATTTAATGGGTGAAGAGCTTTGTTATGGTAACCCAGCTCAAATAGCTAAAAAGGACTGTAAACATTTTATTAATGATACTCAGGTTAAAGAAATAAAAAGATTGACTGCGTCACAATGGCAATATCTTTTAGATACTGCTGTAGATATGGCAAATGAAGATCCTATCTATGAGAGAAATTTATTTGTTATAGCGGCATTAAAAACGCTGTTTTTAAGAATATCAGAGTTGTCAGAGCGGGAAAATTGGTCGCCAATTATGGGACACTTTTGGCAAGATGAAGATGAAAATTGGTGGCTGAAAGTCTTTGGTAAAGGCCGGAAACTTCGAGATACCACAGTGCCATCTGATTTTATGCCATTTTTGCATCGGTATCGTTTATCACGTGATCTTTCTGGATTACCTACAAGTGGCGAAAACAACGTGCTTGTTGAAAAAATTCGTGGTCAAGGTGGCATGACATCCAGGCATTTAAGACGCTTAGTGCAAAATATCTTTGATCAGGCTTTTATTCGTATGAAGCAACTTGAGGGTGAAAGTAAAGCAATGAAGCTTAAAGAAGCCACCACACATTGGCTTCGCCATACAGGCGCAAGTATGGAGATTGAACGCGGTCGCGCTTTAAAAGATCTATCTGAAGATTTAGGTCATGCAAGCATGGCAACTACTGATACAGTATATGTTCAATCTGAGAATAAGAAACGTGCTGAAAGCGGTAAAGCAAGAAAAGTTGATTAAACTTTTTTAAAATTAGCATTTAGACTTGCTGTAGAAATTTAACAAAGCTTGAATCGCTAATTAAATCTTGGGGCTTCTCTGTGAATTCTGACCAATAAGTATAGCCAAAGTGAATCAGATTTCACGTAGCGTGCTTGTTTAATTGTGCTTAATCAAAGGATTATGGCAAGTTTTACTGAAATTTTTACTGAAATTAAATGATTGAAAGAATAATCAATTCAGTTACTGATTATAGGCGGTATTAAATAGAGACATACTAAGTCCAGTACTAAAGAGTATCGGATATTAGGAAGGAGGGGTAACCCTTCCTTTCCTAAGGCTTTTGTTAGTTGTCATTCGAACTTTAACAATGGATCCGATCCACTGTTGACTGGTGTTTGAACCTTATTGATATATATAAGTTAATCAGTACTTATAGAAAAAATAAAAACACCAATCCCCAATTAACAAGTAGATCCTCTTTTAGATTTGGCTGCCCTAAAATATAAGCAATTGTATATATGCCATACGCTACGTGCATGAAATTAGTTTATGTTCAACTAACCTCATTATTTTTCACGTAGCATCTGATTTATGTCGAGGTGATTATTTATGGTATTATTTTATTTGGAACCATATTAGGCTGCATTTAATAACATAAAAGATTTAACAAATAACGATAGTTCTTTGTCAGAGTCAGCTTCTTTATGCAGTTCAGCTAAAGCGGCTTCTCTTAAAACCTCCGAAGATGTTCTAAAGCATGCATCTATTGAGCTCTTAAATTCTTTGATCCTCAACTGCCTTTTTTCAAGTAAATCAGGTCTATTAAGCTTTAAATCAGTAATAGTTAACTCACCTCTTTCACACCCATTTTTAGAAAATAAAAATGTACCGTATGCAACCAAACTATTTTCAGGGTCTTCATCATAAGGGTTGATGTAAGGAGTATCGATATGATATTTATCAGACTTTGCATTGTTACACTTTGGGCAAGCATAACCTAGGTTACTCCAAGCGAATTTTAACTCTGGAAACTTTCCATCTGCTTTGGGCTTAATATGTTCTACGTGCGCAAAGTCAATGTGGGATATCTTACATTCGCAGTACATACACTTATCATTACTAGCAATTTTAAGAGCTTCTTTATTAACTGGGTGCTTGTAATTATTTGAAGCTAACGCAGCTGGATTAGGACATGCAGGTCGAGTTAGTTTTATCATTGCTTCCCCTCCAGCAGTTTTTCAATGGCATGTGGTAGTAGCTTTTCAAGTCCAAGCTCAGCAAGATCTTGGCGCATTTGGGAAAACACTCGTGGATCATCCGAATTAGAAAAATATTTTTCATTAATAAAATTTAACTTTTCTTCAACCCATATAGGCATAGTAAACGATACGCCTAATATTTCATCTAAGACTTCAATCGCATTTTTTGCTTGGTTTTTAAGATCAAGTCTGTGAGATTCAACTTTGCCGTTAGAGTTGCTTTTCAATGCATATATCGTAGAATCTTTCACAGAACCTACAACTAAAGGGCTATGTGTTGATACAACAAATCTAGCTTTTGGAAACGCTTTGACTAAGTCAGGTAAAATTCTTCTTTGCATGATTGGGTGTAAGTGGTTTTCCACTTCATCGATTAAGACTGTGATATCAGACTTTTCTTTTGTTGAGAACATATAAATTTGCCATGCAATATCTATTAAAGCACTAATCCCACCTGATGCTGTTTCAAGAACAAACTCATCATCCCCTCCATTACATACAAAAACAACTTCCATATTTCTAATTTCAATTTGTTCAAACCCAATATTTGGAGGAAGTATTTCTTGTAATACCTGTTGAAAACCTTCGAAATTTTGAATTTGTTCATCATCCGAAGGCATTATTGCCTTATTCGCATTATGGACACCGTAACCTTGGATTACCCAGCCAATCAAAGTGTTCTTCATAAAGAAACTACTTGATTGACCTCCATTGCCCTGATATCTATGTATATTACTATTCGATACTTCTTGGAAAGCACTCTGTTTATTTTTCTTCGCGGTAGGGATGCTCCCTACTTGTTGATATTTGAAAATAGGTCTATGTGATGGGATATAAAATGATTGAATATTTTGCTGTTGTTGTATTCCAACATGATATTGAGCTGCATTTCCATTGTTGACGATTAATGGCGAGTTAACATTATTAGAGTAGTTAATACTACCAATAGAAGTATTACTTCCCTTATCTTTTCCTGAAAAAAACCTTGAAAAATATTTGATAATTCCGGTAGTGGATTCGGTTTTAGGTGTCGCTAATGAAATGCTATTCCAACCACTATGCCTTGCAAGAATGTTTAAAATAGTTGTTTTTCCACTTCCATTCCCACCAGTCAATATGGTCACACGTTCGTGAAAGTCTATATCTATTGTTTGAAATTGTTGCCATTCATTCAGGCTTATTTTTTTGAAATACATGCTATTCCCTATTCATGCTTCCCCAATAAGGGGCTAAGTAATGGTTGGCTAAAATATAAAACGAAGTGGAACGCAGCCAACTCCAGCGTCCGTTTAAGCAAGTTATACCTATCTTAACCTAGACTGTCGTCTTAATGATTCAACCGCCGAAATTATAGAGTCTCCTTTAGATTCCTTACTAGACCAATCTCGCCAAAAGTCTTTAGTAGCACTTGCTGGTTCTAAATTAGGCTTATTCAATTTTATACGAGATGGTAACAATACGGCATCTCCTAATACTACTGCCTCACCAGTATCTAATATAGGTAAAACAGAGGTAAGAGAACTTAATGAATCAGGCATCATTTTGTGTACGACCTGCTGATCTTGTGGGTTACTTAGCCTTAATGCTATAAGGTTATTACATTGGCTCAAAATAGTTCGGCTGACATCTGAAGGTCGCTGACTAACAACAAGTAGCGACACACCATACTTTCTGCCTTCTTTAGCTACTTTTTCAAAAGTATCTAAAGCAATTCTTGAGTCAGCATCGCTAGCATCCTTTGTTGGCAAATATATATGCGCCTCATCGCATACAAAGGCGATAGGAGTTCGGTCTTCTTCTGCTCTCCAAAACTGTACGTTATACAAAAATCGAGTCAACACACCGATTACTATTGGTAATATGTCAGAAGGAACTTCTGAGAAGTCTATAACTTTTATACCGAATGAGTCCGATTTTGTTTCCAAAAATTGGTTGGCATAAGTAGCTAACCATTCGTACTCATTTGCTCCTTCAGGAGATTCAAACAAAAATGAATTTCTCTTATCGTCTATTTTTGTCTCAAGTCGTCCGATAAATCTTGTTAGCTTGCCGTTCCAATCCCCCTTTACTTCCGTCTTTCCGTTTGCACCTAACTTTGTACCATTATCGTCAGTAGAAAGTCTGTCTAAAAGGTGTCGAATTGAATACGGAATAGGTGAATCAATCGTTAATCCATCAGTAAGTTCTGTGAGATTATTTTCAACTAGGTATTGTTGCTTTAACTCTCTCACATGGTGAGTGAATCGAGATGACTGATTAGGCGCGTTATTATCAGAGCGATCTAAAAGCAAAGCTAACATTTCATCTTTATTAAGCAACCAGTGCGGAACAAATACAGAGCTAGAATTTTTATTTTCGATATCAGCAGGCCCAGCTATTTTATAATATTCAGCTATTGGATCTTTTCCAGCTTCTACACCTTCTCTAGTTAGAGTTTTATACTCACCATGAAGATCAAAAAGAATGATATTTGTATGCTCTAATTTTGCGGCTTGCTCAAGTAGAGATGCTACCGTCCAGCTTTTTCCTGAACCAGTGCTACCAAGCAGAGCGGCATGACGTTGAAAAAGCTTATCGCCATTTGCAACTGCTTTAGATTGGGTATTACCGTAGGTACCAAGTACTAATTGAATATCCTCTGGAGTATCACTAGCAACAACTGACATCAAGTTTTCAAGACTTTCTTCTTTTATTAAAAAAACCTGTTTATCAACTCTTGGGAAGTACTTTGCTCCACGCTTGAATATTTGACGCTTGTCTCCAAGAACCTCCCAATAAGTACCAATCAATGCAACTTGGACAACATCATGATCAATGACTACATCAAAGTCTTCCTCATCATTTTCTTCAGCTTCTGGTTCTATTAATATAGGACTTCCGATACTTCTTTTTACTTTCTCTATGATGCCTACCAAAAACTCTTGAGGTGTAGCTCCTTGAATAGCAACTAGATCTGAAACTGTCAGTGTTTGAATAACCTCAGGTGACTCGGCTAATATTAGGGCTCGGTTTGTATCGACACTAGCTACTCTACCGATATAGCAGTCATCTTCAGTTGATACTACATACTCTTCTGTTGTCATATTAAAACTCCATTTATAAATTCTTTCAGAGACCACCAATTGCCAACGAGAATAGTTTCAACTCCACCGATTCTTATTTTGGTCTCATTATCGTTTGAACCAACAGAAATCAAGGTAACATTATTTAGACTGTCACAGATTCTTATTGCATTCGGTGTTAACACTTTGGTAATAACTAAAGCAGGAACACCTTCACGAAGCTTATTCAACAAATGAACCTCAAGTTGTTCATCGTTAAATCCGTATCCAACAATCAATATCGCTTTGGCTTCTTGAATATGTCTATTTGCAAATTCACGGTGATAGTCAAATGGGTGTTGGTATCCTTCTCTAAACTTGCTTGTACCTGGAGTAATAATTAGTCTCCGCGCACTGCTGTCGTAAGGCGATCTTATAATATTACCATTGACTTCATACCAATCTAGGCTTCCATGAGGTTTAAATATTTTCGCATGTTTTTTTACTGAAACTTTAACCCCTGATCCACCTCTTAAATTTCTTCTTCTTTCGATAACTGAAATTTTGTCTTTTTCACCGTCAGGGTCATGTGTTCCGCAGTAATAACCATTGAAACCAGTAATTATATCAAGGCCAAATGTTTCGCACGCTAACTCTATGAGGCGATCATAGTTAGGAGTAACAATAATTAGTTCATTTTGATTGTGTAATAAGTGATTTAACAAAAGAGAAAACGACAATTGCTTTTCTTGCAGAACAACAGCTTCGATTATTGATTTTTCATCTTTACCTATAAGTTTGGTCGTTTCAGAAACAATAAAGGGAACCAAATTACTACCTTGTTTTAAAGATGCCATAGCATCTTCAAAACCTACATCCTGATCAATTAGTTCTTCTACTTGCTTCCATTCTTCTAACAACTCCCCATCAACGAGCTTTGGGATTTCCTCTTTCAAATGTTGAGAAAGGTGCCACATACCTGATATTCCCTCGCCCAAAGATAATCCCGAGCCAATAAGTACTAGCGGGCTTTGTATAAAAAACTCTTGTAGATGTTTTTTTACTGAGTCAACGTCCAAAATGTCCTCTCAACTATGAAATAGGTAAAATGCCTCACCAAGAGGAAAATAATAGTATGTATTTTATCCTGATAGACTTCAATGCTTAAGTCTATTTAGTATCAATAACTTAAAGTTAATATCGATAGTTATTGATGTAAATCAAATGAGCGAGTTACAACTATTTACTCGACATACTAAAGCACTAAGCCTTCCTTTTGACGGTGCTCTTCACCCTGCTTTCAATTCTATTGACATTAATTTTTTTCAAATTATTTTGTAATCTAGGGCTATTTTTACCTTAGTGACTGACTAACTGAATAATTCAGTTAAATCAGTGTATTACGAATTATTATACCACTAATTCCCTTCTGACATTAATGTCATTGAAATATATGGACTTTATAATTTAGACATATTATATCATTAATCATTTCATGAAGTTAGCGGGTTTGACTTCTGTTTATGTCTGCCAATAATTCGCACAAATTTGATTGAATTATAAACAACACACATATGAGCATTACTCCACGCAAGCAAGTTAAACAACGATTCATTGGCAACACCACTTTTGCCTACAGCAACACTTTAAAGCGCAGTGCCGTTTTAGAAAGCTCGTTAGAGCGAGACTATTACCGTTGGCGTGTCTTTTATCTTAACAAAGGTGAATACCTTTAAGTTCAAATACAAATGATAATTAATTGCTATGCGCCAAAATAGCTATGTGTTGGAATAAACCCGAAATACCACACTAAATAATGAAATAAACGTTAAAGCATTAACTATAATTTAGCTACTCTCAGATAAGCTTTCTAAGTTTAAGCTTTGGCACCACTGACTAGCATTAAGGAATTCTTGCTGCACGATGCTTTTATCTAATGAAAACTGAGCTAGGTTTTCTTCTAATGTTCCATCAGAATTTAAGTGTTCATGACCAAGGATATAACTGGTGGTGATATCTAACAACTGTCCTAGCAATCCATCATAGGTTACTAAAGCACTTTCTATAGGCTGAGCTAAAGGCATGGTTTTAACAATCTCTGCCATCGGCATTGACAACATCACTTCAATAGCACTAAGTAAGCCTGTAATAAAAGCAAAGTCACTCACCGATTTAAATGCCCCTTTACTACTTAAAGCAAACATCATTTTGCCTGTGATCAAAGCTTGCTTACACACTTCATCCGTCGTTTCTGAGGTTAAATTTGATAAGGCTAAAATAGAGACAAATTGTCTTAATTTATCTTCACCAAGGTATGCGGCCGCTTGCTTTAATGATGTTATTTCTACTCGAGTGCCTGTTGCTACGTTGTTAACCATTTTTAATAAACCGACAGTTAGGTTTACGTCATGACTTATTATTTCTGCAACAGTGTCAAAATTAAGCGGATAGTTGAATGTTTCACTTAACAAGTGCAACATTTGCGCCTTTATTGGTGCTAATGCTTGACCCTTTATAATTTCTGGTTGGTGATAAAAGAAGCCTTGGAAATAGTTAAAACCAACTTCTGCAAGGGTTTGCTGTTGGTTTCTAGTCTCAACTTTTTCAGCTGCTATGGCAACATTAAAAGGTTTCATTCTTGCGACTGCTGGCAATAAACGCTTGGTGTTTATTTTCTCAATATCAACTTTAACGATATCAATATAAGGAAACAATAAGTCCCAATGTGGTGCTAAATCATATTCTGTTAACGCTACTTTGTAGCCTTTTTCATGATAAAACTTGATGATTTTCAATAATTTTTTGGTCGGTTTTTCCTGTCCCACTAACTCAATAACTATTGAGTTTTTATCGAACATTAACGGGAACTTATGAATAAGGCAATTTTCGGTAAAGTTAATAAAAGCTAACTTTCCCATACTTATTGTGTTTATATCACCATGAATATGATTTTGAATGATAAGTTTAGAGCTAGCAATATCGTGCTCCACATCAGGAAATTTGTTATCTGGGCTATCTCTAAATAACAGTTCGTACCCTATGGTTTGTGCTTTTTCGTTAAGAATGGCTTGCCTGGCAATATAAGTATTTTTCATCTTGCTTTTTATTTTTAGTTAGTTGCTATAAATAATTTATCTTGCAAGATTACACTATTATTGGTTGAAAGTACTAGCCTAAATTGGCGCGACTAGTTATTTAATGAGAGGCGATAATACTGATGCTTTACCGTCTATATCGCTATTTTGCTTCAAACCAAGCAATTCAATGATAAAGGGAGCGATATTAATATTTTCAAAAGCATCGACTGCCCTTCCCTGATGAATGTCTGGTCCTGATGCAATAAATATGGCGGTTAATGAGTTAACATCTGTTGGGTCGTAACCATGGGCGCCAAAATCTATCGTTTCGTTATCATTCATTTTGAACGTTGCGCCCGGAACTGCCTCAAGAATTATATCGGGAATAATGGGCAAGTTAGCATTCAAGTGCCAAGAGTCAGGGAAATTACTTTTATGATAAAGTGAATAAAATGCACTTAGTTTCTGGTTTGCCGTTAAGTCGTCTGTAATAGCTTTTTGTTGAGCGGCAGTAAGTAATTGACGATTAAAATATAAATACAGTTGCGTACTACTCTTTGCCATAGTAATAGCACCAGTATTGATGAATTCTTTAACTTGCTCAGTAAAAACTTCAGATACTAAAATGCTCTTTTGTTCATTGACCTGCGTCATACCATGATCAGAGACAAGGACGATATTTACCGGTTGTGTTATTTCTTGTTTAAGTCTTTTGATAAAATAGCCAAAGAGTTCATCTATCTCTTTCACAGCTTTAGCTAATTGACGGGAATTGGGACCAAATTGATGGCCAATAGTATCAACAGTCGAAAAATAACTGGCAATAAAGTTAGGCCTTTGGGCTTTAGGTAGCTTTAACCATGTAATGATTTGATCAACTCTATCTCTATTAGGCGTATTATGGTTATAAGGGACATTATAGCTTGGTGGTATTTGGCCAGCAGATTCTGATTCCGGCCAAAAGTAAACCCCTGTTTTCACTCCTTGTGCTTCAGCTTTTGACCATATTGGTTGTGCAGTTAACCAAGATTTATTCTTTTTTCCGGCACCTAAACGGTAGTTTTTATTCTCCCCTGGATGATAGAAGCTATTATGTATAATTCCGTGATTAATAGGATAGACGCCAGTTATCATTGATAAATGATTTGGGAAGGTTTTACTTGGGTAAACAGGCAGTAATTTTGCGCTAGTGCCTGTTTTAGCAAAAGCGAGAATGTTTTTCGGTTGATAAGTTGCGAGATAATTATAGGCAAAACCATCAATAGACAGCAAAATCACTGTAGATTTTGCTGTTTTTCCATAGACAGAGCTCGATATTATGACTATTAACGAAAATAAAATAAAACGGCTCATACAACTACCTATTACCTATGCTACTTTAACTTAAACTAATAAATTATGTATGTTGACTAGATCTTTTTTACCCTCAATGATCTCATCAGGTGTTAATCCTGATAATTCGTGTGGGAAAACTAACCATTCATCAGATTCGTGAACATAATAACTTGGTTTTATATTCACTTGCGTATTCGCTGGCTTATACCAAGGGCATGCCGTACGAACATCTTTTGGCATATTTTGTCTCATTGACTTTTCGAGTTGCTCTATAAGAGCTTTAATACTTCTGCCTGAATCAAATACATCATCAACAATGAGCAAACCATCATCAGCATTGGCATTTTCTATAATGTAATGTAAACCGTGTACTTTGATTTCTTTACTTTGTTTGTTAATCCCATAATAAGAAGAAGTGCGAACAGCAATGTGATCAGTTTCAACTTTTTTAAAATCAAAATATTCCTGAACTGCAATACCTATTGGCGCGCCTCCTCGCCATATCCCAACAATAAACTGGGGTCTAAAACCATCTTCATAAACCTTTGCAGCCAATCTAAAAGAGTCTTCTAATAACTCTTGTGCGGTAATATATTTTTTGTCCATTTCTGGTAGCCTTTATTCTTGTTGCCTAATTTCAATACAGCTTTTCTATAAAGTAGTATTATAACGCGATTAATCTGTATTTAAAATTAATTGTCTAATTAGTCAGGTTTTTAATTGACTTATTCTATATATTTATCAAAAAAGTCTAATAACTGATAAATGGACTCACAAGAGGCAATAAAAAAGTCTAAATTAACATTATCGTACGTATCATTTTGTGTATGATAATTTTTGTGTGTACCTACACCAAAGTAAATGAATGGTATTCCAGCGTGATAAAAAGCACTATGATCGCTTGCTTCATACCATTGCCGGCGGTCGGCTCCTCTTGCTTGTTGAGATCTAAAGCCTTTTTTAAGCTTCAATTTGGATTGTAAAAATGTAAACCTTTCCAATGAACTTTCATTAAGTAATTCATCAAGATCTTTGGCAATAAAGCGTAAACGACGCGTGTGTTCGCTCCCTGCAATCATATCAAGGTTCATATTAAGTTTAACATTTGATAACAGTGAACCTTGCTGATTTACAAAGGCTTTCGCCCCTAGTAAATTTACCTCTTCCCCATCGGTAAATAAAAAAATAACACTATGCTTTAAGGGGGATTGAGATATACGAGTCGCAAAGTATAATAATGCAGCAACACCTGACGCATTATCATCAGCGCCATTGTAAATTTTCTGGTGTTTTTTTCCTAAATGATCATAATGGGCTGATAAGACTATATAGCGCTCAGGAAATTCTTTCCCTTTTATGTAACCAATAATATTATTACCTTGCTTAGAGGTAAATGACCTTTTATATATAAAACTGTGTTGAAATGTATTTTGAAAAGCGTTGACGTGTGATTTTTTTAGTTCAGATATTATGTAGTTTTGCGCTTTCAAGCTATGTTGCGTAGCGAACCCTCTACCAGCAAAATCATCACTGGAAAGAGTAAACAAATGCTGACTAAGTAGAGTTTTTGCATAAGAGCTTTTGTCCTGCTCTATATCTTCAACCTGAACATCTTTCGCGTAAAGTGGAAAGTTGGCTAAAAAACAAAATATGTAAAAATATAGTTTAATTAACTTGTTCTGCATTTAAAAAGTTTAACTTGGCAATATATTGATATTCAGTACTTTTAGTTTTGTTAAGCTTTATTGCTTTGCGCATCATTTTTTTAGCTGAAGCAATATTTCCTACTTGGTAATATACTTTTGCCAAACCGAAATACAGCTCATGAATTGAATTATCGAGTCTAAGCGCTTTCTTATAGTGAATTAGTGCTTGTACATAATCTTTTCGATAAGCTGCTTCATCAGCTAAAACGGCTTGATAATATGGGTTTTTACTTCGTTTAAGGTGTAACTTACTCTCAATTGTATCTGCTTCAACATATTGCCCTTGGCTGCGGAGTAATATAGCTAAATTAGCCAAAGCCGTGAGGTTGTTTGCATTAAGACTTATTGCATGACGGTATGTTTGCTCAGCAATATCCATATTATTGGTTAATTTATATAATACCGCTAAGTTTCCCCACGCCGGACTGAATAATTGATCGGCTTGTGTTGCAGCTTTTAAGTATTGATAAGCTAAAGAGTAGTCACCCACAACCAATGACTGCCCTCCTTTATTGTTGTAAAACATTGCTAGCACGGTATTTTTTTCAATAACTCTTTTTGGAAATGACTGCTTTACGACGAATGGGTCAAAATCTATTTGCATAGCATCTGTACCAAATATAATATTTTTTTTAGGGTCTGGTTGTGAATGAATTACTAAATTGACATGCCCTGTTAGTAAATTATATAGGCCATTTCTTACCCAATATTCAGGTATATCGACTTGCTGAAAACTAATATTTAAGCCTGCTTTTTCGGCTAATGCATAGGCCATTATAGTGAGGGATAGGCAATTAGCAGTTTTGCTATGAAATGCATCTCTTGCTGTTACATTAGCATCACTAGCATAACTTAAGGCAATATTATCTTGTGAAAAAATATGCTTAAGTAGCAACCGAGCTTTTTTCTGAGTACTGTTCGTAGCCATCAGTTTCTTTTCAACCATCTCAGTCATCGCATCATCTAACATAAATATTTCTTGCTCAGTTTCAACTTTCCATGATGAAGGTAGCAAAAACTGTTCATCTAGATACAAGGATGATAAAGGAGTTGACTGATAAGCAAGATCACTAGTACTTTGACATGAATATAGTACTAAAGAGAGCAAAAAAGTGGCGATAGTATAAACATGCTTCATAATGACCTCTATAACCCAATTAACCAAGACAAGGAGAGATATTTAAAGCATAAGTGAGTTTTGAGATAAACGCTAAGAAGCGGCTGTGATATTAATATTTATTTACAAAATAAGTGGTTAAAGGCATAGGAATCAACTTTCACCATCACCTAATAAGTACACTAAACGTGCCGCCATATTATTTTCAGCGGTACTTTTTTGTGTACTATAGTAATATCGCCAATCTAATTGAACAGCGAGTTTTTTTGTTAGTTTGTAGTGTACACCTGTCCCAGCGTTAACTTGAAATGTTTTTAAATCGTTATCTTTTTGCCATAACATTTCACCAAAACCTACGGTAAAATAAGGCCTCAGTCTACTTTGATTATTGAAGTAATATTGGCTATCTAGGCTATAATTTTCATAAGCGATATCTCCCTCAGAGAACGAGTTACCTAACTTAGCTTTTGAATACGATAGACGAGATGAAAATGTTTTAGAAAAGTATAGACCTAAAGAATATTCAACAACCGTATCATCACTAACTTGCCAATAATCATCAAGATTAACTTGGCCAAGACCATAGGATAAACCAATAATGCTTGTATTTACGGGATCTGAATTACGTTTTATTTTCTTATATTTTTTAGGATTGTAGTTTCCACCGTCGCCAAGTTGTAAGGATATATTAAACTGGATCTGATTTTCAGTATCACCGTTTGGACCAACAATAACATCCCTTACTGCTACATAGCCTGTACCCGCTTTTATTAACTCTTTCCCGAACAAATTATTCACGCCAACACTTAAGCTATCAACAGGATCGAGTAAAATTAATGCCGTAGCCCCTAGCATTGATGATCCCCAAAGAGTATTGTTATTATGCCTAATATCCATTTCTGTACTGAACGCCCACTCCCCATAAGCCCAACCCAATACAGGCGTAATAACTAAATCTTGAATTGAAGGAGTTTCAGCAAATGCTTCAATACCATATTCCCAATAAAAGGTAGACATCATCGCCGAATAAATAAAAGAATCCCATTGACGAAAGCCAGACTTACGAGCAACTTGATAATAAACACCGCCAAAGTATGGATGACCAATTAAATTGAGTGGCACTTTATCTCTATCCCAAACAGGACCATCTGTTACATTAGTACTCCACTTATTAAAAATTCCGTCTTCTTTATCCCAGTTTGAAATTTCTTCAGGTAAAAGTGCTATCACTCCAATAACACCAAAACCATACACAAAAATAGATTTAGTTTGAGACCGTAATCGTGCGCTATCTTCTCCATTTTCAGCAGAAAAAAGCGATACTTTATAAGGATATTGGTAAAAATTATCTGTGGGGCTAAGATTTTCCCAACGTCTTACAGGGTATTTATCAGGATAGTATTTCGCTATGTCAGCTTCTGTTATTGCGGGAGTGAAAACAGAGGTATTATTTATTGTTTCTTGCGCAAATAAACAACTCGATGGTATAAGCAAGCTAGCAAGTAAAAAGCGCCTTCTCCATGTGTTTTTTGCTAACTTATTTACTTCCCTTTTCATCAGACTTAATTCCTAACACAATAAAAGCAACAAAATATTAACAATTTTTAATAACAAATAAAAAAAAAGTCGCTTTAAGCGACTTTTCTATATGAATGCTAATAAGTAGTTTCCATCACATAGATAGAGTAACCAGTACTACAAAAAATAGCGTTATATTTATTTAAATATTAATAATATGGCGGTGAGATAGGGATTTGAACCCTAGATGGGCTACAAACCCATGCCGGTTTTCAAGACCGGTGCTTTCGACCACTCAGCCATCTCACCAATTG
>JAPHTO010000059.1 GCA_026196955.1 Colwellia sp. | reverse complement strand
GATACGAGGAATAGAAATAGAGAGTAAACGCTCTAAGAATTCCCACATACGCTCGCCGCGTAGAGTTACTTTCGTACCAATAGGATAGCCTTCACGAATTTTGAAGCCCGCAACTGATTTGCGTGCTACTGTCGTGACCGGCTTTTGACCTGAGATTGCAGTAAGATCATTTGTGGCGTGCTCTAACACTTTCTTATCAGAAATTGCTTCACCAACACCCATGTTCAGGGTGATCTTTTCAATCCGAGGGACTTGCATGACACTTTTATAACCGAACTTTTTAGAAAGTTCAGCTACAACTGTATCTTTGTAAAAATCATGCAGTTTCGCCATCGTTTACTCCAATTAAATTAATTCGTTATCAGATTTGAAGAAACGAACTTTTTTGCCGTCTTCAACTCTAAAACCAACGCGGTCAGCCTTACCCGATTTAGGGTTAAGGATAGCTACGTTAGACACTTGTAAAGGTGCTTCTTTCTCAACAATGCCACCAGGCTGCTGTAACTGAGGTACAGGCTTAGTGTGTTTTTTGATTAAGTTAACGCCTTCTACGTATACTTTGCCGCTTTCAACAAGAACTTTAGTAACTTTACCAGTTTTGCCCTTGTCTTTGCCTGCAAGTACGATTACTTCATCATCACGACGAATCTTAGATGCCATTATCGTGACTCCTTATAGTACTTCTGGTGCTAATGAAACGATCTTCATGAACTTTTCAGTTCTTAATTCACGTGTCACAGGCCCGAAAATACGAGTACCAATTGGTTGTAAGCTTGCATTAAGCATTACAGCCGCGTTTTCATCAAAACGGATGGCAGAACCATCTGTACGACGAACACCTTTCTTAGTGCGCACCACTACCGCAGTGTGAACATCACCTTTTTTAACTTTACCGCGAGGACTTGCTTCCTTTACGGCAACTTTGATGATATCACCAATGCGTGCATAGCGACGGTGCGAGCCACCAAGAACCTTTATACATTGAACACGCTTAGCGCCACTGTTATCAGCAACATTCAGCTGTGATTGCATTTGGATCATTGATTTTTTGCTCCACTAGTTACCTTTTATCCTCATGATAAACATAGGAAAATTCCAAAAGGTAAATTTAAATTCAAGGCCAGAAATTTGACCCGTCACTGCCTTAAAAAGACCACCCTACCATTCAAAATTTCGACTAAAAACCATCGACTCAAAGTTAGCGGGCGCGAGATTATAACACCACTTAGGATAAAGTGGTAGTTTAATTGATTAAAAAATAGATAGCGGTATAGAGGTTTATTTGAATAGGGGTAGCAAGCATTGTAGAGTAAAAAATAAACATACTTTTTACTCGACGTAATGGCTATTTAATTTGTTGTCTATTTTTAAAGATTCAAACTCTTTTTCTACTTTAATTTAGGCAATAAAAAACCCTTACCAACTTAATGGTAAGGGTTTTTAACTAACACTTATTAAAAGTTTAATTTAATATAAAAATACTAATTAAGCTTTAACAACTACGTCTACTAATTTCCAGTTCTTAGACTTAGAAATTGGCGCGCATTCAGTGATCGTTACTATATCACCTTCGTTACATACGTTAGTTTCGTCATGTGCTTTCAACTTAGTTGAACGCGTGATGAATTTGCCGTACATAGGGTGCTTAACGCGACGTTCGATCATTACAACAATAGACTTATCCATTTTGTTACTGACAACAACGCCTTGTAGTGTGCGGATTTTGGCTTCGCTCATTACTTACCTGCCTTTTCAGTGATGATAGTCTTAACACGTGCAATGTTGCGACGTACAGTTCTTAGCAAGTGAGTTTGTGCTAATTGACCAGTGCTTGCTTGCATGCGGTAGTTAAACTGCTCGCGTAGAAGCTCTAGTAATTCAGCGTTAAGCTCTTCAATGCTTTTTGCTTTAAGTTCGCTAGCTTTCATTACATTACCGTCCTAGTTACGAAGGTAGTTTTAAACGGAAGTTTAGCAGCAGCTAAAGCAAATGCTTCGCGTGCTAACTCTTCTGAAACACCTTCCATTTCATAAAGAACACGTCCAGGAAGAATTTGGCAAACCCAATACTCTACTGAACCCTTACCTTTACCCATACGAACCTCAAGAGGTTTTTTGGTAATTGGCTTATCAGGGAAAACGCGAATCCATATTTTACCTTGACGTTTAACATGACGAGTCATGGCACGACGAGCGGCTTCAATTTGGCGAGCAGTCATACGACCACGTTCAACCGATTTTAAACCGAAAGTACCGAAGCTAACTGAGCTACCTGTGTGCGATAAGCCACGGTTGCGCAGTTTCATCTGCTTACGGAATTTAGTACGTTTTGGTTGTAACATTACTGATTCCTCTTACTTCGCTTTACGGTTGTTTTTTCTTTTAGGCTTAGCAGCTGGTTGCTCTGCTACCAATGGCATTTTGCCAATGATTTCGCCTTTAAAGATCCAAACTTTAATACCAATAACACCATAAGTCGTGTCACCACGCGCAATGGCGTAGTCGATATCAGCACGTAATGTATGTAGAGGTACACGACCTTCACGATACCATTCTGCACGTGCAATATCAGCGCCGCCTAAACGACCACTAACTTGTACTTTGATGCCTTTGGCGCCTAAACGCATTGCGTTTTGTACGGCACGCTTCATAGCGCGACGGAACATAACACGACGTTCTAATTGACTAGCGATGCTGTCTGCAACAAGCTGCGCATCCATTTCTGGCTTACGTACTTCAGCGATGTTGATTTGAGCAGGAACACCAGCAATTTTAGAAACGGCTAAACGTAATTTTTCTACATCTTCGCCTTTCTTACCGATAACAACACCAGGACGAGCCGTGTGAATTGTTACGCGGATAGATTTAGCTGGACGCTCAATAACTACTTTAGACAATGACGCTTTCTTAAGTTTTGCTGTCAAATATTCGCGAACCTTGTGGTCCCCGTCTAAGTTGTTAGCAAAATCAGCGCTGCTTGCATACCATGTAGACGCATAAGGTTTTGTGATACCTAAGCGAATACCGGTAGGATTAACTTTTTGACCCATACTAATATACTCCTAGTTATCAGACACAATCACAGTGATGTGACTTGTGCGCTTTATGATGCGATCGGCACGGCCTTTCGCACGAGGTCTAATACGTTTCATTGTTGGACCATCGTCAACCATAATGGTTTTAACGAATAATTCATCAATGTCTGCACCTTCGTTGTGCTCTGCATTAGCAATCGCTGAGTTAAGTACTTTTTTAACTAAGTCAGCAGCTGATTTGTTGCTGTAAGTTAAAATTTCAAGTGCTTTCTCAACGTGTACGCCACGGATTTGATCCGCAACTAAACGTGCTTTTTGCGCAGAACCGCGGGCAAATTTATGTATAGCAATTGCTTCCATTTAACTTCCCCTTACTTCTTAGCTTTCTTATCAGCGATATGACCGCGATAAGTACGTGTTGGTGCAAATTCTCCTAATTTGTGACCGATCATTTCTTCGGTTACAAATACAGGAACGTGTTGACGGCCATTATGGACAGCTATGGTCAATCCGATCATCGTAGGGATGATCATTGAACGACGGGACCAAGTTTTAATTGGCTTTTTATTCCCGCTTTCCACCGCTTTCTCTACCTTCGTCAACAAGTGTAGGTCAATAAAAGGACCTTTCTTGAGGGAACGTGGCATGGTGATTCCTTAATTATCAGTACTCTCATTACCGACGCTTTGTCGATAATGTAGAGTATTTAGTTTAATGCACTAATTACTTAGTACGACGACGTACGATAAATTTATCAGTACGCTTGTTCTTACGAGTCTTGTAACCCTTAGTTGGTACACCCCAAGGTGATACCGGGTGACGACCGCCAGATGTTTTACCTTCACCACCACCGTGTGGATGGTCAACTGGGTTCATGGCAACACCACGAACAGTTGGGCGAACACCGCGCCAGCGTGAAGCACCAGCTTTACCCAGAGAGCGAAGCATGTGTTCAGCATTGCCGATTTCACCTAAAGTAGCACGACAATCGGCTTCGATTTTACGCATTTCGCCAGAGCGAAGACGTAAAGTCACGTAAGCACCATCTTTCGCAACTAATTGTGCGTAAGTACCAGCAGCACGAGCAATTTGCGCGCCCTTACCTGGCTTAAGTTCGATTGCGTGAACAACGCTACCTAAAGGAGCGTTACGTAATGGCATTGCATTACCCGCTTTAATAGGTGCATCAACACCAGACTGGATAGTATCGCCAGCACTTAGACCTTTAGGCGCTAAGATGTAACGACGTTCACCGTCTGCGTATAATACTAAAGCAATGTTAGCACTGCGGTTTGGATCGTATTCTAAACGTTCTACTTTGGCTGGAATGCCATCTTTAGTACGTTTAAAGTCAACGATACGATAATGATGCTTATGACCACCGCCAATATGACGAACGGTAATACGACCATTATTGTTACGTCCACCAGACTTAGACTTAGTGTCTAATAGTGGTGCATAAGGCTTACCTTTATGAAGCTCTTTGTTTACCACTTTAACTAGGTGACGACGACCCGGAGAAGTAGGTTTACATTTTACTATAGCCATTTTCTATCTCCTATTGCTCAGCGCCAACGAAGTCGATGTCACTACCTTCTGCAAGAGTTACGTAGGCTTTTTTCCAGTCGTTACGACGACCAAAACGAGCACCAGTACGTTTTGTTTTACCCTTAACATTAAGCGTGTTAACACCTACTACAGAAACTTCAAAAAGCTTCTCAACTGCCGCTTTGATTTCAGCTTTAGTTGCATCAGTAGTTACTTTGAAAACAACAGTGTTGTTTGCTTCAGCAGCTACAGTTGCTTTTTCAGAAATATTTGGTGCCAAAAGCACTTTCAACAAACGTTCTTCGTTTATCATGCTAGTATCCCCTCAATTTCTTTAACTGCATCAGCAGTAATTAAAACTTTTTCGAAACCAACTAAGCTTACAGGGTCGATTGCTTGTACATCTACTGCGTCAACTTTGTATAAGTTACGCGCTGATAAGAACAAGTTCTCGTCAACTTCTTTCGTTACAATCAATACGTCTTTAAGCTCTAAACCTTTCAACTTAGCAACTAAGTCTTTAGTTTTAGGTGTTTCTACCGCAAAATCGTTAACTACAACTAAACGTTCTTGACGAACTAATTCAGATAGGATGCTAGCAATAGCACCACGATACATTTTACGGTTAACTTTTTGGCTGTGATCCTGAGGTTTAGCAGCGAATGTTACGCCACCTGAACGCCAGATTGGACCACGAGTAGTACCAGCACGTGCACGGCCAGTACCTTTTTGACGCCATGGCTTCTTGCCACCGCCGCTAACTTCTGAGCGAGTTTTTTGAGCACGAGTACCTTGACGAGCACCAGCTGCATAAGCAACTACTACTTGGTGTACTAAAGCTTCATTAAACTCACGTCCAAAAGTTGCTTCAGAAACTTCAAGAGCGCCTGATGCGTCTTTTAATGATAATTCCATCACAAAATCTCCTGGACTAAGCTTTAACAGCTGGTTTGATGATTACGTTGCCATTGATAGCACCTGGAACTGCACCTTTAACAAGTAGCAAGTTACGTTCTGCATCAACGCGAACCAATTCAAGGTTTTGTGTAGTAACGCGCACAGCACCCATGTGACCAGACATCTTTTTGCCTTTGAAAACGCGACCTGGTGTTTGACACTGACCTAACGAACCGTTAGAGCGGTGAGAAATCGAGTTACCGTGAGTTGCATCTTGCATGCTGAAATTCCAGCGCTTGATACCACCTTGGAAACCTTTACCTTTAGAGGTACCAGTTACGTCTACTAATTTAGTGTCATTGAAAATCTCAACAGTGATTTCACTGCCAGCTTCAATATCGCTACCTTCATTTGCGTTTAAGCGGAATTCCCACAGGCCACGACCTGCTTCAACGCCTGCTTTCGCAAAATGACCAGCTGCTGGTTTGTTAACACGGCTTGCTTTACGCTTGCCTGTAGTAACTTGAAGCGCTGAATAACCATCGTTGTCTACAGTTTTAACCTGAGCAACACGGTTCGCTTCAACTTCTAGAACGGTAACAGGAGTAGAAACACCATCTTCAGTGAAGATGCGAGTCATACCCACTTTACGTCCAACTAGACCTATAGTCATTGTTAAAACTCCTCTTAGCCCAAGCTGATTTGAACATCAACACCAGCTGCAAGATCTAAACGCATTAATGCGTCTACAGTCTTTTCAGTTGGCTCAACGATATCAATCATGCGTTTGTGAGTACGAATTTCGTACTGATCACGTGCATCTTTGTTAACGTGTGGAGAAATCAACACGGTAAAACGTTCTTTGCGAGTAGGAAGTGGAATAGGACCACGAACCTGTGCGCCAGTACGTTTAGCAGTGTCAACGATTTCTGCTGTAGATTGATCAATCAAACGATGATCGAACGCTTTCAAACGAATGCGAATTCTTTGATTTGACATGTATCAAATCCCCTTTTAAAAGAACAAAAAAATACATCCCTCTGCTTCCTTATGTACCGGAAGGGGGTGTATTACTTAAATAACATTCAACGCAAAATTAGCGTTGCTGTATAAGGAAGTAGCCTAAATTGTTACCGCCTTAGTTTGCTTTACGTTTGGCTAATTCCCAAAACAAATAAAGCAAAACCACACCCAGTTCACCTGAATGTGGTCGCGTATTATACATAAATTTACTCGCTGAGCAAGCGATTATTTTATCTGTTTAATCAGGTCTATGGCTTAGTATTAATTAAAGGCAACCAATAGCCAAAGCCCCATAACATTGTTTGTATGAAACTCATTTGTGTTTTTGTCTTACTCAGTACTTTTGCTTTCATAACGAAATACTCAACAAGGTGTACTAACAGTACCACACTGGCTAAAGCTAAGGCATAAAACTGGTATTGTGCGGGTAATGGCGACAATGATACTAGACCTAATATCACCATTAGCCATAAACCCACAAGTAAAACTTTAGTACTATATATAATCAAATTAAACATTTGTTCTTTCCTTAATTAAGTATCAACAACCCTTAAGCCTTGTTTTGTTGCAGCCAGCAAGTAATGTCGGTATTAGCGAGTTCAAAATAATAGTTTGATTTACTTGAACAATACAGGGATTGGATTCAAATCTGCTTTTGTCTTACTCTCACATTAGTAATACTACCTTAGGCTCGATGGTGTTTTCCCGGTCCACTTTTTAAATGCAGCCCTAAAATTTGACACATCACTAAAACCAATTGAACAACCAATATCTTCAATAGTTAGCTGCGTTGAGGTTATTAGTTTTTTGGCCGCTTCGCAGCGTAACTCTTTAACAATATCTCTAAAACTAGTTCCTTGCTCTGATAACTTCCTTCTTAATGTTCTTGGTGTCATGCACAAATAACTAGCAAGTTCTTCAGAACAGAGTTCTTTATGCATATTGGCTGCGACCCATTGATTTATAGTTATCAAAAATTCATTTTTAGCCGCTATTGAATTTAATACCATATCGCATTGATCAAGTAGTAATGGCATTGCAAAAGGATTACTTCTAGGTGTGCTTAATGACAGTTTATGATTAGTAAGTACAAATTCATTGTGAGAACTATTATAGATTATTGGGCATTGGAAATGTTCTTCGTACTCCCTATAGTTTTTAGGTCTTGCAAAAGTAAATCTTAATTCATCAAAAGCAAAACGGGTATCACCTAAACACTCTCTCACCAAAGATAGTACAATTACGCATTGAAGCTCTATATTAAATTCAATTAAATCATTGGCAAACAATGAATCTTCAAAACGAAAATACGAATAACCCGATATTTCATCAACATGCAATGACATCTTCACCGTTTTAGTTGCTAAATTATGGTAGCGAACTGAAAACTCCAATGCAGATCGGAGCCCTTTACAGCATAATAATGTACAGCCATACAAGCCATAGTCATTCACTTTTATTGACGCAGCTAACAATATACTAAGGGTAGGGATTTTTAACGCTAAGACATTTCGATAGAATGTTATTATTTGTTCTTTATGAATTTTATAATTACGATCATTCAGCTCCTCAGGCGTAATTCCGGTATCTTTTATTAAGGTAGATAAAGACACCCCTTTTTTAGTCAAGACAGTAGCAATAAAATTCAATTTATGAGCAAAAACTTGCCCAACAACGTAAGTAGAAACGTCATTGCCTTTTACCATGTTACTTTTCCTCTTGCCTTACTTGAATATAGTAAAACATCAATTAGACCGTTTTTCACACATTTTTGACCGTATTCAACCTTATTCTGAACATCACACCTGCTTATATTATAAGCGAAACTATAATAACTATACGGGAAATCAAGATGAAAAAAATGGGGAACACTAAATTTTTTGCGCTAAGTGCATGCACTTTAGCAATAACCAATGCTTCTGCGCAAACACAGTCCAACACTGAAGAAATGAATCAACAGTCAGCTTTAGAAGTTATTCAAGTAACAGCACAAAAGCGCTCTGCAGATGCTCAAAAAACACCAATTTCACTCAATGTACTGGGCGCAGAGGATTTAAAAGAAAAAGGCATTGAGAAAATCGATGACTTACAATATTCCGTGCCTAATTTACACATGACTGAATCAGGTATTTCGACACAAATTTACATACGGGGTATAGGTACGGGTAATAACCAAGGTTTTGAGCAATCGGTTGGTCAATACATTGATGGTATTCATTATGGCCGCCAGCAATTATTACGTATGCCATTTTTAGATTTAGAGCGGGTAGAAGTGCTTAAAGGCCCTCAGTCTATTCTTTTTGGTAAAAACTCAGTTGCTGGGGCACTTAATTTGAGCTCAGCTAAACCAACTCAAGATTTTAATGCCCATTTTGATGCATCATACCAACCTGAGTTTGGTGCTACAGAGCTAAACGGTATGATTTCTGGCGGTTTAACCGAGACTCTTTCAGCGCGTATTGCCGTTCGAGATTATCAAGAAGATGGTTATATTGAAAACACCACCAAACAAAGGGATGAAACCGAGCGTGAAGAACAAGCTTATCGTTTAAGTTTATTATGGGAGCCATCTGAAGACATGAACTTCCTATTAAAAGTTGAGCATGATGAATTTGATGGTGAGGGTCGACAAATTGAAATTATACAAGATGATCCCAACCTTGATACTGGCTTACGCTATTCTCAATACTTGGGCTTATTCGGCTATCCTGAAGGCATCGCTGATAGTGAGCTGAACTATATTCGTCAAGCTGATGATGATGAATTTAGCCACAATGAAGTAGATAATGCCACGTTAACAGCTAATTTTATGCTAAATGATTATACTCTCACGTCTATCACGGGTTTAGTCAGTTATGAATTTACTGAAGAATGTGATTGTGATTACGTGGCTGCCCCTGTATTTAACGTAGACATTAATGAAAGCTATGATCAGTTCAGCCAAGAACTACGCATAGTTTCCCCACTAAGTGATACTTTCGATTGGATCGGTGGTTTTTACTATCAAAAAAGTGAAACTGACTTTAATGACAGAATTAAGGTTCCGTTGAATAGTATTTTACCGTTAGCTAACCCTGCACTTGCGCCAATTGCAGATACAAGTGCTGGCCGTAATTACACTTTAGATAGCACGATGTGGTCTGCATTCTTCCAGGGAAATTATCATATTAACGATAACTTAACCTTAACTCTTGGTGCACGTTATACGGATGAGAAAAAAGATGGTCATCGTGAAATAAATATCAGAGAGTTGGCTGGCAGTACCATAGCCGGGGGCGATATTGTTGAAGATCCTACAGCGGCAATTTTATATGATGTCGGTTTTGCTATTCAAAATGAGCAAAGTCCCCTATCACCTCAAGGGCACAATTTAACCAGCTCTCGCGATGAAACGGCTTTTACTCCTTTAGTAAGCGTACAATACAAACTTGATGAGAATATAATGGCTTATGTCTCAGCAACCACAGGCTTTAAAGCTGGTGGCTTTGATGCGCGAGCCAATAATGTTGACTCTTGGGAGTTTGAAGAAGAAGAAGCAACTTCTTATGAATGGGGAGTTAAGTCAACTTTATTAAACAACACATTAGAAGTTAATTTAGCAGTATATCGCACAGAATATGACAATCTACAAATTAGCCAATTTGATGGTACTTTAGGTTTTAACGTTGGTAATGCCAAAGAAACCATTGTACAAGGGATGGAGGTTGATGGTCGTTGGTTAGTTATGGATACCGATGCTGGTACTTTGACAATGAATTATGCCGTAGCTTATCTTGATCACGAATTCAAAGATTTCAAAAATGGTAATTGTTACAACCGTCAGGAGCCTGATGGAGATATTGGTCCAGGTGGAATACAACTGTGTGATTTCACTGGCAAGTCAGGACAGTACACTCCCAAATTCACTGGCAATATAGGCTTTGACTACTTCAAATCTATTTCATTTTTAGGTTTTGAATATTTTCGCGCTAATTTAGGTCTATACCACGCGAGTAAACAGAATGTTCACCCTAATTTAGATCCGCTTTATAATATTGATAGTTATACAAAAGTTGATGCTCGCATAGCACTTGAAGCAGAGAATTGGAGTATTGCACTATTTGGCAAAAACTTAACCGACGAAGAAGTACTAACTTACGCTGGTAACGCACCATTGTCTGGCAGTAGCTTTGGTACTAATACTTTTTATGGCTTCGTTGATCGTCCCGCAACTGTTGGCTTGCAAATTCAGTATGACTTTGCAGAGTAGCTAATTATCTCTTTGAGGACGTGAACATTCTGTAACTAGCGTTCACGTCCTGATTTACACTATACTAATTGCAAATTTCTTAATTAAGGAATGTACATGACTAAACCTTGGTTTACCAACTACCCTGAAAGCGTGGCTCACGAAGTGGATTTAAATCGTTATGCTTCTTTAGTAGATTTGTTGCATCAAACAACGAATAAATACCAACAGCAAACCGCTTATAGCAACTTTGGTGCTGAGCTTAGCTTTGAACAAATAGATAACTTATCCCGTGATTTTGCCGCCTTCATTCAAAACAAACTCAAGGTTAATAAAGGTGATCGCGTCGCATTAATGTGCCCTAATACCTTGTGCTTTCCTGTCGCGATGTGGGGCATTATTCGTGTTGGCGCAGTGCAAGTGAATGTAAACCCTATGTACACAGCGCGAGAATTGGAGCATCAATTAAACGATGCGCAAGTTGACACTATTATTATTTTTTCACCATCCACCAAAATACTCGCTGATATTTTTGATAATACGGGTGTAAAAAATATTATTACCGTTGATTTAGATGACTTAGTCAATAAAGGCTTACCTTGCACGCCTGTTGATGAGCGACTGCTCAATACAATAAGTTTCACGGATGTACTAACACAGGGTGCAAGCTTCGAGCTTATTGAACCAACACTGAATCAAAAAGATTTATTATTTTTACAATATACTGGTGGTACCACTGGCTTATCTAAAGGCGCTATGCTCAACCATGGCAATTTAATCGCCAACATTTTGCAATATGAAGAGTTTGCAAAAAACCATATTCACTACGGTAAAGACATCGTTATAACCGCAATTCCTATGTATCACATCTTTGCTTTGATGGCGAATACGCTCGCTTATTTCACCTTTGGCGCAAAAAATGTATTAGTCACTAACCCTCGCGATATGCCTGGCTTTGTTGACGTATGGAAAAATACCAAAGCAACCATGTTTACTGGCGTGAATACCTTATTTAATGGTTTATTGCATACCCCTGGGTTTGAACACGTAGATTTTTCCTCATTAAAGCTGTGTATTGGCGGTGGTGCGGCAGTACAAAAAGCCGTTGCCGATAAATGGCAACAGGTGACAGGTGTAAAGCTTCAAGAAGGCTATGGTTTATCTGAAACTTCCCCTATTTTAACGCTAAACTTTGGCACCACGATTAATGGAGAAAGCCGCTATATTGATGGTATTGGTGTACCTATGCCAAATACTGATATTTCCATTCGTGACGACAATGGTAACAGTGTTTCCCAAGGCGAATCAGGTGAACTATGTGCTAAAGGGCCACAAGTGATGTCGGGCTATTGGAATAATGTTGAAGCGACCAAGCAATGTATGACGCCTGATGGCTATTTCAAAACAGGTGATGTTGCTATGCTCGACGATAAAGGTTTCTTCCATATTGTCGATCGTAAAAAAGACATGATAAATGTTTCCGGCTTTAATGTTTACCCCAATGAAATTGAAGCTGAAATTGCCAAAATGCCCGGTATATTAGAGTCGGCATGCGTCGGTGTTGAAGATGAGAAAACTGGCGAAGCGGTAAAACTATTTGTGGTGAAAGAAGATGACAAGATTACCGAGCAAGCTATTATCGAATTTTGTCGCCAAGGACTCACCGCTTATAAAGTGCCCAAACATGTCATCTTTATTAATGAAATCCCAAAATCCAGTGTCGGTAAATTATTACGCAGAGAGTTAAGGTAAATAATTTTAGTTAGCGTATACTTCTCGCTTCCATATATAAGCAGCACTTTGCTGCTTTTTTGTGCTTTTTATAAATTATTTGTCAATCTTCTATCGATCTTTGGTAAGTAATGGTATACTCGCGCGCAAATTTTCAACAGTTCTGCTTTTCTATGCTTATATAGTGGTAAAAATTATAAGAATAGAAAAGCAGAATAGACCTTAACTAAATAGAGTAATCTAATGGCAGATTTATCAAAATACAGAAACATTGGTATTTTCGCTCACGTTGATGCGGGTAAAACCACAACAACTGAACGTATCCTTAAATTAACTGGTATGATCCATAAAATCGGTGAAGTACATGACGGTGAGTCAACAACTGACTTCATGGAACAAGAAGCTGAGCGCGGTATTACTATCCAGTCTGCAGCCGTAACTTGTGAATGGAACAACCATCGTTTAAACGTAATCGATACTCCTGGTCACGTTGACTTTACAGTAGAAGTTTACCGTTCATTAAAAGTTCTTGATGGTGGTGTTGGTGTATTCTGTGGTAGTGGTGGTGTTGAGCCACAATCAGAAACTAACTGGCGCTATGCTAACGAATCTAAAGTAGCTCGTTTGATCTTCGTAAACAAGTTAGACCGTTTAGGTGCTGACTTCTACCGCGTAACGAAACAAGTTGAAGACGTATTAGGCGCTCGTCCTCTTGTAATGACGTTACCAATTGGTACTGAAGATGAGTTCGTTGGTGTTGTTGACGTTTTATCACAAAAAGCATACGTTTGGGATGACTCTGGTCAACCTGAAAACTACAAAATTGAAGATATTCCTGCAGACATGGTTGATGATGCTGCTGCTTACTACGAGCAATTAGTTGAAACAGCGTTAGAAGCTGATGAAGACTTATTAATGGAATACTTAGAAGGTGAAGTTGTACCTACTGAGGAACAAATTAAAGCGTGTATCCGTAAAGGTACCAATGAGTTAATGTTCTTCCCTACCTACTGTGGTTCTGCATTCAAAAACAAAGGTATGCAAATTCTTCTAGATGCAGTTGTTGATTACTTACCTTGTCCTACTGACGTTAATCCTCAACCATTAACAGATGAAGAAGGTGAGCCAACAGGTGAATTCGCGCTTGTTAAAGCTGACGAACCATTCCGTGCATTAGCATTTAAAATCATGGATGACCGTTTTGGTGCCTTAACCTTCGTACGTGTATATTCTGGTGTCTTAAATAAAGGCGATACCATCTTAAACTCGTTCACTGGTAAAACTGAACGTGTTGGTCGTATGGTTGAAATGCAAGCTGAAGACCGTACTGAACTTACTAGCGTACAAGCTGGTGATATCTTCGCAATCGTTGGTATGAAGAACGTTCAAACGGGTCATACGCTATGTTCTGTTAAAGAGCCGTGTACTTTAGAAGCGATGGTATTCCCAGAGCCAGTAATCTCAATTGCTGTTGCACCTAAAGATAAAGGTGGAGCAGAGAAGATGGGTATCGCGATCGGTAAAATGGTTGCTGAAGATCCAACCTTTAAAGTTGAAACTGATGAAGACTCAGGTGAAACAATTTTACGTGGTATGGGTGAGCTTCACTTAGATATTAAAGTTGATATCCTTAAGCGTACTTACGGTGTTGATTTAGTTGTAGGTAAACCTCAAGTTGCTTACCGTGAAACGATTACTCAAGAAATTGAAGATTCATACACGCATAAGAAACAATCTGGTGGTTCTGGTCAATTCGGTAAGATCGATTACCGTATCAAGCCTGGTGAGCCAAACTCAGGTTTCACATTCAAATCAACAGTTGTTGGTGGTAACGTTCCTAAAGAATTCTTCCCTGCTATTGAAAAAGGCTTCAAGAGCATGATGGACGCGGGTACTTTAGCTGGTTTCCCTGTACTTGACGTTGAAGTTGAATTATTCGATGGTGGTTTCCATGCGGTTGATTCATCTGCTGTTGCTTTCGAAATCGCTGCTAAAGGCGCTTTCCGTCAGTCAATTCCAAAAGCGGGTGCACAGTTAATTGAACCTATCATGAAAGTTGATGTGTTTACTCCAGAAGATCACGTTGGTGATGTTATTGGTGATTTAAACCGTCGTCGTGGCATGATCAAAGACCAAGAAGCGGGTGTTTCTGGTGTTCGTATTAAAGCTGACGTTCCGCTTTCAGAAATGTTCGGTTACATCGGATCTCTACGTACAATGACATCAGGTCGTGGTCAATTCTCTATGGAATTCAGCCACTATATGCCTTGTCCTGCAAACGTAGCTGAAACCGTTATTGCAGAAGTTAAAGAGCGTAACGCTAAGAAGTAATGAATACTTATTAGTAATTGATTAAGCCCACCTTGCGTGGGCTTTTTTATGGCCAATAGTTAGCTAACTTACGGTAACATTTCCTCTGTTGTTTCAATAAACTCAGTCATACTGCCATCACAATGTAAATCGCAAATATGATTCGGTGAGCCATCATCATTAAGCTCTAGATACCCTAGACCACTTTTTTCAAACAACCGTTGATGACCCTTTTCGGGTACTTTGCGTGCTTTTATTCGCATGGCTCGACGTTTAGTCAGTAAATTTAACGGCGAATAGGCACCATAAAGCCAACGATTAAGCTTATCAAATAGGCCAATATAGGGCTGTGGAAATTGATTTTTGATGCCGCTCGAAGTGATTTGCCAAATATGTGGTGAAAAGTGGCGAAACCTTATTTCAATATCATAAGCAAAGGAATAATGCACATCACCAGATAAGATAACAAAATGCTGTGGTGTTTTAGGGTGCTTAAAAATATTTAACATGGTGCTTGCTGAGCCTGGATGAGCCATCCAATTTTCCGCATCCACTGCTAACGGTTGACCAAATATAGTCGCAATTCGTTGTATAACTTCAATCACTTTCACACCAAAGATTGGCGCTGGAGAGACCAAAATAATAGCGTCTTGCCCTATCAACTCTTGTTGTAACTCACACATGGCTTCCCAATCCATCAAGCCCGATGGATCGTCCAATGCCTGCTCAGATCGCCAACGTCTGGTACGAGTATCAAGCACCACTAATTTAGGTGAGCTAGGTAAAGAATAGTGCCAATGAGAGAACTCGAGTAAGTAATTGATAAATGCATCATGATGCTGCACGTTAGGTTGCTGCTGATAAGCATCCGCTTGCTGCCAAAAATCGCCTGTAAACCTTGTGGGATCATTCCCCCAACCTTGACAAAGCCAATAGGCCATTAAGGTGTTACCAATAATGCGTTTTGCTAACGGGTCTTGATAAGCGGCATGTTCCCACTGCGCCGTTAAATTCCAATCATCAGTCACATCATGATCATCAAAAATCATGTAGGTGGGTATATGTGCTAATAAGCGTTGAACCTTATCAAGCCCACTAATAAAAACCTCTAACGCTGCTAACTCTTTTATGTGTGTTTGCTGATATTTTGCTGGCACAGCAAAGCCGGTTAGCTTTACATGTTCCCACAGGCAGGGTGACCAAACTAGCAGATACATCGCCATCGCCTCTGCAAACGTCATTACATGGTTATGGGCATAAGTAGAGGTAAAAATGGGCTGTGATGTAGCAGGTTTATACCAAGACGCTTTCATCTTAGCTTTAGGCAAAATATTTTCTCGTTGAAAGTATTGCGCTGACAGTTGACAAAGTTGCTCGCTATTTTTTATCTCACAATCAGTAAACACTTCATCATTTAGCCCAAGTAAAGCAATCACTTGATGAATAGCATGCAACATGGCACCTGCAACATGATCAGCATAAACTTGATCGCCAGACATCATCAATAACGCCGGCCTTTGCTCAGAACAAGCAAGAACGCTGGCAAGCTTTGCATCACCGGCTAATAAGCTGTCGCTACTGGGGTGGTGCGGATTACGGCATGAGCCATGCATTAAGTTATTTATTTTGTCTTGAATAATAAACGATGGACGACTTTTCCCTTCATAAGTTAAATGATTAATGACTTTTGCTAAAGGCTTAGCCTGAGTGATGTCCTGATCTTGCTCGACAAGCAATAAATCATATTCAATATAGTGTTCACTCGGCAACTCAATATCAAGCTCAAGTAAATGCACGTAGGCTTTGGTGCCAAACCGAAATGTTGTTAAATTGTCAGCAGACAAGGGTGCCGAATATATTTTTTCATCGTTTAAATAACAACAAAACTCCCCTGTTGCCTCGAAAGGACTGACCCACCATAAAACCAACTGCTCTTTAGTTAAACGACGTAATATCGGTCCGGCTATAATAGTTGCAAGCACCTTAACACCTGTTTTTGCATAAAATTTATTTATCTTTTCAATACTATTCAATAACAAACTTTATGCAAATACTTATTAGTATTAATCTGTTAACAGATATGTAAGTGGCAATACAAACATACCAAGCAGTTATAGCTTACCTTTTTGATGTAATTTCGAGCAAAAAAAAGGTTGATAATCACTTATCAACCTTTCATTATTTTCTGCTTAAAATTTAGTTAAGCATTTTGCTCTCGTGCAATGGCGCGATAAGCAATATCCGTTCTATACTCTACGCCTTGCCATGTAATTTGATATAATAATTCATAAGCAGCGCTTTGTGCTTCAGTTACTGTATTACCCAAAGCTGTTGCACACAGTACGCGACCGCCATTAGTAATCACTTCACCTTGTTCATTTAACTTAGTACCCGCATGGAAGGTTTTCGCTGAGTCATTAGTGTTAGTATCAAGACCAGAAATCACGTCACCTTTTAGATAGCTTGCTGGATAACCATTAGCCGCAAGAACAACACCAACCGCAGCACGGCTGTCAAAATCTGCCGTCATTTTATCTAATTCACCGCGCGTAGCCGCTAAGCAAAGTTCAACTAAATCAGACTGTAAACGCATCATAATAGGCTGTGTTTCAGGGTCACCAAAACGACAGTTATATTCAATAACATTTGGCGTGCCATCAGCAGCAATCATCAAACCTGCGTATAAAAACCCAGAGTATGGTGCGCCTTCTTTTGCCATGCCTTCAACGGTAGGCATGATAACCTCACTCATAATACGATCATGAATTTCAGGGGTTACCACAGGTGCTGGAGAATATGCGCCCATGCCACCCGTGTTTGGTCCTAAATCACCGTTTAAAGCACGTTTGTGATCTTGGCTTGTTGCCATAGGTAAAACATTTTTACCATCAACCATGACGATAAAACTCGCTTCTTCACCTTCAAGAAACTCTTCAATAACCACGCGATGTCCGGCATCACCAAAAGCATTGCCTGCCAACATATCTTTAATGGCATCCTCGGCTTCTGCTAATGTAAGCGCCACAATAACGCCTTTACCTGCTGCTAAACCGTCCGCTTTAACAACAATCGGTGCACCTTGCTCACGCACGTAGGCAAGTGCAGGTTCAACTTCTACAAAGTTTTCATAACTTCCTGACGGAATATTGTTACGTGCTAAGAAGTCTTTAGTGAAAGATTTAGAGCCTTCAAGCTGTGCCGCTTTCGCACTTGGGCCAAAAATAGCTAAACCGCGCGCCTGAAAAGCGTCAACCACACCATCAACGAGTGGTTGCTCTGGGCCAACAATTGTTAACGCAACATCTTCACTTTGAGCAAAAGCTACCAAGGCATCATTATTACTAACATCAATAGCAACATTTTCTAATTTATGCTCAGTTGCTGTTCCAGCATTACCTGGAGCAACAAATACTTTAGTAACTTGACTAGACTGTGCCGCTTTCCACGCCAATGCATGTTCACGACCACCAGAGCCTATAACTAAAATTTTCATTCAATTTTTCCTATTGTTTATTTTGCTTTTTAAAGTCACTAAAACTGGTATTTTCAGGTTTTACAAACTTTAATGTCATGCGATCGCTCTCGCCAATCGCCAAATATTTTGCTTTATCTGTTTCGCCTAAACGTAATACTGGCGGCAGTGTCCATACACCTTTTGGATGTTGCGCCATATCGTTAGGGTTTGCATTAATTTCACTCGCGCCTGCAAAACGAAAGCCTGCTGCTTTAGCTTGTTTAATGGTATTAGCCTCTGAAACGTAACCTTTCGCTTTTTCAGGGTCAACACCTGCAGGTAACCTATGCTCAACCACACCTAAAACACCACCGGGTTTAAGCGCATTAAAGGCATCTTTAAATACCTGCTCAACGCCCGCATCTCGCCAGTTATGAAGATTACGGAAAGTAAGTACTAAATCAGCAGTGCCTTGTGGCGCTAATTCACTTTGCTTTCGTGGGACAAAATCAGTTAATACTACTTCACTAAACACCACATTTGAGGCTAATTTCTTTTCTAACTTTTTACGTGAATTAGAATAGTAATTATCTTCCCCCGTATCAGGATAGTGCGCGCCATAAAGCTTACCTTTACCTTTTAGAGCAGGCGCTAAGATTTCTGTGTACCAGCCACCGCCGGGTGTTATTTCAACCACAGTCATTGATGGTTCAAAGCCAAAAAATTTCAATGTTTCAACAGGATGTCGGTATTGATCTCGGGCTTTATTTTTTGCCGAGCGGTGATCACCATTAACCGCTTGTTCAAGTGACTTACCAGCATGGTCATGATTGACATGAGCATTTAAGTGAGTACTTGCAATAGCACTTAAGCCAATAGTGGCGGTGATTAACAGTGTTTTTAAGCTTTTTAACTGGGTCATGATATGTCCATTAACTAATTTAAGTTATTAAAAGAACACTAGTTATAGCAGATTTTAAATAAACAAGCAGCGTTGAATTTGTTACTAAATTAAACACTGCTTTATATTATTTTTTTAATGAAGTTCCTTTAAGCTGTTAAGTTTTATTTAAAGGAAAAAGCACGGAGTTGACGCTAGTCAATAAGTACTTTTGACGCCTAAATAGGACTTAACAGCGACAAGGGACAATATTAATGGCGGAAATGACGCATCCCGGTAAATACCATCGCGATATTGTGCTCGTCAGCAGCGGCAATCACTTCATCATCGCGCATTGAACCACCCGGCTGAATCACGGCAGTAATACCAGCTTCAGCAGCGGCGTCTAAACCGTCACGGAATGGGAAGAATGCATCTGATGCCATAACTGAGCCTTTAACTTCAAGGTTTTCATCGGCCGCTTTAATACCCGCAACTTTAGCTGAATAAACACGACTCATTTGTCCGGCACCAACACCAATAGTCATGCTGTTTTTAACATAAACAATCGCGTTAGATTTAACGTATTTAGCCACTTTCCAACAGAACTGTAAATCACGCATTTCATCTGCGGTAGGCTGACGCTTAGTCACAACTGTTAAGTCGTCACTGCCAACTTTGCCTTGGTCTCTGTCTTGAACTAATAAGCCGCCATTAACACGTTTAAAATCAAAACCTGATGTCGCAGTATCCCACTGACCACATGCTAATAAACGTAAATTAGGCTTAGTAGCAACCACTTGTGCCGCAGCTTCAGATACTGATGGCGCAATGATAACTTCAACAAATTGACGAGAAACAATAGCTTCTGCCGTTTCAGCATCTAATTCACGGTTAAATGCGATAATACCGCCAAATGCTGAGGTTGGATCCGTTTTATAAGCACCTTCGTAGGCATCTAGAATGTTTTCACCAATTGAAACACCACATGGATTAGCATGCTTAACAATGACACACGCTGGCTCATCAAACTCTTTAACACACTCTAGGGCTGCATCGGTATCAGCAATGTTGTTATAAGATAACGCTTTGCCTTGTAATTGCTTTGCCGTAGAAATTGACGCTTCTTCTGGGTTTTCTTCTTTATAAAAAGCAGCATCTTGATGAGAGTTTTCACCGTAGCGTAAATCTTGCGTTTTAATAAACTGGCTATTGAAAGTACGCGGGAATTTCGCTTTATCATCAAATGATGGCGTTGCTTCTTTATCGCCGTAGGCGGGTAACATTTTACCAAAATAATTGGCAATCATGCCGTCGTAGCTTGCTGTGTGCTCATAAGCTGCAATCGCTAAATCAAAACGGGTTTGAAAGGTTAATGAATTGTCATTAGCATTCATTTCAGCGATAACACGATCATAGTCGCTAGTATTCACCACAATAGTCACATCTTTGTGATTTTTAGCGGCAGCGCGTACCATGGTTGGCCCGCCAATATCAATATTCTCAACCGCATTTTCTAGCGTACAGTTTTCGTAACTAACGGTATTAGCAAATGGATATAAGTTAACCACAACCATATCAATTGCGCTGATATTGTTTTCATCCATTACGCCTTCATCTAAACCACGGCGCGCTAAAATACCACCATGTACTTTAGGATGTAATGTTTTAACACGACCATCCATAATTTCAGGGTGACCTGTATAATCAGACACTTCCGTTACTGGAATGCCGTCTGCTGCTAATAATTTTGCAGTACCACCCGTTGAAAGAAGTTCAACACCTTTATCTGCAAGTGTACGAGCAAATTCAACAATACCTGTTTTATCTGAAACACTTAAAAGTGCGCGTTTAATTGGACGTGGAGTATCCATCTGTTTAATTACCTTTTTAGTTGTAACGTACTGCTAGCCTATTACCATTAACTGATAGCACTAACTTGCAAAGCTACATGAAAATTTAAATGAGTTTAAAAAGATAAAAGCACCCGAGGGTGCTTTTATTTGGCAGGTTAATCCTGCCTGAGTATTAGTTCATACCGTATTTTTTTAACTTCTTACGTAATGTACCACGGTTGATACCTAGTAAGTTTGCGGCTCTTGTTTGATTACCGCGAGTATACATCATCACTTCTTCTAACATTGGCGCTTCTATTTCACTTAGTACAAGGTCGTACATATCATCAACATCGTTACCATTTAACTGCTTTAAGTAGTTATTGATAGCTATTTTAGCTTGTGTGCGCAACGGAGACGTTTTAGTTTGCGTTTGAATATCACCAGTGATAAACGGAGAAGAAATATTTTGTTCGAACATAATGTACAACTCTTTCTATTAGTATAAATAAATTAAACAACCAACGGCTCACTAATGAACTCGCTGATCGAAACAAAGATCTAACGTCTCAAGCTGTTCGCTTGTTGACGACAAACCATTAAAAGTAGCTCTAAAAGCCTTGCCTTGATCACCTGCAAAATTTGCATAAAAACTTTCACCACATTCTTCACCAAGTAAAGCAAGCGAGTGAATATACCAAGACACATGTTTACGAGCGATTCTCACGCCCATGTAGTCACCATAAAACTGATGTAATTCCTTTACATGTCCAAGTAATATTGAACGTACCTCATTCACTGAGGGAGCAGGTAGTCTGGTTCCTGTTTTCAAAAAATGGTTAATCTCTCGAAAAATCCAAGGTCGCCCTTGAGCACCTCGGCCAATCATTATCGCATCGGCTCCGGTATAGCTTAATACTTGCTCAGCTTTTTCTACCGAGGTTATATCGCCATTTGCCACAACAGGAATTGAAACTGCTTGTTTAATTGCTTTTATCGTGTCGTATTCCGCATTGCCTTTATAAAAGTCGTTGCGAGTTCTGCCATGTACTGCAAGCGAAGCAATACCGTTATCTTGAGCAATTTTTGCAATTTCAACGCCGTTACGGCTATTTTCACACCAACCGGTGCGAATTTTTAACGTTACCGGAATATCAACAGCATCCACCACAGATTTCACTATTTGTTCAACCTGCGCTGGCTCTTTTAACAACGCCGAGCCCGCTAACTTTTTGTTTACCTTTTTTGCAGGGCACCCCATATTGATGTCAATAATTTGTGCGCCACTTTCAGCATTAATTTGCGCTGCAAAGGCTAACTCTTTTGGGCAACTACCGGCTATTTGCACACTGCGAACACCCGCTTCTTTACTGTGAATCATTCTCAGTTTAGATTTCTCGGTGTTCCAAACCTTGGGGTTTGATGACACCATTTCTGATACTGCTAAACCAGCACCTAAACGACAACACAACTCGCGAAACGGTTGATCGGTAATGCCTGCCATTGGAGCAAGAAAAACGTTACTGTCAAATTGATATGAGCCGATTTTCAAACCATCACCACACTGATTACTTTTTGAGCTACCCTTCAAAAGGGCGCTAAGTTTACGCGTTTTTTCGCTCCTTGAAAAGCATATAATTTAAACAAAAATTAGTTTTTTTTATCTTTTTTATATTGACTTTTACTAAAGCATTGATGTGAGCGAATTTTGTACAATTTGTTAACCTTTTTCGTGATAAATATCACGCTACAAACCTTGCCTCTTTTGAAAATTTGCAAGATGCGCTATGGTTACTCAGCTTACTTATTACATCGAGATACTTATGAAAGTTTTATTACTGATTACTTCACTATTTGTATTTATTAGCAACCCAGTTTATAGCAGAAATTTTGACGATATAAACATAGTTGCAACGAAAGCTTCAGGTCAGGTTTATATGTTAAAAGGCGCTGGCGGAAATATTGGCGTGTTAGCAACTAAATCAGGATTATTATTGGTTGATGATCAATTCGCACCATTGGCGGAAAAAATTGAACAAGCCATGACGACTATCAGTAACAATGAACTGAAATACATTGTGAATACGCACTTTCATGGTGACCATACGGGTAGCAACACATACTTCTCTCATAAAGCTCCTATTTTCGCTCATCAAAAAGTAAGAGAGCGCTTACGCAATAAGAGTGCAAATAAGCAAGTAGCATTACCCGTAGTGACTTATGAAACTGGTGTTACTATTTACTTATCAGCAGAGACCATTCAACTGAATCATTTTCCTGCCGCGCATACTGATGGCGACACGGTCGTTTATTTTAAAACAGCGAATGTATTACACACAGGCGATTTGTTTTTTGAAATTGGTTTTCCCTATGTAGACATCAATAACGGTGGCAGCGTTAAAGGTTATCTGTCAGCTGTAAATACGCTAATTGCCCAAATGCCTGATGACGTAGTGATTATTCCTGGTCATGGAAAATTAACCAATAAAGCGCGTTATCAAGAGTTTTCAGACATGATCAGCTACAGCATTAATCACGTACAAACATTACTGGCGCAAGGTAAAACTGAGCAAGAAATATTAGCGCTTGGTATTGGCAAGGAGTACCAACACTGGTCTTGGTACTTTATCACTGAAGAAAAATGGTTAAAAACCTTAATAACGGATTTAAAATAAAGATTATGGCACTCAAACTTCCTATCACTAATGTCTACGCTAAAGGGGATTACAGCGCTGTATTACACCTTGGCAGCCAACAAACACCAGTAAATTTAATACTCGATACTGGCAGCAGTACGTTAGTCATTAAAGAAGAGTCTTATCAAGCAACGAAAGATAAGCATTTAGTTGCCACTGCCATAGCACAAGAAGTCAATTACGGCATTGGCGGCTGGAATGGTCCTGTTGTTCACTCCACCGTATCTATAGCAAATCATAATCAAGAGAGCATAACGCTAGAAAATGCAACATTCGCTTTAGTGTCTAACAAAGATCAATTTGCGACCTTTGGTAAAGCTGATGGTTTCATAGGGCTTGCCTATCATCATCTTAACAAAGGCTTTAATTTATCGAATTATTTAACCGAGCAAAAAGTAGCGCCAGCACATACTTACCCTTGGCCATTTAATAGCAGTAACAATGAAGCCTTAGAAGACAGTAGTAACTTAGCCACTTTCAAGCACTTTTTATGGCAATACCCAGAACATGATATAACCCCCTACTTTACTGACTTAGCTCTACACAACTTAAGTGCAAATAAATTTAGCTTTTATAGTAAACGCTCTGCCATTCACATGAATGACACTAGTTTAACTACCACAAGCACTGACACGTTAAAGCAAGATCCACTTAATCAAGGTTGGTTAATATTAGGCGGTGGTGAAGAGCAAACCGATCTTTATCAGGGAGAGTTTAGCCACATAAAAGTAGAGCACGATGTTTACTACAATGTTGAGCTAGTATCGGTTCAAGTAGGAGATAAAGCCCCCATAACAGCAGCGCCATTACAGCAAGACAAGGTAAAAAGTTACTTAACCAACGCCATTATTGATACCGGCGCTGGCGGAATTGTACTCACCGCAGACATTTATCAACAAATGATAAAAGACTTAACGGCCATTAATCCTGAATTTGAAACACTACTGAGTCCTTTTAAAGACATTGCTTATCAAGAAGTAGGAATAGATAGCAGCGAGCTAAACTTAGCACAGTGGCCTGACATTATTTTCACCTTTGTCAGTGATATTATTGACGGTAAGAAAAAAACGGTACAACTCACTTGTACACCACAAACCTATTGGCAAGTTAATACCCCCAGCTTTGGCAAAGCTTGCTTTCGCTTTTTAAGCCAATTACCACAATGGCCTAATCAGTCTATTATTGGTTTGCCGCTATTAAACAATTACTATGTTATTTTTGATCGCTCAGTTGATACTACTGGCGTGATCAAGTTTGCCAAACAGAAATAAATAAAAACATCAAGGAAGTTGCGGTTTGCATAGTTTTACCACAGAACGATTATTGATCAGGCCATTGGCTGAACAAGATAAAGAGCTATATATTAGCCTTTATACCGATGAAAAAATCATGCGTAATATTGGCTCCCCCTTGAGCCAAGATGCAGCTGAAAAAGCATTCGACAAAACAATAATAGCTATGAAGAAAACACCTGTTAAGGTAATGACTTGGGCAATAGTTAATGTAGACAATAATGAAGGTGTTGGTTTACAAGCGTTAAACTGGCAAACGCCAGAAATAGCCGAGATAGGCATTATGTTACTGCGACATACTAACGGCAGATTATTACCTGAAGAAGCAATGGGCGCTTTAATGGAATATGCTTTTAATTATTTATCTATCAATATTATCACCGCAAAATATGCTAAAAAAAATTTAGCGACTAAACGTTTTGTCAAAAAGCTTGGTTTTACCGAAATAAAAAATGCTACATATGACAACACTCAAACCTGCCACCAACAAGTCAAAAAAAATCAGTGGCATAAGCAACTAATTACACGGGTAATTAATTAACAGTTTTCTAATAACATTCTCTGTTATAGCAATCGGTTTACTGATACTTTAACAACATCATATTTTCTCTTAATAATTAAGCATAGGTTAACTGAAATGTCAGGTAGTTTAGTTTGTGTCGGAACAGGCATGACCTTAGGCGCTCATATTACCCCAATCGCTAAAAGCCATATTGAACAGGCCGATGTGGTTTTTTCATTAATGTCGACTGGTATTACTGAACGCTGGCTAGAGGAATTGCATAGCGATGTCCGCAGTTTACAATACTGTTACCAAGAAGGTAAAAACCGTAACATTACCTACAATGAAATGGTTGAGGCAATATTAACCGAAGTACGAGTTGGCAAAAAAGTAGTTGCTGCCTTTTATGGCCACCCAGGCGTATTTGCTTGTGTTGCTCACAGGGCTATTAAGCAAGCAAAGCTTGAAAATATGCCTGCGCACATGGAAGCTGGGATTTCCGCAGAAGATTGTTTATATGCTGACTTAGCTATAGATCCCGGCAAAACAGGCTGTATGAATTTGGAAACCAGTCAGTTTATGTTTTATCAACGTAACATTGATCCTGCTGCTCACCTAGTACTGTGGCAAGTCGGTTTAGCGGGGGATAAATCGTTAGCAAGATTTTCCACCGGCAAAGCCTACCGACAAGTATTAGTGGATTTATTATTAGCAACTTACCCTGCTGATCATCAAGTCATATTGTATCAAGCTAAAGTTTTACCTATCGATACCATGCGCGCTGAATATATAAAGTTAGTCGATTTAGTTAACGCTGAATTATTTATGCACACCACCTTGGTGATACCACCCAGTGAAAAAATGCAACCCAACCAAGCCGTGTTAGATAAATTAGCTTTAATAGATAAGCAAGAATTGCAAAGTAAACATAGACCTAAGCTAAGGCTAGTGTTATAAAAAGAACAGAAAACAAGCAATAGAGTTCACAACAACAAAAATGGAGTATACCAATGACTAAAGTAATCGAAACACTTGCACAACTTGCCAGCGATGCCAGCTTACAAAGCGCTCAAGCCATGGAAAAATTGCTTATTGATAATAATATTGAAGACACTATTGCTACTGCAGTAATTAATAAAGACGTGGTGTCGCTTGAGCGTCAATTAGATGTTTGTCCTGATGTGGTTTGTTTCTTAGTACCAGCAGAAGACGATGAACAATCTGAAGATAATGGCTCTGAAGAGAGCGAAACAAACATTAAATTAATAGTAAACGGTTAATTTTTTATGTTTAATAAGAATAGACTAAGTAAAAGTAATCTATATTTAACTCTATTCTTATTACTTTTTTCTTATGCACAAAATGCATCAGCTAACATTTCTAGCGACATTGACCAATTACTAGAAAATGCTAACAAAATAAGAACTAGTGACCCAGCTAAGTTCGAAGCATTACTCACTGAATTAGAAAAAAAGTCGCCAAAACTTACAAAGCAACAGAGTTATTACTTAAACTATTTACAAGCCTATAAACTCACATTTAACGGAAAGGCTCAAGAAGCCTTACCGTTATTTCAAAGTATACTAACTGCAAACGAAGCAGACATTGGAATAAAATTCCGCGCACGATTAACAATCATAAACATTTTTGCGATAGAACAAAACTGGACAGAAGGGTTATTATACTTATCTATTCTTTTAAAAGAGTTACCAGAAATAAAAGATTTTGATATTTATTTAAACGGTTTAATGGTAACCGCTATTTTTTATAATCAATTAGGTCAGTATTCTTTAGGCTTAAAGTACGCTGAGTTATTATTCAGCAAAGCTCATCAAACAAGAACTCTTTGTGTTTCAAAAATGGTAATAATCGAATCTAAATTACATTTAAAGCAGTTAAGTAGTAATGGCGCTGAAATAGAAGAAGCAGTAAAACTATGTAATAGTGAACCTATTGCCGCAAATTTTATCCGCTCTTACAACGCTAAATTAAACCTTACCAATAACAAGTCTGAAGGAGTTATAGAGTCTTTAACTCCCTATTTAGCACAAGTAAAATCAACTAAATACCCTCGACTTATTGTAGAAGTTTTTACATCATTAGCACTGGCTCATTGGCAACAAGGTAATTTAGAGCAAGCAGAAGAATATGCAAATACATCAACTCTAATTGGTGAGAGTATTAAAACCACACAGGCAGTTGTTGCTGCTTATAAGTTACTCTACCAAGTGGCTAAAAAACAAAACAAACACCTAAAAGCACTAACATTGCACGAAGTTCATACCGAGCTTGATAAGACTTATATAAACGAAACCCAAGCTAAACATCTCGCCTTTCAACTGGCTGAACATCAAGCTATTGAACAAAAAAACGAAATAGATTTATTAAGTAAAAAAAATCAATTATTAACCGCCGAACAAGCATTAATTCATGCTAATGCAGAAAACACCCGACTTATCATTTTGGTGCTAGTACTTACCTTGTCTGTACTAACATTTTGGGGTTATCGTTTATTAAAAGCCCATAAACGCATTAAAGAATTAGCTGAGTATGACGCACTAACCGGCATATTCAACCGTGGGCACTTTACCCAAGTTGCCAAAAATGCTCTTAGATACTGTCAAAGTGCTGAGCAAGAGCTTAGCCTGATCATGTTTGATTTAGACTACTTTAAAAAGATTAATGACACTTATGGTCACGCGTGTGGCGATTGGGCATTAAAAACAGCCGTTGATGCTTGTAAAAGTATCGGCCGACAAAATGACATTTTTGCCCGCTTAGGTGGTGAAGAGTTTTGTATTTTATTAACCAGTTGCGATAAACAAACGGCCCAAGTAAGAGCTGAAGCATGTCGACAAGCTATTGAGGATATCAATACGGTTGATTCTGGTTTTGAGTTTACTATCACCGCTAGTTTTGGTGTTACCGATGTAAAAACTAGCGGCTATGAGTTGGAAAAAATATTAGCTGATGCCGACAGTGCCGCCTACGATGCTAAGCATGCTGGACGAAACCAAGTTTCGGTATTTAAAACTCCAGATTTAGAAAACAACGTAGTAAAGTTAGATGACTCTCGAAATACTTTTTAAACGCTGTTTTTTATAACCTGCCCTTAAAGAGTCCTCCCTTCCTTCGACAAGCTCAGGACAAGCGGATAATCCGTTAGTGCTGAGCGCGAGGAACGAGTAGTCGAAGTACGACAAGCTCAGGACAAGCGGATAACCCGTTAGTGCTGAGCGCGAGGAACG
>JAPHTO010000060.1 GCA_026196955.1 Colwellia sp. | reverse complement strand
GTAATGATTTAACTTGTATGGTGCGACAATTGCCAGCAACGGCGAGTGGTTTACCATTAGAGTTATATTGTTTTGCTACTACCACGGATTGGAAAGAGTACGAAGCAATTCAGGCTGATATATTTGATCACCTTTTTGCCATTGCGCCACAATTTGATTTACGTGTGTTTCAGCACCCAACAGGGTTTGATTGGCAGCAGTCAATATCGCAGAAGTAAGCTTAAATGGTAAACAAGTGGTTTGGCAGTACTCAGCTTCTTTTTATGTAGCCTTATCTTTGTCTAATCACACCCTCTTGCATGGTGGAAGCTACTAGTTCACCTTGGCGATTATATATCTGTCCGCGTACTAAGCCTCGGCCATTACTGGCTGAAGGACTGTCCATGCAATAAAGCAACCAATCATCAAAACGAAAAGGGCGATGAAACCACATGGCATGATCGACGGTAGCGATTTGAAAGTTAGGGAGTAAATGACTCGCTCCATGTGGTAATAAAGCTGTTGGTAGAAAATGAAAATCAGAGGCATAAGCGAGCATACAACTATGTATGCGTAAGTCATCAGGTAAACAACCGTTAGTTTTTAACCAACTCTGGCTGCTAGAATCAGTTTTTGTCGGGCTGAGCCAGTTGTATGGCTGAATAGGTCGAATTTCGATAGGCTTTTCAGCTAAGAACTTTTCACGCATCCCTTTGGGTAATGCATTTTGATGTTTAGCGATAAAGTCGCTATAAGAGGGAATACCATCAGGCGCTGGTACAGTTGGCATTGTATCTTGATGATTGAAACCTTCTTCGGCTTGCTGAAAAGACGCTGTCATATAAAAAATGGCTTTACCATTTTGTATTGCTTGCACTCTACGTGTGCTAAAACTATTGCCATTTCGGATATCTTCCACTTCGTAAACCACTGGTTTTGAGGCATCTCCAGCGCGCAAAAAGTAAGAGTGCAAAGAGTGAACAAATCGATCTGCATCAACGGTCTCTTGAGCTGCAGATAATGCTTGTCCCATAACCTGCCCACCGAATAAAGCACGAAAACCTAAATCTTGGCTCTGACCTCGATAGATGCCTTGCTCAATGATCTCTAATTTAAGCAAAGCTAGTAATTCATCTAATACAACACTCATAGTTAACACTCTGTTTATTTACAATATCTACGCAATTAATTAACACTTAGTTAAAAAATATTGGACTATTAAACATAGCCGGTAATGATAACAGTTTTTTAGATAAAAAAATGTTGATGTGTAAAACAAATTGAGATAACTTACGAGAGTATTCGCTTGTTTTTTAAGCGCAGTAAATGTATCCAATTGTATTATGGCTAGATGGATTTTTGCCATTTTAATTTAAAATAGAGGCTCAACATGCAAGCAACAGTAGAAAGGGAAGCACTTCTTGAAAGGCGACAGCGAAACGTAGTGCCTGAAAATTTGTGGGGAAAGTTGTCATTGGCTCAAAAATTTGCAGCCAGTAGTTTGACTCAGTTCGGCTACGACTTAAGCTACATTCGCGATAGCCAAGCAGGCAGTATGGCTATCTTATTATGTAATGGTAATGCTGCTACTATTTCCTGCGAAGGTGAAATAGACACTTCACCTGATATTATGATTCGAAATTAGCGATAATTCTCGGAATTTAATATCTCAATCGGCTTTTAACGCGAGTTAAAGGTGCCTACTCCTTAACTGCCTACTTTTCCTTGCTGAACTTTATTAACAGCGATTCTGCCAAAGAAACAAAACCTGCTAAGTTATTGCTTCCCCATAGGCGTTGAAGTTTACTATCTGTCTTAATTATTGTTTTCATAAAGGCTTTAAATGCATCAGGATCATGGTTATCAAAGCACTTCTTGATCATAGGTTGCATTTTACCTTTACCGGTTAAACACTCTCGAAAAATAGCGGCGTAGTTATTTATGAGGGGAATGATTAACTCAATATCCTTATTTTCTGATGTGTTAGTGCCTAACAAGCTTAAGCGGCTTTTAGCAAAGTCTTCATGGCTACTAGCTAGCAATGCCATCGATTTCGATAAGTTTTTGTTTTCTTTTTGAATATTGGCAGATTCACGTTTTAATACCAGCAATTCACGTTGTAGCATTTCGGCTCGAAAGTAAAAGTAAACGCTAATAACAACGAACAGGGCGGTAACAAGTAATACAGCTATCATTTTTCACCTAAAATTTATTTACCAAAAAGTGAGTCTTATATAGATTTAACCGCTGAGCTTAATTGAGATAGAAAAATATAAGGGTCAATATCTTGAAAATCAGGGCTTTCTACAGAGTAGGAAAGTATAACTGAAACTCCCCCTAAATTGGCAAAAAATCTTAAGCGCAAATCTTCTAATAACTTTTCCATGGTTATCATAACATCTTCTTTGTTTTGATGAGGGAAAAGCAATAAATACTCGCCATCATTAATTAAACCTGCGTTTTCAAATTCGCTAATATGCTCATTGATTAAATCGACTATATTGTCACTGACTTCATTGACAACTTTTTTGTTAAACTTAAACAGTAATTCTTGCCAATTGTTGATTGAAATATAGCCTAACGTCAGGGGGTAAGCGTATTTTCTGGCCATGTTGAAATTCGCTTGATAAAGCGCTTTTGTTTGAATGGGATTCACTAAAACTTGGCAACTTGTATCCTGTTCATCATATTCGCTTCGTGAACGTTTAGCTCTACGTCTTAGCCAAATAAAAAGTTGACTAAGAATTATTGATGTAATAATGAATAATAATACCCAGATCATTATTTGTTGATGCTGGTATTTACTGGTAAAGGTACTTGCCAGTTCGCTTTTTTCTGCAAGCTCTAAAGCAAGTTTTTTGGTTTGTAAGCTATCAACAAGGTCTTTTTTTTGTGTTGAGTGGGCACGAGCATCTAGCTTTAAAGGCTTTGTGTCTAGTAAAGCTTGGCTGTATTTTTCTTGCCAAAAGTAAGCCTTTTTAACTTCATTTTTAGTTAAATACATATGGGCAAGTAATTGATACAAAATAATATATTGATCAGTTAATTGGTTATCCTCGGCTCTCTTTTCAGCTGCTAATAAATAGGCTTCTTTTGCTGGAAATTGTTTTATTTCGTGGCTGATTTGCGCAAGTGTGATGAGGGTTTCTAAATAAGGTGTCGCCAAATTATGTTGATGAAATATTTTTTGCGCTTTGACTAACTCTGTTTGGGCTTGTAAATACTGTTTTTGATGTTGTAATGCTAAAGCCATACCTTGCCCAGCATAAGCGGCATAGATTGGTGCCGCTTTTTTTTCTGCATATCGTTTGGCTTCCCAATACGCGTTATAGGCATCATTATATCGATGTAAATTCAAATAGGCATTGCCGAGATGATTATAGGTTTGATTAACATTATCAAGCCTATTAAGGGTAAATCGTAACTTCAATATTTTTAATTGTATGGTTAGTGAGGTCTGGTATTCGCCTAAATAGTAGTAGGCATTAGCCAAAATAGATAACAGTGAAATATGTTCACTAAAGGCTGGGTTTTGCTCAATAACAGCTTGAACTTTTTGGAGATCTTCAAGTGCTTTGTTATGTTTGAATAACATAGCATTGGCAACGCTTCTATAACTTAATGCAAAGAGCATATACTTAGTATTATCTTCTGCTCCTAATGCTTTGATGGTATTTTCAGAAACACTCAACAACTTTTTATATTGTTTTTTTGCCGTTAAAATTTCTGCCAACTTTATTTGTAAGCAAAGTTGAGTTTTTTGATGCAGACTTGCTGCTACTAGGCCATCTTGAGTAAATTGAAAAGCGCTTTCCATCTCGCCCTTATTTAAAGCAATGTTAGCTAATAATAAATATATTTTAGCAATAACTTCTTTAGGGTATTTGCTTCTATTAGGAATTATTTTGTTACTTAATCGAATCACTTCATCGTAGTGCAGACTTTCGGCGTCTTGTTGAATTAAGTACTCAACTTGATCCATTAATTGTGCTTGAGACGTTAAGTTATTTTCACTGGCTAATGAGCTAAAAGCACTAAAACCAGCGGTAATAGTGAGGAAAAAAAGAAATAAAACAAATATTTTTTTTATAATGAACATCAGTAAAAATAAGGCGTTAGCGATAGTTTAATTGCTATTTTAGCGTGATTACTAGTCACTTGTTAGTTTTTTTTGTTTACAATTTAAAACCATGACTTATAATGTTCTCGAGCTGCTAAAGCTCGACAAGGGCAAATCTAGTGAAAACTAGAGACGCAAAGTTACCGGTCTAACGGGAAACCTATGACAGCGGGACTGCCAAATTTAGATGTAGTGGGGGCTCTTCTATTTTAACAGCTTTCTGTCTGTTTCCTCGGTCTACTTTGCGTGGCTTCCTTGCCTTGTTTTTCTTCCTTAATTAATATCTTTTTTCATCACTTTTTTTATTTCGCTTCAATTCTTCGCTAGTGATATAAGCATCGATTACTTTTTCTAGCATGGATAATGGCATTGAACCATTTTTCAAAATTTGATCATGAAAATCACGCAAATCAAAATCATTGGCTAAAGTTTTTTCTGCTTTTTGACGTAAGCGCTTAATTGTCAATTCGCCAATCTTGTATGATAAGGCTTGTCCTGGCCATGAAATATAGCGGTCCACTTCTGTTTGTACATTGTGCAGTGATAGCGCGGTATTATCAGCAAGGTAATTAATAGCCTGTTGGCGCGACCAGCCTTTAGTGTGCATACCCGTATCAACAACAAGGCGACATGCTCGCCACATTTCATAGGTTAAACGACCAAAATTTTGATAGGGAGTTTGATAAATTCCCGCTTCAATTCCTAAATACTCTGAATATAAACCCCAACCCTCGCCAAATGCAGAGATGTATGTGCGGTTTCGAAACAAAGGAACATTTTTCATTTCTTTAGCAATTGAGCCCTGCAAATGGTGTCCAGGCACTGCTTCATGTAAGGTTAATGCAGGCAATACGTATAGCGGGCGTCTATCAAGTCGGTAAGTGTTTACCCAGTAGTTTCCTGCTTGATCATCACGCGTAGGGCCTGAATAGCGGCCTGTTGTATACTTGGGAGCGATACTTGCGGGGACTTCAATAACGCCGTAAGGGGTTCTAGGTAGTGTTTTAAAGAGTGCTGGTAATTTAGCATCCATTTGCTTGGCAATATAAGACGCTTCTTTTAGTAGCGCTTTTGGCGTCTTTGCATAAAATTGTTCGTCGTTACGTAAAAATTTTATAAAATCGGCAAAGCTCCCCTCAAATTCAACTTGCTTAATAATAGCATCCATTTCAGCACGAATACGCTTAACTTCATCTAAACCTTGTTGATGCACGTCATCAGCGCTCATGCTTAATGTTGTATAGTGCTGTACTCTGTTTTGATAGTAGGCATCGCCATTGGGTAATGACGTTGCGGCAATATTATCTCGGGCGTTGGGCTTATACTGGTTAACCATAAAATGGTAATATTGTTGGTATGCCGGAATGACCTTTTCACGTAGAATTTTCTTGGCTTCTTGCTGAAGCGCTATTTGGTTTTCAGGAGTTACTTGTCCTGACATCTTTGTAAAAGGTTGGTAATAATGACTGCTAGTAACATCATCAACGATAAAAGCTTTTATTGATTGCTCAAAACCAACTAAAACTACCTTTGGCTGCGTTATGCCAGCTTTAATGCCAAGATTCATCCAAGCAGTTTGCTGTTCAAAGTAACGGGGAATGGCGCGTAATTTTGATAAATAGTCTTGATAATCCTGTAGGCTTTTAAGCTTGACCTGCTGAGTTATATTGGAAATCCATACATGAAAGCCTGACTCAGCCGTTAATGGCATGTAATGCTCTTTATTTTTATAGCTGTCTAGTTGATTTTTAATGGTATAGAGTAATACCGCACTATTAATTTGGTTTTCTTTATTTAACTCATCGTTACTAATCCTAATTAGCGCTTGATATATGTTATTGAGCTTTTTATTTTGCTTTGCGAGGTACTGCGGCGATAAGTCCGGTAATTTGCCATTGCTCCCTCCCTCTTGGGGGTCGTTAAAAGGACTTGATTGCAGATAAAATTGTTGATGAGTTTGAATTAATTGTTGTAAATGTTGATCACTTTTACTTGAAGAAATAGCGGTAGGCTTTGCTGAAGTATCAGGTGTTTGACTACAACTGGTAAGAAAAAATGCTATTGCGATGGAAAATAAAAGTTTCATTCTAAATAACTCAAAGTTGAAGGATTGATTACTTTAGCAGAGTTGCAAACTAAGGTTACAGATAAATAACATAAATTTTGTAGATATTTGTGCTTAGATGCTAGAGAATATAAATAATAGGTGTCAAAGAACACTAAAAGCAGGCATGGACTGCCATAACGCAATGAGGTGGATCGGTGAAATATCACGATTCTATAAAACAAGCAGATAAAACCATGTCGCTGGCAGTTAAGCAGCTGAAACAGTGGCATTTAGCTGTTAACCCCATCAATTATGCTGTTAGCTATGAATATTGTAAAAACAATAACCCAATACTTGTAGCCGCTATTAAACGCCTACTGTTATCGGGTAAAGCGCTAGATGGCTTTTTTATGGAGCAACTATATAAAGAGCATTTTCTTGAGCAAAGTAAATTTCGCCATGAAATCGTTTCTGATCTTGCTCAATTATTTCAACAGGTTCAACACAGTTGTCAGCAATCTACTACCAGTGCTGAAGGATTGATTGAACAGCTTGATGATAATATTCCCGCCTTAATGTCTCATGATAAAGCTGAGGTGAAAACTGCAATAACTCAGTTGCATCGTGCTTCAATTATTTTTAAAAAGCAGCAACAACAACTAGCAGAGCAGCTGCTACAGTCACAGCAATATACCAAAACATTAGAAGATGAATTAGAAGAAGTTCGTCAAGAGGTTTATTTAGATCCCGTCACAGGTTTATATAATCGCAAGGCTATGTCTAAGCATGTTGATACCTGGTTGATAGAAGATGCAAATAGGACGGTGGCTGCTATTGTGGTGAGTGTTGATCATTTTGCTAAGTTTAGTGAAAAATTTGGTGGTTTAATTGGCGATGTCATTTTATCTAAAATAGCCAAAAAAGTAGCCAGTTACGTTGATGATAGTGGCTTACCTGTGCGTTCTGCTAATGATGAGTTTATTGTATTATTACCCGATGTTGATGGTGGTATCGCTTCTGAGATAGCGGAAAAGATAAAGCAGGGCGTAGAAAAACTCCGTTTTGTCAGTGTTCAATCGGGTATTAGGCTACCTAAAATGAGTGTTTCATTAGGGGTAGGTGAAATGCAAGCGAAAGAAGGGTTGAATCAGTTTATCAATCGCAGCCGTAAAGCAATTGTCAGCGAAAGTAGAAAGTAGACACAGAGCTTATTTATCTAATAAGGTTGCTAGCGCTTCAATAGTATTTTCTGAAAATACTTGAATACCTGCTTGAGTGAGTAATTGGCTAGTAACACCTTGCCCGGCAATTTTTTTGTTAGCAAAAGTACCGTCATAAATCAATGTGCTACCACAAGAGGGGCTTGATTCCTTCAACAATGCGAAACGAATATGGTGTTGTTGGCATAATGCGAGACTTTGTTGCGCACCAACATTAAATTGTTTAGTGACATTAACTCCTGTGCAAGTGAGTATTTCTCCATTAACTTGATTTTGCTCCGCAGGCTCTCTTGGTACTGATAAGCCTCCAGCAATTTCTGGGCAAATGGCAATGAAGCGATTTTGTTGTTGCCACAAGGTGAGTAATGGATGCTTCAGCGCTATAACCTCACTGTTATAACGAACTTTTTCGCCTAAAAAGCAGCGGCTAATGAGTATTTTATCAAACATCGTTTTTTGATATTAACTGAAACAATGATTGGATTTTCAAGGTGCTAATTTCATCTTGAGCACAAATCCAACAGGACTGGCTGTAGTACTCGAAATTTAAGGCAAACTCAGCGTCTTGCCAGCGAAAGCGTATGTTCTCTCTATCTGCTCCAAGGATTGTTTCCATGATTTGATGATCAGGAATTTTGTCTAAAATTAATTGATGAAGCCAAGTCGTGTCTTCATGAAACCAATTTTGATCAAAAAGAACAGTGATCTGCTCATCAATACAGTTAATTATTTGCACTGCTATTTCAGACATTAGCAACCTGACAAGAGGTAAATAGGTAAACAGAAATCATACCAAATTATCACAACAATAAGCATATTTAGTGGTTTAATTATGAATATTTGATGCTAATCACTATATTAAGTTAAAAAAACGACGACAGCCTAAATTATTTTACTTATACTATTTTCAGAAAATAAATTTATAGACAAAGAGAGACAATTACTATGAAAAAACTTACTCTTGCAGTTGCTGCAACCGTAATGATGGCTGGTCCTGCCTTAGCTGGTGATGTTGAAGCTGGTAAAGCTAAATCTATGATGTGTAGCGCATGTCATGGCACTGCTGGTATTTCTGCTGTTCCTACTTATCCGAACCTTGCAGGCCAAAAAGAAGCTTACACAGCTAAGCAACTGAAAGATTTTAAATCTGGCAAACGAAATGACCCTACCATGAAAGGTATGGTTGCGGCTTTAAGTGATGCAGATATAGCTAACCTAGCAGCATATTACGCAAGTTTGAAATAAGCGTCATAGTAATAAAATGCTACCCGTAATGAGTAGCGAATAAAAAAGCGCCATTGGCGCTTTTTTTGATCTTAAGTGATAAAAAATTTAGCAGGGCGTTATGGGTTATGCTCTTTAATCAAAGATAAAAATGCTTGGCCGTAGCGCGCAAGTTTAACATCGCCAATACCACTAATCGCTAACATTTGTTGAGACGTTAGCGGCTGTACGCGGGCTAATTCAGATAATGTCGCATCATTAAATACAATAAATGGTGCAATATCTTCACTGTCAGCAATACTTTTACGCAACTCACGTAATTTAGCAAATAAGCCTCTATCGTAGGTTTTTTGTTGGCTTTTGTGTTGCCAATAACTGGCTTTTTGCAAACGAGGGCTGGCTAGCATTAATGGCTCACATGCTTTAAGAACAGAGCCCGAAGCTTGTGTTAAACACAGATTAGACTCTTGCTCAATATCTTGCTGTAAATAACCTAAATGTATTAGTTGTGCTATTAAGGCAAACCAATAACCCGGTGTTTTTCCTTGCCCAATGGCAAATGTAGAGGCCTTATTGTGCTCTAGCCTTTTTACTTTTTCTGTAAGCTCGCCACGTAATACATCAATAACATGATTAATATCACCTTGCCCTTTAATGCGATATACACAAGAGAGTACTTTTTGCGCCGGAATGGTGGCATCAAATTGACTCGGTGGATCTAGACAAATATCGCAGTTGCCGCAACCTTGCTCTGTGTATTCAGCAAAATAATTAAGCACTACTTGTCGACGGCAAGTCTGTGCATCAACAAAAGCACTTAGTGCTGCAAAACGTTGTAATTCCACTTTCACTCTTGTTTGATTATCACCTTCGCTAATACGCTTTTTAATGCGAGTGATATCTTTTTCAGCCACTAAAAATAACGCTTCGGCGGGTAGTCCATCACGACCAGCGCGGCCAATTTCTTGATAATAAGACTCTAAAGTTCGCGGTGGTTCAAAATGAATAACATAACGGACATTGGGTTTGTTGATCCCCAAACCGAAGGCAACAGTTGCAATAACTATTTGAATGTTGTCTTTGGTAAAGCCATCTTGCACCATAGCGCGAATTTCATTTTCTAAACCTGCATGATAAGCCGCACAGTTAACCCCACATGCGGCTAAATATTTGGCGAGTTTCTCCACTTGCCAACGACTATTGCAATATATAATGCCACTATCTTCACCTTGCTTGCGGATATAGCCTAACACTTGTTTTTCACCATCGTATTTTTGCGCTAGGGTAAAACGAATATTGGATCTATCGAAACTATCTAGTTGTATGTATGGGTTATTTAACGCTAACTGCGTCAAGATATCTTTTCGGGTTGTAACATCGGCGGTAGCGGTAAGCGCCATAACAGGTACGCTTGGAAAGTACTGTTTCAAACATTGCAACTGGGTATATGCAGGACGAAAATCATGCCCCCATTGTGAAATACAATGGGCTTCGTCGATGGCAAATAAGCTTAACGGAAGATCACTTAGTCCTTGTAAAAAGTAGCGATTGGTTAAACGCTCAGGTGCGACGTAAAGTAGCTTTATTTCCCCTTTAGCAAGGCGAGAAAAAATAGCGTTTATCGTTTGTGGGTCTAATGATGAATTGATGAAGGCGGCAGGAATTCCCTGCCTAGTTAAATTATCAACTTGATCCTTCATTAACGCTATTAATGGTGAGACAACAATCGTTACCCCAGGTAGTAAAATGGCGGGGAGTTGGTAACATAAAGATTTACCACCACCTGTAGGCATTAAGACTAATGAATCTCTACCTTGCATCAGGCTCTCGATAATTTCTGCTTGTCCAGGGCGAAAGCTGTCATAGCCAAAATAATGCTTTAATGTATCTAGCAGAAGGTTTTTGTTTTCTTCTGAGACAGAAGGGCAGATGTTCGTGTTCAACAAGATTTTCTTCAAGGGGGGTTAATGACAACTATTTTACCCTAGAGTTGCTTGTGAGTGATCATTATTTTTACACTAATTCGTCAAAAGGATGTTAGTCTTAATTATCAACACATCAGACCAGAGAGAAATCACATGAATTATGAAGCAGTGTATAAACAACTAACCGAAGAGTGGAATAATAATATGCCCTTCAACCAGCTGCTTGGTCTAGAGATAACGCGCTTTAATGCTAAAAAATCAGAAGTACGCTTTGTCTGGCAAGATAAGCTGATTGGTAATCCTATGCAGAAAATTCTTCATGGTGGTGTGACGGCTTCAGCCTTAGATTTAGCGGGTGGTACGGTAGCCGCTGCTAACATTATTGAGCAGCTTGCTGATGTCACACCTGAAACAGTCAAGCAGGGCTTGAGTAAGGTTGGCACCATAGATTTACGAACAGACTTTTTACGACCTGGACGTGGCGAGCAATTTATTGTTACCGCTCATATTATTCGTAGCGGGAGTAAAGTGGCTGTTGCCCGAATGGAGATGCATAACGAGCTAGGAGAACATATTGCCTTTGGTACAGGGACCTATATGGTGGGTTAATTCTTCCCAAATCGGCGTGTGAACCCTTGGGTAATATAATAGAAAGAAATTCTAATAGCTGTGCTATTATGCGCCCCCTTTGCCATTGCAAATTATGTCTTTATGAGTCAAGTATCATTACAAAAGCAGCAAGAAAGTAACCATGCAGGTGTGGCTAATGCGTTAGCGGCTTATGCTATGTGGGGCATTGCTCCAATGTATTTTAAGCTATTGTTAGATATTGGTGCCGGTGAAATTCTGATGCACCGTATTATTTGGTCTAGCTTGTTTTTACTCATACTCGTTGTGATGATGAAAAAGTGGCAAGCCGTTATCACCCTTTGCCAGCAACCAAAGCTTATGTTAAAGCTAACACTGTCAGCCACTATATTAGCCTTTAATTGGTTATTATTTATTTGGGCGGTAAATAATGATCATTTACTTGATGCAAGTTTGGGGTACTTTATTAATCCCTTATTCAATGTGGCTTTGGGTATGTTGTTTTTTAGTGAGCGTTTACGAAAGACTCAATTTATTGCGGTGATATTGGCGGTGGTGGGGGTGTTAGTGCAATTGTTTACCCTAGGTACACTACCAATTGTTTCTTTGGCATTAGCGAGTTCATTCGCTATTTATGGTGTATTACGTAAAAAGATGCAAGTGGATTCATTTGTTGGTTTGCTGGTTGAGTCACTATTAATGCTACCGTTTGCATTAATTTACTGGGGATTTTTTGTTAACAGCCCTTCAAGCAATTTAATGGCTAACAGCCAACACTTAAATATAATTTTGATGTTAGCTGGCGTAGTAACAACAGCGCCTTTGCTGTGCTTTACCGCAGCAGCTAAACGCCTCACCTTATCTAGTTTGGGATTTTTTCAATACATAGGCCCTAGTATTATGTTTCTTTTGGCGGTGTTTTATTATCAAGAATCAATACAAGCAGCTGAATTTATAACCTTTATTTTCATTTGGTCGGCATTGGCTTTATATAGTTTTGACTCTTTTTATACCATGCGAAAAAGAAAACGCGAGTTCACTTAAACGGTAAGTGTTAGTAAGGGGAGAGTGATAGTACAAATGACCCCTTCTCCTAAACTACTTTGCATTTCTATATGACCATTTAATTTTTGCTCGACAATATTAAACACAATATTCATGCCTAACCCTGTACCACCTTTATTGCGCTTGGTGGTAAAAAAGGGGTCAAACACTTGCAATAAGGTTTTTTCATCCATGCCCTTGCCGTTATCTTGGTAGGTGAGACAAACCTCATCATGGCTATTTTGCTCAAGAGAAATGGTTATACGATTTCCTAAACTATCTTGGCAATTGTCAGTATCAAAGCCATGTCGAATAGAGTTGTTCACTAAATTTGTGACTACTTGAGCCAAAGCCCCAGGTATAGTGTTAATAGCAAGATCGCATTCCCCCTTGTATTGGTATGCGATCTTGTTTTTTTTCAACTCACTGGCAAGCGTTGTCATGACTTCATCAATATAATCCGCTAAATTTATTTTTCTCATTTCTTCTACAATCTGATCGGCAGCGACTTCTTTAAAGTTATGCATTAACTGGATCACCCGCTCTAAGCCTTTATTAGAGATGACTGATGACTCGCTAACGATATTAATAAAAGACTGTAATTGTCTTTGACTTAATGTTTTATTGTTGAGTTTTTTGGCTATTTCTTCCGTGTTTTCTTGAATAAGGCTAGTGGAGGTTACTGCAATACCCAGGGGGGTATTAATTTCATGAGCAACACCTGCAATGAGTTTACCTAGAGAAGCCATTTTTTCTGATTGTATTAGTTGATTTTGCGTTTCCTCCAAATGCGCTAAGGCAACGCTAAGTTTACGGGTAGTTTTTTTATTTTTTAGGAATAAACCGACTAGTAGTATTAACACTAATGCGACAAAAATAATTAATATACTGGTAATCGTGATGGTGGTTTTTTGTTCGACAATTGTTTGTTGCTGTGCTGCTAATTCATCATTTTGTATATTGAGTGCTTGTTGTTGATTGTTTATGTTTTGCTGTTGCTCTTGGAGAATGATCTTATTTTGCTTGATCAAATTTGCCATTTGTTGGTTTTCTTGCTCTTTGGCTGCTACTTGCTGTTTTTTCTCTGAGATGGCTTGAGTTTGTTTACCAAAATTTTTGTTGGCTTCACTGAGTTGCTGAAGAATAAATGCTAATTCCTGTTCTTTCTTTTGCATTGCCAATTGCTGTTGATTTATTTCTTGACTGCTGCGTGCTAATTCAGCGTTAAGCTGGCTGAGCTTTTGATTAGTTGATTTTATTTTCGCTTGCTGAATGGCTAACGTGGCATTTAAAGTAGACTCTCGCTCCCTTGTCTGCTGCATTGCCTGCTCTGTTTCACGGTATAAAGACGCTATGTCTAGTTCAGTGCCTCCTAGCAAGAGTAATTGCGGAGATGTTTTTAGTTTTTCATAAATGATATTGGATTGATTGATTTCAAAAGAAATCGCATTATTATCGCTATCAATTAAGTTCACCATAGCATTGTGTTTATCAGCACTATTATCGGTAACTAGCAGGGTTTGTGAGCTTCTAACCTGCGCCGCTATTTGAGCGAGTTTGTTATTAAATTGGCTGGGAATGTAAAGTAAATCTGCGGCTCTAGCTTGAGAAACATCACTTATCGCGACTAGGTTAATATCCTTGCCGCTGACGCGTTTATTGTTAAAGGAGCGCACTAATAACGCATAAAAGTCAGCATCTCGATAGACGGCAATAACAAATTGCTTTTTATTATGCTCATCAGGCCAAGTGATGTGCTTTAAAAAGTTGTAGAGGTAGGCGACTTTGACTTGCTCTTTGCTTAATTGCTGCGAGAAAGTAGTGTTGTTAAAAAGTAGAACAACGGACACTATGAGTATCATTATTGAAGATTTATAGTGTGCTGTTATCATGTACACATTAGCCTGTGCGTTTTAATGTTATTGTATATTTTAATATATAAGATGAATAGTCAATAATTTTCAAAAACTACCCGAAAAGGCCGATTGTCCTTATTGATAATGGTATATTATCGACAGTTATTATTTTTAAATTAGAGTTATGTTATGCATCAAGTCGCCCCTGTGCAAAATCCGCAGTTATGCTCTGTTACCTTGCTCGGAAATTTAGTCAGCAAGCCTGATATTCGCTACCGCGCTAATCCAGTGTCAGCCATTACTGAGGTGACCATAGCAACGAGTAGTAAGTGGCTAGATAAAAAAACTAACCAATACAAAGAATGGACTAGTTATCATCATGTCAAAGTGGAAGGGGAGCTTGTTGAGCAGGCACTTTTATTTGCAGAAAAAGGTGATGTAATATTAGTGCAGGGATATTTAAGTAACATCAAGCCGAGTAACGCTAAGGTGAATGAGCATCCTCCAATTGTTCATGCTAGTTTTATTCAAAAATTTGCTAAAGGGTATACTCAAAGTATTAATCAAATTCATTGTAGTGGCAAAATAGCGTCAATGCCGCAATTGATTACCACGGCAAACAATAAGCAGATGGCACAAGTCAATATCACGATTAGTCAGCACGTATACGATATCGACAAGCAAAACTGGCAAACCATTTTATTAGCGCGTGAATTGCATGTTTGGGGGAAACAAGCGCAAAATTTAGTTGAAAAGGCGAAAGTAGACGATAATATTATTATTGAAGGTAAGCTGAGTTATTTAGCAACAGCAGCAAAAACACAGTTTATTGAAGGTAAAGTAGTACACATAATGAAAAATTAATATATTGATGTTAATTACAAATGAAGTATTATTTAGTTTATAAACTAAACTGTTAGGTATATTTCATGGACAAAATATCTCGTGACGGCAATAACATTTAAGCGACACTTCGTAAAAGATAGATTATTTTCCCCACTACTTTATTGGCTAGTGAGTTTGTTTATCTTCTATTCTGGCCATATTGCTGCCAATAGCAACAGCTATCAACTGAACATCATATCTCAGCTAAATCATCACACAAGCAGCGCTAATAACTGGCAACAAATTATCGCTAACCCCAATAACAAAGAGCAATTTTTTGTGATTAATGATGCCGGGCAGCTTTATTTGTCTACAGGTATCATTGAAGAAAACGCTATTTTGACCCTCAGTAACAATGTCACCAAATTCACCGCTATCACCTTACATCCTAGTTTTTCTTTACGTGATCAAACAGGTTACGGAACATTTTATACAAGTCATATAGAGCCCATTGATAAAAAAAGCACTACTAAACGATTACAAGAACGCTCTGCTGAATTACCTCTTGAGTTTGATGCGGTTATTACAGAGTGGCAATTCCAGTCGGTTAATCATCAAAAAGTTGACATGAGCACCAAGCGAGAGGTGCTACGAGTTGCCGTGCCAGATGAGAGCTTTGCTATCAATCAGCTCGCATTTAATCCCGCAGCTAAATCTTGGAATGATAATTACGGCTTATTGTATATGAGTTTAAGTGGTAATCAAAAATGGCAACAACCTCTATACTCGGGGGTTATTTTACGCATTCATCCTGCTCAATTTGGCTTACGTAGTTTTACTGTTCCTAGCAGTAATCCTTTTTTGAAAGATAGCAAAATTAAAGATGCCATTTACTTATTAGGTGCGCAAAAGATCCAACAATTTATATGGCCAGATAAGAATAGCGAGCAATTATTGCTCATGCATCAATATAATGAAAAGCATATGTTGTCCCTAACGACAGGAAGAGATGATTGGCGTAGCAACTCACCTAAAAAAGTGCTTTATCAAAGCGACCAGGCGGTTAATGATATTGTCATGTATCGAGGGCGAAACCTAGCTTACTTAAGAAACAAGTTACTGCTTTTTTCTCAGCAAGAGCAGGGGTGGTTGATTGAATCATTAGTTTTCAAACGTTCTTTTTCAGCCAATGATTATGAAGAAAATAAACCACAAATAGAGTGGTTGTTCACCTCACAGCAGTTACCCGAAAATAGCCAACCTAGCCTTAGTGTCAATGCATCGGGTGAGGTTCTGATTTTAGATAATTATGAAAACATGCTGTACCTATTATCACAAGAAAACCCGACTGAGTTAGCTATAGCAGCTCGTGAAGAGCTTCCCTCTACAGCTTCGTCGTCGGACAATAAGTTTTTACTCTTTTTGTTTTTTGTCATGGTGGCAGCTGCTTTTTATTATTGGAGTAAGCGGAATAAATTTTCGGCAAAAAAACTGGTTAGGCAACAGTTTGCCCATCTTGAGTTAAGCGCCTCTCAACAACAAATTGGCTTATACCGTCGTCACAAGAAAAATGCAGAAACTATTCTCGATTTAGCTGATATTGTTAGTAGTGAAATACAACTTAATGATCAAAGTGTTAACCTAATTAATGAAGACTCAGGCCATGGCTTTAGTAATGATAAAGACCAAGACCTTCGAGCCGTTTTTACTAAAGAACATGTTGATAAAATGGTCGATGGTAAAATTAGGCAAATAAGCTTACAGCTTACCGATAAGGATAAGCACATTTATTCTGTTTGTTTATATTTGCGCAAGGGCAGTAATCGTATCACTAAGAAAAGCTATTTTAAGGTGGTTGATTATTTAATTGATTGGTGTTGGTTTATTGGCAAACAACTAAATCCGACCCAAACAGGTAAGAGAAAAGCTAAAGCCATAGTTAAGAGCAGTGAGACGACACAGGGAGCCGTGAAGAAAAATGTTACGCCATTGCATAATCAAGCCGCGGCGATCAGACCTGTTACTCATAAAGCGGTGGGCAAATCAACTTCCATACCAGAGGCAGGCGTTCAACCTAAACCTAAAGTTAGGGTAGATAATGCTGCAAGTTCGCAAACAGTGGATAATAGTTCAGCTCAGCCAAAAGCCCAAAAAGTAAGCGGCACAAGTGTTAATGAAAATGCTAAGAGTACAATTGATACTGAATTAGTTAATGCTTTAGAAAAGCTAGTGAACTTGAAGCAGCAGGGCTTTTTAACGGCGGATGAATTTGCTCAAGCAAAAGCTAAATTACTGAAGAATTTGTTTAATAAATCATCTTAGTAGATTTCAATAATAAAAAACCGTCATTGTATGATGACGGTTTTTTTATAAAATTGATTAAATCACTATGTTAACTTGATGCGATTATTTTAGCGTTAATAAGTACGCAACTAAGTTTTGATAATCTTGTTCAAAATTATTCTTATCTAGCTCTTGAGCATTGATTCGGTATTTACCATTAACAATCACTGCAGGAACGCCAGTAATTGCTCTTTTCTTTGCCATAGTCTCTTGGTGCTTTTTCATTGATTTTGCTCTGCTGTTAACGCTAAAGCTTTTCATTAATTTATCAAATTTTTCACCATCAGCGCCATTAAGCACAAAGATGTTACGAATATCTTTTTCTGAAGTGATCACGGCACGTTGTACATGAATATACTTAAATATTGCGCCAATAAGTTTTTTGTCCATGCCTAGTTGCTCAGCAACGACTACAGACTTAGTTAGCATCGCTTGTATCTTTGGCGAAGCTGCACGAAGAAAATCAACATGGTTACGCTCAAAGCTAACCCCTTCCGGTAACTGCTTTTTCAGATCTTCCATAAAAGGTTCAAATTTGAAACAGTGAGGACAATAAAAAGAGAAATATTCGCGCACTTCTGCTTTAGTTGATGCGGTTTCGCTGACTTTAGTGTATTGCTTGCCTTCAGTGTATTTTTCAGCACATGCACTGGCTGAAAATGCCGTCAAAAGCATAAATATCACTATAAAGTGTTGCTGTATTTTTTTCATTCTTATTTTCCTATTTAGGTTTAAGCAGGTAATAAACTTAACGGTGGTTGTTGAAGGGCTGACATTTGCTCTTTGAGCATAAGTATTTGCTGCTCCCAATATTTCTCGGTATTAAACCAGGGAAAATTTTGAGGGAAGGCAGGATCTTGCCAGCGCTTACACAACCAAGCCATATAATTCACTACGCGCATGGTTCTTAATGATTCTATCAAAACAAGTTGGCTAGATTCAAACGAAAAAAACTCTTCATAACCCATTAGTAGCGTGTCAATTTGTAACAATTGTTGTTGTCTATCGCCTGAAAGCATCATCCATAAGTCTTGAATCGCAGGGCCCGTACGACAATCATCAAGGTCTACAAAGTGAGGGCCTTCATCGCGCCATAAGATATTGCCAGCATGGCAGTCACCATGAAGACGAATTTGTTGCTCTGGCTTATAGTGCTCAGCGTATTGCTTGCTGGCAACGTCGATCACTTGCTCTAAAATGGTAAAAAAGGCTTTGTTTAATACGTTCGGCACAAAGTTGCTAGCCACTATAGTCTCTTGCGCTTGAAAGAGCATTTCTTCAGTATTGAAACTCGGTCTGTGTTGGAAAGGCTTTTGCGCGGCAACAGCGTGAATTCTACCGACAAAGCGCCCCATCCATTCTAACTGATCTAGATTGTCGACTTCAAAAATGCGACCACCTCGACAAGGAAATACCGCAAAGTGATAGCCATTGTGTTCAAATAAACTTTTGTTATCGATTTTTAGCGGCGCAACAATGGGAAGTTCTTGCTCATCAAGCTCAAAAGAAAAGTCATGCTCTTCTTGGATTTGTGCCAATGACCAGCGCTGAGGTCGATAAAATTTGGTAACAAACTTATTAAGCTCATAATCATGAAATTGATAAACCCTATTTTCATAACTATTAAGTGCAAGTAAGCCACTGTCTACTGTGAAGCCAGCACTCTCTAAGCCATCAATAATGGTGTCGGGAGAGAGTGCTTTAAAGTCAAAATTAGCCATTAGCGTTTATTAAAGAAGCGGCTTTCATGTTCAATTTTAGCATCAGACTCTGGAGATACCTGCTCAACACTGAAAGTAATATCTGTCATATAGCCTTTTAACTCGTATGGATCAACAGAGATGCTAATAGGCAGTGTATAGACGGTCGCGGCTTTAACAAATATTTCTTGTTTGCCGTGCCACTGGGTGTTTTCAATCCCCTTAACAGAAAGTTTATAAGTGTTATCGGTTTGTGACATGTTAAGTATTTTTAAAGTGAAAACATTTTCAATTTCACCGTTAAAGTTTTCTTTGGCTAGCTCCGTTCTGTCGCGAATAATATCGAGTGACAAGGGAACGCGGTTGACAACTTCAAGTACTAACATGGTACTCATGATCATTAAGACGACAGCATAGCCAATGAGTTTTGAACGCACTAAATGCACTTTTTTACCATCAAGTTCGTGTTCAGTGGTGTAGCGAATTAAACCTTGATCATATTTCATACGTGTCATAACACTTGAACAAGCATCAACACAAGAGCCACAGTTTATGCATTCATATTGCAAACCGTTTCGAATATCAATTCCTGTTGGGCAAACCTCAACACATAAGTTACAGTCAATGCAGTCGCCTAAACCTAAAGCTTTGTGATCTTGCTTTCTACCGCGAGCACCACGACTTTCACCTCGGTCGGTATCATAGGCAACCGTTAAGGTGTCTTTATCAAACATTGCTGATTGAAAGCGTGCATAAGGACACATATGTAAACAGACTGTCTCGCGCATCCAGCCAGCATTACCATAGGTAGCAAAGGTAAAAAAAGCTAAAATAATTGCCATCGTCACACTGGTATTAAGGGTGAATACATTGACGAAAAGCTCATTCATCGGCGAGAAATATCCCGCAAAGGTCATGGCTGTAAAGAGTGAGAATAATAGCCAGCTGCCATGTTTTAGCGATTTCTTCCAAAACTTTTTGCCGCTCATTTTTTGCTGATCTAGCTTTCTTCGCTGGTTTGCACTGCCTTCAATTTTTTCTTCAAACCAAATGAATATGAAGGTCCAAACGGTTTGTGGGCACATGTAACCGCACCATACTCGCCCTAAGAAAGTGGTGACAAAAAACAATAAAAAAGCGCCAAAAATAAAAAACCATGCTAACAAGGTTAAATCTTGCGGCCACAAGGTTAGGCTCCATAAAGTAAAGCGCTGTTCACTAATATCAAATAATACCGCTTGATGACCTTTATATTGTAGCCAAGGAAGTAGGGCGAAAAAGGCAAAATAAACCAGATTCATACGTTGCCTTAGCTTTTGAAAAAAACCTGAATTTTTACGTACATAAATTTGATCACCCGGTTTATAACGTTCATTTGAGTTTTTAGCGGGATGAATTTTTACATTTTTTACGGGGATTTTATTAGTATTAGATATTTTTGGTTTTTCGTTGGCATTCACGATAAATCCTTAGAAGGCAAAATATGCTATTAGTATAAGAAAATGGTTTATGTTATTGTCTATGCAAGAATAACATAGATTAGCGCATACTAATATACGGTATCATATGAAAAATTTATTGATCTTAATCGTCGCTATTGCACTCTTTTTACATTTTTATCCACAACCAGAAGTTACTAAATTCTATAATGAACAAAAAGAAGCTGTGCTTGAAGGTTTTAGTGAATTTAGTGATACCCGAGTGCGCTTAAAGGCAGACAAGATTTTTACAGACTTGCAGCCAAAGTTAGAAAGTTTTTCGGTAGAAGAAGTAAAATACTTAAAGGAAATTACTTCTTCAAGAGCGAATGTTAAAGCGTTTTATCAAGATTATTGTAAAGAGCAAACCAAAAACGTTGTATTCCATCCAGCGAACCAAGCCAGTGTTTGTCAAACCATTAGTCAGTATGAAAATATGCTTTAATGGCTTGCCATCTTAAGCAGATAACCTTGTGAGTAACTGGGCGAAATTATCAGCACTCTTTTGTTCTTGTTCATGTTCGCCGTTACACACTACCCAATGACCATTCACCATAACGTCACGTACGGTATTTTCTCTACTAGCAAAAACAACGCTATCAAGTAAATGCTGACTGTTATTAGCATAGAGTCGGGTTTGCTTTTCATCTAACACCAGTAAATCAGCCTGCTTACCAACAGCTAAGCTGCCAGTATTTGAGCTTGTGCTTTGAGCACCGCCAAGTGCTGCATTTTGCCATAAATATTGTCCAACCGATGCTGTCTCTGTGCTAGCAAGAATTGCTCTTTGCTGTTTAGTCAAGCGTTGGGCATATTCCAACCAACGCAACTCTTCAACAGGGTTAACACTGATATGGCTGTCTGAGCCTATGGCAAAAGTGCCTTTTAAGGTTAAAAATTCTGTGGTTGGAAAAATGCCATCGCCTAAATTGGCTTCAGTTGTTGGGCATATACCGGCAATAGCTTGACTGTTAACAATGCCTTGCTGTTCTTGTTCATTTATATGCGTAGCATGGATCAAGCACCAATGTTTGTCGAGATCAATATTATCTAAAAGCCACTGAACTGGGCGTTTTCCATAGTGAGCTAGACAGTCATTAACCTCTTGCTGCTGCTCACTAATATGTATATGAATAGGTGCTTTATTATCAAGTGCGCGCACATGGGCAACAGCTTGCTCGATAGATTCTTTATCTACTGCTCGTAATGAGTGAGGAGCGATACCAACATTGGTGTTAGCGAATTGCGATGATAGTTCAAAGCAATCACTGACTAGCTGATTAAACTGTGTGGTGGAATTAATAAAGCGTTTTTGACCCTCATTTGGTGCTTGCTTGCCAAAGCCGGCATACTGGTATAAAACGGGTAACAGAGTTAGGCCTATTCCAGCATTCTTGGCGGCAGAAAATATAGCGTTTGCCATGGTGGCTAAGGGTTTTGTTGACGACAGATCATTCGTTGAGTAACTTTTACCGTCAATATTATGATGTAAATAATGAAACTCAGCAACACGGGTGTAGCCCATTTTTAGCATTTCTATATACAGGTGTTCGGCAATAACTTGTGCATCAGTCTCGGTCAACTTTGCCAAAAATTTATACATCACTTTTCGCCAAGTCCAAAAGCTATCTTGCCCTTCGCTACCTTGCTCACTAAAACCTGCGAATGCACGTTGAAAAGCATGGGAGTGACAATTGATCATACCAGGAATAACGGCTCCTGATAGAGGAGTGGCATGCGGCTCTTTTCCCGCAGTGATCGCCGTGATAATGCCGTTTTCAACCGTGAGGGTTTTGTCACTCGCCCAGCCATCACTTAACAGAATGTTTTTAACGTAATATTGTGCTGATTTTGATGTCATTTCTTGCATGATTCTTTCCAATTTGTTCTATTTTGCTTGAGCAAAATCAACCAAGCACTGCACAAATTTTTGCAGTTGTACTTTTACTTGTTCAGCTTTTTGCTCATTATAATGATTACTAGGCTCGTCCAGGTATGTGCGTTGCGATAACTCAAGTTGTATAGCATGAATATTGTTGTCAGGATCGCCATAAGCACGAGTAATATAGCCTCCTTTAAAGCGACCATTAAAAACACTGCTATAGGGGGAAAAATCAATTTTATTAATGTCTTTGAGTAATTCTTCATCGCAGCTGCAGCCGTCTGCGCTGCCAAAATTAAAATCAGGCAGGGTACCTGAAAAAAAACGCGGCACTTGCGATAAAATGGAATGCGCATCAAGTAAAACAACTTTGCCATATTTTTGTTTCAACTGCGTTAATGTGCTTGATATTGCTTGGTGATAAGGTTGCCAATATGTGTCAATTCTACGCTGTACTTCTTGTTCAGAAGGTAGTTGATTAGGCAGGTACAATGGCGATAAATCAAAGCTAGTGGTAGGGCATAGCTCGGTATTATTGGCGCCAGCATATAAAGATTCGCCACTTGAGTTTCTGTTTAGGTCAATGACATAACGACTAAACTTTGGTGAAAGCGTGTAAATACCCATTGCACTGGCAAAGTCATACAGCTTATCCATATACCAGTCAGTGTCAGCAACATTGAGCCCGTTGTCTGTCATCGTTGCTGCGATATCTTGCGGTATTACTTGGCCATTATGGGGCATGCTGATCAGCATACCAATATTGCCTGTCGTTAATTGATAACTTGAATCCATCGTTAGCTCTTTGTTGATTAATCAATGATGCGCCTAACTTGTAGTTGTATATACAAGTTAACATCTAATTTATCACGCCAAGCTAGCGATTAGCAAATATTTTAGCGACAAGTCGTTATTTGACGAGCCACTATTTAACTAGTTGTGCTGCTTTTAACAGCAATTCTTCGTGTAAACGTACTTTGTAATTAGTATTTACATAGTTAAATTGCACTAAACCTTGCTTATCAACAATGTAAATTGCTGGCGCAGGTAACACTAATCTCTCGTTTCCCGCTGCGTTCTTTTGCAATGGATTTTTCAAATTCATTGCTGCAAGGTATCTGTCAGTAACGCTTTGGCTCGCATAAAAGGCTAAACCGAATGCTTGGCTTGTTGTTGAATTAAAGTCAGCTAATAATTGATAGTTTAGCTTATGTTTGCCAACACTTTTTTGTAAATCATATTCGTTATCGGTTGAGATACCGATTAGTTGAAAGCCTAACTTGCTAAGTTTTGGCTCAATCTTCTTTAACTGTCCCATTTGGGTGTTACAAAATGGGCACCAGCCACCGCGGTAGAAAAATAAAATCGTTTTCTGATTATTTAATACGTCTGCGAGTGTCCGTTTTTTGCCTGAGAGCGTGGTAACTTCAATAGTACTTGGCACATATTGGCCGTTCATTAATGGTGTTATCAGATCCGCACTTTCGGCAATCGCCTTGGTGACTTGCGTACTCTGTGCAAACGTTATGGTACTGGTAAATAGAATAAAGGTGCTTACAAGCAAGGTGATTGGTTTGATGAACACAAGGGTTTCCTTAAAAATTAATTGAAATGACTGCCAAAGAAAAGACCTGAAAAGGCAGAAACAATTTCAAAAATAAAATGCAAATAAGGTTGTTCGTTTTTTTCGATTAATCCATTCGTTTTAAATCACTTTAACTAATGAGTTTATTGCTGAATAATGGCTTCATCTACTGAAAACATCTTTTTAAATTTTTATTAAGGAAAAATCATGTCAACACAAAACATTAATTTTGAAAACAAAGAAGGGCAGAAAGTCCCGTCAGTCACTTTTCCAATTCGTATTAATGATGAATGGAGTAAACGAGACAGCCAAGAAATTTTTGCTGGTAAAACCGTTGTCGTTTTTTCATTACCTGGAGCATTTACCCCTACTTGCTCTTCAACGCACTTACCTCGTTATAATGAATTAGCAGGCAAGTTTGCTGAAAATGGCGTAGATGAAATCCTTTGTGTATCAGTTAATGATACTTTTGTGATGAACGCTTGGGCTGCTGATCAAAATGCTGAAAACGTGAGCTTTATTCCTGACGGTAATGGCGACTTCACTGATGGTATGGGCCTATTGGTTGCAAAAAATGATATAGGTTTTGGCAAGCGTAGCTGGCGCTATTCAATGTTAGTTAAAGACGGTGTCATTGAAAAAATGTTCATTGAACCTGATTTACCAGGTGACCCTTTTGAAGTATCAGATGCAGATACCATGTTGGCTTATATTAACCCTGAAGCTGTACAAAATAGCCAAGTGACTTTATTTACTAAACCTAGCTGCCCGCATTGCGCACGCGCAAAAGCATTACTTGCCCAGCAAGGTTTACAATATGAAGAGTTAGTTCTTGGTGATGAAATAAGCATTTCAGCGATGCGAGCTATCACTAACGCCGATACTGTACCGCAAGTCTATATCGACGGTAAGCATATTGGTGGCGCAGATGATTTGGCTGAGCACTTTGCATAAATAACGACCCTCGTTATTTCTTGCTATGGCACCTATTTTCAATGCATTTGTTTTGAAGATAAGGTGCCTTTTTTGCTATAGTACCAGCATATTTTTATATATGACCTTTTACATGGACAATCAACCTTATAATCCACTGCATGGTATTACGCTAAAAACAATGGTAACTGAATTGGAGGCTTACTTTGGTTTTGAAACCTTAGGCAAGCAGATCAACATAAATTGTTTTACCAAAGATCCGAGCATTAAATCTAGTTTGAAATTTTTACGAAAAACGCCTTGGGCACGAGAGAAGGTTGAGCAACTTTATATCAAAAATAAGCATAAAATTTCTCAAAACTAACTTCGATTTATAGCTGATATTCAACCTTTATAGCTATTAAAGCTATCAAAACACTGGCATTGTTTGTAAAAATAGCCAATGATGCAATATCGTTATCCTTTGAATAAAATATCATGACCACACCTAACCACTATATTCTTACTTGGCAATGTCCTGACAACACTGGCGTTTTAGCAAAAGTCTCGCAAAGTCTATTTGAACATGGCGCCTTTATAACGGAAACTTCTCAATATAGTGATCCCTATACCGAAACGTTTTTCTCTCGTATTGCCTTTGACGATCGAAATTTAACTGTGTCTGCAAGCGAGTTTATTGAAGCGCTAAACGAATTGGCTACGCCACTGAATATGACCTATCAGTTACGAAACAAAGAAGATGTACCTAATGTTGTTATTGCGGTATCAAAGGATGACCACTGCCTCGTGTCGCTGCTAACTAAATGGAAATCGGGTGTACTTCCTATTAATGTGGTTGCTGTTATGTCAAATCATCACGATTGCCAAGCTCTTGCTGATTGGCATGGTGTGCCATTTCATTATTTACCGATAACCGCTGAGACTAAAGCACAGCAAGAAGCGCAGATTATTGACTTAATGCAAGAAACAGACGCCGATTTATTAGTGCTTGCTCGTTATATGCAAATTTTATCTGATGATTTATGTCAGCAACTTGCTGGTCGTGCTATCAATATTCATCACTCTTTCTTACCGAGTTTTAAAGGTGCTCGCCCTTATCACCAAGCACACGCTCGTGGTGTTAAGGTTATCGGTGCTACCGCCCATTATGTGACAGCCAACCTTGATGAAGGGCCTATTATCGTACAAGAAGTTAAGCCTATTAATCATACGTTTACCATAGAGCATATGGTGCATATGGGTCATGATCTCGAGGCGACAGCCCTAAGTCATGCTGTGCGTTTGCATGCTGAGCAGCGCGTCTGCCTCAATGGCGATAAAACCGTCATACTGGCATAAACACTTCCCGATAAACTCAGGATGGTAGGCACTTGTACCGCTTGTCCTGAGCGCAAAGCAGTCGAAGGGCTGTAAAAATATCTATACAATCCGCCGTAGTGATTTGCTGACGTTAGTTAAGGGCTTAAATGGCGCTAAAATTAGTGAACTTGGCTAAGGTATGATTAAAATTAGTGCATCTACTAATAAAGTAAGAGATGTTCTGAACATGATAAATATAGAGAAAATTCACCACGTTGCCTATCGTTGTAAAGATGCGAAAGAAACAACCGATTGGTATAAAGACAAGCTAAACATGGACTTAGTGTTGGCGATTGCAGAAAACGAAGTGCCTTCGACTAAAGCGCCGGATCCTTACATGCATATTTTTCTTGATGCAGGCAATGAGAATGTTTTAGCTTTTTTTGAAATTCCAAATTCCCCAGATATGGGGCGTGATGAAAATACGCCTGCATGGGTTCAACATTTAGCGTTGCGTGTTGGCAGTGTTGAGGCATTAATCTCAGCAAAAGAAGAGCTAGAAAGCAAAGGTGTCGATGTTTTGGGACCCGTTAATCATGGTGTTTTTAAATCGATTTACTTTTTCGATCCCAATGGCCATCGTTTAGAGTTAGCCGCGAATACAGGCACGCCAGAGCAATACAAACAGCTTAATGAAGTTGGCCCCGAAATGATTGAAGAATGGTCAAAAACCAAGCGTGCTCCCCGTCACGCTGCTTGGTTGCATGAGCAAGACTAAACTCTCACGAATATTTAGTTACCAGTAGAAAGAGGAAGGTTAATTTATAAACGGTTAACGATTGACGGGTAATTAAATCTTTCATTACTTTTTAGTGTTTAATGGCGTAAAATAGCGCCATTAATCGCTAAAAAGTATCAAATTCATGTCTCGTACTAAAAAATCTAGAAAACCTGCGACAGCACCGAAAGCAAAACCCAAGTTAAGCAAAGAAGCATTAGCTAATGTTGACAAGCGTGCGCGCAAGAAAACTGGCAAAAAACCGGGTAATCGTCAGCAAGAAGCACAACTTAATAAAAATACAGCAACAGTAAACCAGCAAAAGAAAGATCCTCGTATCGGTAGTAAAACCCCGATAGCACTTGGTGGTGAGGCAAAAGCTCCTCAGCAGCGCGCTAAAAAGCCGTCTAAATCAGGTCAAGATGCCATTGCTGCTATTCGTTATGTTGAGCCTGAGCAAGATCTCGCCCAAGAGCTTGCCGCCATCGAATCAGACGATAAGCTACAAGCCATATTAGCCAAGCAAGAGCAAGATATTGCCCTAACAGAGCAGGAAGTGGATTACTTTAATGACATGATGGAGCGTCATCAAGTATTAACTGAGCAATTAGGCTTAGATGAAGATGATAGCGAAGAGGTCAAACAGGCAGCGAGTAAGAACTCTGAAGATGATTTATGGGATAAGCTAGATAATGCTAGCGACGATTTCTCTCAGTTTGAGTAAGGCTTTGTCATGACTGATTATTGGTTTTATGCCCTAATATTAGGCGTTGTTATTATCGCGGTATTAGCCTTTTATGCTGGCAGTTTATTGCGTCAACTTGCGCAGCAAAAGCAACGACAACAACAAGCTGAATTAGCACATCAAAAAGCCCTTGCGCAACACGACCATAAGGTATTGTCGAGTGTTTTATTAATAACGCGCGCTATGAAAGAAGAGCAGTGTGAGTTTGATGAAGGATGTTGGCGATTATCAGTGCTGCTTGATTCGCTTAAAACCAGCAGTGAGCTAGATCAGCAATTTCCTGCTATATTTAAGTTATACAATGAGATAAAACATTTAGCGATTCTAGAAGAGCGAAAGAAATTACAGAAAAAGCAACGAATGAAAGAAGATTATCAACGTATGACCTTAGTTGCAGAATTACATCAAGAAATAGTGTCAGATCTTGATCTACTTCAACAATATACTACGGAAAGAATGAGTATACTGAGTCAATCTTCCTAGTTCATTCTGGGGTTAAATTATTACTTGGAATGACATTTTGTTTTTGAGGTAACAGTTATGACTGAGCAATTAAAATCACAATTCACCCAACGTATTATTGAACTACAAAACCGTATTAGCTCAATTCATAAAGATTTTGCTGGCGGCAGAGATGCTGATTGGGCAGAGCAGGCGGGCGAGCGTGAAAATGACGAAGTACTCAATGCGCTTGAATCAGAAGCAAAAATTGAAATACAGCATTTATCAAATGCCATCACACGAATGGAAAATGGTAACTATGGCATCTGCCAAGCTTGCGGTGATGAAATTGGCCAACAGCGTCTACAAGTACAACCTGCGGCTGAAAAATGCATTCAATGTGCTGAATAACCTAAGTCACCTTTAAAGAATGACTAACGAGCTTGAGTTTGATCAATACCCAATTGCGATAATGGTGTATAATACCGAGCAATTGTAAAATCAGCGGTAAAAATCATGCAAGTTAGTCAATTTTTCGATCCTCAATTACTCAGTAAATATAACACTAGTGGGCCAAGGTACACCTCGTATCCAACCGCACTAGAGTTTCATGACGATTTTACCCATAATGATTTTATTCAGGCGGTGAACGACTCTGCTAATCGTGAATTATCCTTGTATGTTCATATCCCTTTTTGCCACACCCTTTGTTATTACTGTGGCTGTAATAAAGTTATCACGCGTCATCGTGACAAAGCAGATACCTACCTTGAATATTTAGCACAAGAAATTGCCTTGCAAGCGCCATTATTTACTGAATATAAAGTGAAGCAATTGCATTGGGGTGGTGGCACACCAAGCTTTTTAACGCATCAACAAATCACCACATTAGTAGAATTGCTAAAAGAAAAATTTGATTTCTCTGATGATCTAGAAATGAGTATTGAAATTGATCCACGTGAAATAGAAATGGATCTCGCAGAGCATTTGTTTTCTCTAGGGTTTAATCGTTTAAGTTTAGGTGTACAAGATTTAGACTTGAAAGTGCAAGAAGCCATTAACCGCGTGCAATCTACTCAATTTATTGGTGACTTTATAGGTCATGCTAAAGCGGTAGGCTTTCAGTCGATTAATATTGATTTGATTTACGGATTACCGCATCAAACGCTAGAGAATTTCAAAAAAACCTTAGACAAAGCGCATGAGTGGGATGTCGATCGTATTTCATTGTTTAGCTATGCTCATTTACCGAGCAGGTTTGCTGCTCAACGTAAACTGCGTGATGAATGGCTACCAGACGTAAAGCAAAAATTTGCATTAATGAAATTATCGATAGAAACCCTGTGTGATTATGGTTATGAGTTTATCGGCATGGATCATTTTGCAAAACCTAATGATGAGCTGTCAATTGCCCAAAATAATGGCACCCTACACCGTAATTTCCAAGGCTATACCACCAAAGGCGGTTGTGATTTATTGGGGCTTGGTGTTTCGTCAATTAGTAGCATTGGTCGCTCATTTGGTCAAAACATTAAAGATTTGAAAAGCTATTATGAAGCGATAGACAATCAACAGCATGCACTTGAGCGTGGTGTTAGCTTAAATGATGATGATATTTTACGTGGTGAAGTCATTCGTGAGCTAATGTGTAACCTCTATCTAGATAAAGAAGCGATCAATGAAAAATATGGTATTAACTTTGATGAGTATTTTGTTGAGGACTTACCGTTATTAGATACTTTCATCGATGATGGTTTAGTTGAAAATGCCGCTACGTTTATAAGAGTTGATCAAAAAGCGCGTCTACTGATTCGTATTATTTGTATGAGTTTTGATGCCTATATGAAAAAGCATGTTAATCAACAGCGTTTCTCTCGCGTTATTTAATAACATACTGACAAGCAGTACCTTACTATGAGCTAAGATCACTGCTTGCCAAAGCGCCTTTTAAATAACCCCCAAAGAAAAATGACAATCGGCACTGGTAAAGATTAATTCAGTGCCTTTTTTAGTCGTTACTTCCTTCGCCAAATCTATCCATTGGTAATATATATTGCGGTGCACTTTCGCTAGTAAATTGCGGCGTACAGTGACGTATAGCTCTCCAGCTTCATTGATGATAATTGGATGATTAGCATCTAAGGTAAATTTATCACCAACGTTATTACTAACAAGCATCATGGTTTGGTTATCATCTTGCCAAGACCATTGAGTCAACACAAAAGGCGCATCATCAACGGTGATTTTAATTTTTTCAACGGGAGTGACTAAAAAGAACTCATCACCTTCTTTTTTTAGTACTGAAGATAGTAGTTTAACTAGCGCAGGTCGTTTAAAAATTGTGCCTGCATAAAACCAGTCGCCATTGGCTTTTATGGTTAGATCCATCTCGCCACAATAATCAGGATCCCATAACTCCACCGGTGGAATTTTTTCACCTTGTGCTTTTATTTGCGCTGTAATTGATTCTAAAGACATAGTGAAAACCCTGTTGTAATAGCTTGTCTATTGATTTTAACAAAAAGTGGAGAATTTTGTTAAAAACGACGCTCAAAATAAAATGATAAAATTTTGAGGATGAAGAAACTGAATTTGAAATTGACGGCGTTAAGTTTATTACTTGTGAGGGTTAGATGGTAAGCTATTTTCACTAGATGAAATATACTCTCAGCACTTCATCATGTGACGCTACAGTAAATTTAGTGTGACTATAGCTCAGTTGTTATAATCTCGGATTGTGATACTAATAACCCGATTTCAGAACCTGTCAGTCTTTGTAAAACCTAAACTGTTAAGGTGATTTTGCCTACCGCTTTACCTGACGCGAGTAAATCATGCGCTTTAGCTACTTCCCATATTGAATAATCACTTTGGTCAATAATTGGAGTAATTTTACCAGCATCAACCAGCGCTGCAATCTCTGTAAGAATACGGCCATGTGATTCATGGTTAACGCCGTGACATAATGGAATAAGCATTAGAACACTGTGAAAAGATAACCCCTTAAGTGCAACTTGTAGTGGATCAGAAATTGGTAATATTGTGGCTACATGACCATTGAATTTAGCTGCTTCAAATGACTTTTCAATATTATCACCTGCAACGGTATCAAAGATTTTGTCAAAGCCAGCACCGCCAGTATATGACTGTACGTAATCAGAAACAGACTCTGTGGTGTAATCAACTAAATTATCCGCACCTACTGTTTTAGCTAATGCTTCATTAGCTGGAGAGTAAGTTGAGGTTACATTTGCGCCAAGCACTTTTGCTAACTGAACAGCGATGTGGCCAACTCCTCCAACAGCGCCATGAATAAGCACATTATCACCGGCCTTAACATTCATTTTTTCAACAAGCGCTTCATAGGAAGTAATGGCAACTAACGGTAGGGCTGCGGCTTGTTTCATCGATAATGTTTTCGGTTTTAGAGCCATTAATCGTGCATCAACCAACATAAATTCAGCCAACGCACCATCAGTACCGTTAATACCACCAGCCATTCCGTAGACTTCGTCACCAACCTTAAAATCAGCCACACCTGCACCAACTTCGATAACAATGCCTGCAACATCACCGTGTAGTATCTCTGGTAAGTTTTCTGACCAAGGCAATTCAACTGAGCGAAGCATAGTATCAATAGGATTTACACTCGTTGCTTTTACAGCTACAACCATATGGCCAGGTTTAGCTACTGGCTTCACTTTTTCAGACATTTGGAAAACTTCACTACTGCCTATTTCTTTAATGATCATTGCTTTCATAATATTACTCTTTATTTGTTTGTTGATTTGATAGTTTGTTTTAGTGAAGCTATTCTATCTCTTGCTAATAGAGCAACCAACCACCTAACAGGCAAATAACATTTGTCTTTTGGACAATACTGGTCAATGTGGTGAAAGTATAAGTTCAGGTAATAATAAGGTTACATAGGAGAGAAAAATGAGTTCGTTGAATCGGTTATTGTATTTCAACTGCGTGGTAGAGACGGGTAGCATCTCTGAAGCCAGTAGAATATTTGATGTGCAGCCTTCTTCTATTTCTAGGCAATTAGCGGTTCTTGAACAGGAGCTTGGTGTTCGTCTTTTGAATAAAACCACCAGAAATACCGGATTAACAGAAGCAGGGCATAAATATTATGAGTTTTCTCAGCGTATTGTATCTGAGTTTGATGAAGCTAAAAGAGTCGTTAATGACTTGCAAGAAAGGCCAAGAGGTACGCTAAAAATAAGCATGACTGTAGGGTTTGGCGAAAGTGTTGTGCTACCACTTATTTCCAAGTTTATGACATTGTACCCAGATATTGATGTTAGAGTTGAGTTAACTGAGCGTGTTGTTGATCTTGTTGAAGAAAATATTGATGTGGCGGTTCGCAGTGGTCGATTACCTGATTCATCTATGATTGCAAAACGATTGGCTTATAATAATTTTTTATTGTGTGCTAGCCCACAATATTTAGCTAGCAAAGGTACACCTCTTAACCCAGAAGACTTAATAGACCATCAATGTATTCAATACAGTTATTCCCGTTGGAAAGATTGGTTTTTAATGGCTGAAGAAAGAATAAAACTAACCATTAATAAAAGTATTTCAGTTAACTCGGTAAATGGTCAAAAACAGCTAGTATTAAATGATGCGGGACTGGCATTAATGCCTTTTTGGGCTATTAAAAAGGAGTTAGAAAATGGTTCGATAAGCCAAGTTATGCCTGAGCATGTCTTTAGTCCATATGAAGAACTCAGTGCTACCTATGCCATTTACTTAAAGCGAGATCTTGTTTCCCCTAAAACGCGTGTCTTCTTAGACTTTTTAGATGAAAATATAGCTGGCGTTGCAGATTAGCTGCACAAATTTTGTAAAACAGAAACAACAGCGTATAAATACAACCAAAAGGGAAGATTTTTCTTGTCAAAATACGCATAAATGCAATATACTCTCCGCGCCTTATCAATAGGCGCTCTAAGTAAACTCTGTGGTGGCTATAGCTCAGTTGGTAGAGCCCCGGATTGTGATTCCGGTTGTCGTGGGTTCAAGTCCCATTAGCCACCCCACTCTTATACTCCCTCAAAAAATTTCTTAAATATTCTATCAGGTCAATAGCCGCGCAGTTCTTAGTTATTTTCCCCTTTATTTAATTCAACTTTTTTGTACTCTAATTTTTAGATAAAACACCAAATTCATATCCTATTCCTGTGCGTATCCTGTGCGGAAGATGATATTACGTTTATTAAAGAGGCTGATTTTATTGATCATTTAGAGCAATTATTGCAGTTAACTCGCTCTGCCATTTTCTCTTTTGTGTATATGGTTCGGGAAAAAGGGTTAAATTCCAAGCAAAATGGATTTCATTATTTTAGCGACAAAATCTACAAACAAGACCATATTGACTAACACTGATCGGCTATAAATGTTTATAACTTTTAATACATAAGTATATATTTATTAGGTATGATATCAGTACTTACAAATCGGGTTAAAAGATCATGGCAACGGCAGAACAAATAAAATCACTAATTCGCTCGTATACTAGTGAAGATAAGGAGCGTTTTTTAACTATAGCGCTGCAGGTTGCTGCCCATGAAGCTAAACAAGGGCATGCAACTCTTGCTCACGAGATCCGTGATTTAGTTGACAAAAAGCTTTTGGACTCTCGAAAAGCTTTGAAAGTAATATCGTTTCCTCAGGATTTAAAGAATCTAGTTTTAACTGAAGCACCTAACATACCTAAATCAGCTTTAATTATGGAAACTAAAATGGAGCAACGTATCGAACGCGTTTTCCATGAGTACCGACAAAGAGGTAAACTCAAATCACACGGACTTGACCATAGAAGAAAAATTTTACTATCAGGCCCACCAGGAACGGGAAAAACCTTAACAGCTAAAGTTTTGGCTTTTGAATTAAATTTACCACTTCATATTATTCAAGTTGACCGATTAGTTACTAAGTTTATGGGTGAAACAAGTGCTAAATTGCGTCAGATATTTGATTTAATTAAACAGGAGAGTGGTGTCTATCTATTTGATGAGTTTGATGCAATAGGTAGCGAACGAACTATGGACAATGATGTTGGTGAAATGCGTAGGGTTTTAAATGCATTTCTACAATTTATTGAACAGGATCAATCTGATAGTTTTATTGTAGCTGCAACCAATAACCCTAAATTGCTTGATCATGCACTTTTCCGTCGTTTTGATGATGTTCTTCATTATCAAGAGCCACAAGAAGAAGAGCGTAAGCATCTTATTGAAAATGTTCTTGGTCGTTTTATTGATTCAAATTTCGCGTGGAAAAGGGTGCTTAAAAATAGCGATGGTTTAAGTCACGCAGAAATAGCACATGCATGTGAAGATGCAATTAAAGTTGCCGTACTAAGTGACCATAACAAAGTAAAAGCCACTCAAGTTTTAGATTCAATAAATCATCGTCATGGAGCGTATTTAGGGCGGTAATAGGATTTTTATTCAAGGATAAGTGATGACCGAAGGAAGACTCCCCCATATAGTTTTAACTCAAGCCCCTGAGACGAGCAATTATACAACAACAAGGCGTGGACAAGGTAAACCGCCTCCTAGCCGCGATCGAGCAACCCACGGTGCATATTTACAAATACAATTAAATAATGCTTGGGAAGAAGCAGAAAATGAAAGTGCCGTGAGCCATGCTACTCGAAACGGTATTTATCTAGAATTTATTAGTGATCCTGACTCTGAATTAGAATTAAAAAGCTTAGAGAATTTGCCTAAGAAAATTCGATTACTAAATGTTCGTGAAATTACAAATCCTGATAACAATACTCGCATTCAATACGCAACTGTATACATTCCTAATGCTCAAAAGAATTTCTTTCTTGATAAAGTTTCTGATTATCTTCATGTAAACACCTCCAAAGACAAACCTAAGAATGCGGCTTTAATTAATACAATATCAAACATTCGCAAAGCATTATTAGTGGATTCTTTTTGGAGTGATGCATATGATTTGATACCTACAAATACCCCTGAATGGATTGAGGTTTGGTTGAGTAGTGATAATTTGACGGTTATCAGCGCATTTGAATCACTATTAGGTGAGCAAGAAATTCAGTTTAAAGAAGGCATTATTAAATTCCCCGAACGAGCTGTTAAAGTTATCTATGCTAATAATGCTCAATTAGAAAAGTTATCAGAACTATCTGATCACATTGCAGAGTATCGTAAAGCTAAAATCACCGCTGAATTCTGGATGACTTTAAATAATAAAGATCAAGGTGAGTGGGTAGATGATCTACTTGGTCGTATTAATATAGACCTTAGTTCAGAGGCTAGTGTCTGTATACTTGATACTGGAGTAAATAATGGCCATCCATTAATACGTGATTTATTAATTGATAATGATTGCCATACCGTTAATGAAGAATGGGGTAAGCATGACCATGATAAACATGGCACTTTAATGGCTGGAATAAGTGGTTATGGAAACTTAATTGACGCCTTAAACTCTACCTCACGAATTGAATTAACCCATAATCTAGAATCAGTCAAAATATTACCTCAGCCGCCAGAGCAAAATACTGCAAATATATGGGGATATATTACATCTCAAGCTGTTAGCCGTGCTGAAATTCAAGCTCCTAATAGGCAGCGCAGCTTTTGCATGGCTATTACAGCAGAAGATACGAGAGATAGAGGAAGGCCGACCTCATGGTCAGCTCAAATTGATCAGCTTTCATCAGGGGCTAATGACGATACTCAACGTTTAATTATACTAAGTGCAGGAAACACTACTGCAAGCATCACAGATGCCGCTATTCGTTATCCTGATATTCAGTTAACTGACTCTGTTCATGATCCGGCTCAATCATGGAATGCTTTAACTGTTGGCGCGTATACGACATTAACCCAAATAACTGATGCAACTTTAAATGGATATTCCAGTGTAGCTCCTGAATTTGGTCTTTCACCATTTTCTACTACATCCTCTACGTGGGAGGAAAATAAATGGCCTATAAAACCTGAGCTGGTAATGGAGGGTGGTAACCTTGCTATTGACGAAAGTAGTTTTGTAACTGAGTGTGATGATTTGAGTTTACTTTCTACTTTTTATAATCCACAACAAGCACATTTTAGTACTTTCAGTATGACAAGTGCTGCTGCAGCTCAACTAGCATGGATGAGTGGTAAATTAAATTCAGCATTTCCAGAATTTTGGCCTGAAACCATAAGAGCTTTGTTAGTTCATAGTGCTTCTTGGCCCGATACATTAAAAAGACAATTCATTAATGATGAAAGTAAAACTAGTTACAAGCATCTTTTAAGTGTCTGCGGTTATGGTATACCAGACCTAGAAAGAGCTCTACATAGCGCTAAAAATTCATTAACACTTATAAATCAATCGACATTACAACCATTTGATAAAAAGCCTACAGGTGGATATCGCACTAAGGACATGCACCTTCACGAACTGCCTTGGCCTAAAGAAACACTTTTAGATTTACCTCATGGTACTCCTGTAGAAATGCGTATAACGCTCTCATACTTCATAGAGGCTGGTCCCGGGGAAATTGGTTGGAAAAATAGGTATAGATATGCTTCACATGCGCTTAGATTTGACCTAAATTCCCCTAGCGAGTCAAAAGATGAATTTTTAAAACGAATTAATAAAGCGGCTAGAGATTCAGATGAAAATGGTTCTGGTACTAGCAGCCCTAGCGATCATTGGCTACTAGGTAGTCAAGCTAGAGATAGGGGATCTATTCATTCTGATATATGGAAAGGGACAGCAGCTGATTTAGCTGCTTCTAACTTAATAGGTATATCGCCAACGATTGGATGGTGGCGAGAGCGTAGTCATTTAGGTAAATGGGATAAAGCGACTCGTTACTCTTTGATTGTGTCGATTACTACACCAGATCAGACGGTAGATCTATATACTCCTGTTTCTATACAAGTGGGATTAACAGTGCCTGTAGAAGTGGTGGTTTAATTATAATATTGATTTCTCAGATATTAATAAAATTAAATTTTGAAACCTAACTAAGGTGTTAGGTTTCAAAGTCCTGTGCGTATTCTGTGCCTATAGATATACATTAATAACCATCAAAAGTTAATAATTGCAAAAAACATAAACACTGATAACAATGATAAACTACTAAAAGTAATGACTTTAAAAGGCTAGGAGTTGAATTGTGATTCCGGTTGTCGAGGGTTCAAGTCCCTTTAGCCACCCCATCTTTTATATCTCCTCGAAAAATTATTAAGCTATCCATTAGTTCAATAACCATGCGGCATTTAGCTACTTGTCCCTTATTTAATTTAACGTTTTTATACTCTTAATTTTAGATAAAGCAACAAATCCATATTCAACTCCTGTGCGGGCGAAAAGTAAATAAATACCAACAAAAGTTATTAATAGTTATAACTTTGATCTTTTCATAACATTGCCAATTAGAGATAGAGCTTGGTGACACATTCATTTTACTGTCTAGCTCCGTTGCAGTTTGATTAATGAAATAATGGCAGCAGTTCCGCCATTAGAGATAAATATGAATAACTTTTTGAGCTATTTTTAGTATCCGAAAGGGGCTGACCTGTCTTTACCTTGATAGACAACAAAGCTCGAAGCAGTCGCTATGAAGCCAGCTATTAGTGTGGTACTTTCATTATTGAAGAACTTTGTGAATTTGAAGACAAGACTGTAATATAATATTTAGCTTAATAAAATGAACGATAACCTGATTTCTATTTGGAGTGCAGACTTTAATGCCGCAACATCGACAATTGTCATTCCTGATGGTTGTCGTGATTTGATAGTCAAAACGTTGGAAAATGAAAAACCAAATTGGTTAGTGTCACCTCTATACGACCGCCCCGAGTTTGTTCAGATAGAAGAAAGCTGCAATTATATTGGCTTTCGCTTAAGTCCTGGAGCAGAAATTAAAGAGCGTGAGTTATTAGACTACATTGAAACAAAACAACTTCATGCTGAAGATGTGAAAGGCTTTATAGGTGATTTTATTTCTACCGAAAGCTCAATTGAGGAAGCACTAACGTGTTTTGCTAGTGAGATGGGTTCGATAAAACAAATTTCGGCTCAACTTGGGGTCAGCACCAGAACTTTACAGCGACTGGTTTTAAGTAAGACCAAGAGAACACCTAGTTATTGGTTACAATTAGCTAGAATTAGAAAAGCTGCCAGAAGTTTAAGCCAAAGTGTGTGCCTAGTTGATCATGCGGAAAACTACAGCTTTTCTGATCAGTCTCATATGAATAGAGAGTTTCAGCGCTGGTTTGGGTTAACACCAGTACAGGTATTAAATTCTCCAGCTATTATCAGGCAGCTAAATGACAAAGGCTATGCCTGAGAAGCTACAGGCGTACAAATTTCAACTAAAAAACCATTGTTCTCGATTACATAAGCTATTGTCTGCCCCCAAGGCATATCCGTAGCATCTTGCACGAGTGAAGCCCCCGCCTCTAGTGCTTTAGACAGTGCAGTCTTTACATTATCAGTTTCAAAAGCCACTTCAAACGTAGGGGCTTTTAAGTTAGGTTTAGCAGGGTTTTTTCCTAGTTCTTTCATGAGCTTGAGAGAGGAAAATGAAAGTATCGTACTGCCAGTATCTAATTCCCCATACTCTCCACTCTCATGGAGCATTTTCTTTTTAAGGCCAAATGCTTTTTCATAGAAATTGAATGTTTCAATAACATCATCAACATAAAGTATCGTGTATTTAAATTTCAAGGCGTTGCCTCCTCATTGGTTAAAGTATGAAGAAGGTTATAGATTGATAATCAATATGTCTTGAACAATTGCGACAATACATGAATTAAATGGTCTAATTTAGTGATAATCCAGTATTGGATTATCACTACTTCACCGCTTTTATTTATTTAACAAAGTCTTTAACGATTCTCGTACAATTTGACTGATAGATTTGTCATGGTTATCAGCATATTTTTTCAAAGTTTCAAGTCGTTGGAGGGCAATTATATAAGATGATAAAGCAAAACAAGAAACTTATTATAAATGTACAAACATTGCATTTATGCTGCTAAGTGCATTTTGAATAATAGCTTACAATTGAAATTTCATATGGGTTTGTTTCACTAACCCACTTTAATATATTCATGCTAGTTTTTAACTTATAGTTTGGTTCATTAAGAAGGGAATTATTTTTCAGCTACAAAATTTCTGATAGTCATGTTATTCACCGTACTTAGGTATCTTGTCATTTTGAGGTAGGCATTCGGCTGCACTTTTCATAAGCCATTCACTAAACGCTTTAATATGAGGTTGTTCAAAACAACTTGGTTTACAAATAAAATAATGCGCACCGATGGCAACTGGAGGATGGTCAATTATGGGAACTAAACTCCCCATTTTTAATTCATTATCTATGTAAGCAACATTAGCTAAAGCGATTCCATGTCCTGCGACAGCCGCCTGTATCGCTGTATCGTCATGCTCAAGCCTGATAGCTGTATCAAATTGTACTTTTGCCGTGGGAGTGCACTCTAACCAAAGGCGCCAATCTCGTCCGCTCGACTCATTTAATATCAACCTAAACTCCTCCATAGATGATGGAGAAATCGACTTTCCTTCGTCTAAAAGTGCTGGTGAACACACCGGTATAAGCCACTCCGCCATGACAAAATGCCCATTAGCTGGGATAGTAGCTTCAGAGTGATATGGATCTCCTAATACATAAATAATACTTGCTCCATAATCAACACTTTGTATTTTTTGAGGATTTTTAGCTGCTTGAATATTTATTGGAAAATTAGGGTGAGTAGCTTCGAAATTTGCTAATCGTGGTAACAACCAACGTATAGCAAAGCTAGTAGTGACTGACAATGTGAACTGTGGACTATACCCGCGTATCTCTTGTGAGATTTGAAAAATCTTCTGTATTGCAGGTTCGATAACTGAAATCAAACGCTGCCCAGCATCCGTCAATTGAACTCCTCGCCTAGTTCGAACAAACAGGGGTTTACCATAATATTCTTCTAAAAGTTTAATTTGTCGGCTTATCGCCCCCTCTGTCACACAAAATTGCTTAGCCGCAGCCTTGAAACTTAACTGTAATGCAGCCGCATTGAAATAGGTGAGGGCTGTTAGTGGCGGCAATTTCATCTTATAGTTTCCCAAGCTTACTTTACATTTTGTAAAGTCTATTAAAAGAAAAATCGTTTGTAAATGGCTTTATATTCCTGTGAAATAACTTATATAGTCAACACAAGAGATAAGAATATGCCAATCGATAAAGAAGCGGTTTTTAATGATACACAAGGAAAGAAAAATGTAATTCACTTGAACAATGCTGGTTCTTCATTAATGCCTAATTGCGTATTTGAAACTCAACTCAACCATTTAACATTGGAAGCATCAATTGGGGGATATGAAGCAGCAAATTGTATGTCAGATCAAATAGAAGCTGTATATGATTCAATCTCGCGCTTAATTAATTGTCATCGTGATGAAATCGCTATTGTTGAAAATGCAACTGTCGGATGGATGATGGCTTTCTATTCTATTCCCTTTAAAAAAGGGGATCGCATTCTCACTTGTGAAGCTGAATATGCATCCAATTATTTGGCTTACCTTCAAGTTGCAAAGCAAAAAGGGGTCATCATAGAGGTTATACCTTCAAATACTGAAGGAGAAATTTGTATTTCATCGCTAGAGGGAATGATTGATGAACAGGTAAAATTGGTTTCAGTGACACATGTACCCACCAATGGAGGATTGATCAATCCAGTGGAAGAAATAGGCGCCATTACCAAACGCCAGAACATTTTCTATATTGTAGACGCCTGCCAGTCAGCTGGACAAATTCCTTTAGATGTTGAAAGTATTCAGTGTGATGTACTATCGGCAACAAGTCGAAAATATCTACGGGGGCCGAGAGGAGTTGGTTTTCTGTTTGTACGCAAAAGCGTAATTAAAAAGCTGCATCCTCCAATGATTGATTTAATGTCTGCAATTTGGACTAGCCCCTCCAGCTATGAGTTGAGAAATGATGCTCGCCGATTTGAAAACTGGGAGAATAATTATAGTGCTAAACTTGGTCTCGGCTCTGCTGTGGATTATGCTCTCAATATAGGTATTGAAAATATTGAAAGTGCTGTAGTTTTATTGGCTGAAAAGTTACGTACAATGTTATCTGCAATTCCCTGTGTCACCGTTCAAGACATAGGGAAGAATAAATGTGGAATAGTCACGTTTACTGTTGATGGTTTTACAGCACCTAGCATAGTTGAACAGCTTCATGGCAAAAACATAAATGTAAGCTCTAGCTGCCCGTCAAGCACGTTAATTGATGCTACTAAGCGACAACTTCCAGATTTAGTACGTGCTTCAGTACATTATTATAACGATGAGAAAGAGATAAACACTTTTATCCATACTCTCAAGGAGATCATTGGTAACAAAAAGCAGTAAACACGTTATAAAAATAAGAACTTAACCACATTAGTATTTTTTTTGTTGGTTGGCTGATGTACACCATAGCCTCTATTTCTGTTCTTATTCTTTGCAATAATAACCGTGATAAACCACTAAAAGTAATAATTTTAAAAGGCTATGAGTTGAATTGTGATTCTGGTTGTCGAGGGTTCAAGTTCCTTTAGCCATTTTAACTTAATATAATCATAGCTGGTATGCTTTCCAAGTTAACTTCTATTCATCTCTAAAACCTTGAATGAAAATACGTAAAAAGAGTGGTCATTAAACCTGATTTACCAACCATTCAGCGCGTTATAGTTTTAATGTCACTAACAATTAGATAGCTTTGATGATAGGCAATTAACCTGAAGGGAATACAGATGAAACTATTTTTGACATTATTATCGGCAACATTAATTACATTCACATTAACCAGTAAGGCGAATGATTTATTACTTAAAGCAGACGATGGCTTCGACTTAAAAGCTAGCTATTATCAAAGTAATATCACAAGTGATAGAGGGGTATTACTATTACATCAATGTAATTATAACCGCAGTATGTATAACGAGATCGGTCAGCAATTGTCAGCGCAAGGTATACATGCGTTAAGTTTAGATTTTCGCGGTTTTGGTGAAAGCACCAATGATGAATTCAATATCGAGAAAATTCAAGCGTTACCTCAAGATGAGCGCCGCAAAGCGTGGCGTGCAATGTCTGTTCATTGGCCTAGTGATGTGCAACTGGCTTATAAACACTTACTGAGCAAAATCTCTGATAAAGGTATTGTCGGTGTGGTTGGTGCTAGTTGTGGTGGCTCGCAAGCCATTACATTAGCAGAGAATAACCCTATCAAGGTTATTGGCTTTTTTTCTTCCGGTCAGCGTGATGAAAATATAGCACGTTATAAGAAAATAATGGCCGATAAGCCCACCTTGATTATTGCTGCAGAGGAAGATACAGGCACTTATGAAAGTGCGAAAAAGTTGTTTAAAACCACCACAAATGAACAGAGTAAATTTATCGCCTACAAGGGTGGCGACCATGGTTATCCATTGCTTGATAAAGATAAACAATTAGGGCGTTATATTGTTGGTTGGCTAGATAGTCAATTAGGTAAATAAAAGCTTAGGGGCTGTTGATCTTTCGCCTTTTTATAGAAGCTAGAGATTTTAAACTTATTTATGCCGCTTAAAAATGCTGATAAGGTGATTAATAACATAACAACATAGGATAGCTTAAATGAAAATTTACCAAACCCACAAAGCCCCTAATCCTCGGCGTGTACGTGTTTTTCTTGCTGAAAAAGGCATTGAGATGGACTATGTTGAAGTGGATATTGCTGCGGGTGAGAATTTATCACCTGCAATGCGCGCTAAAAATCCAACCACTAAAATTCCCTTTTTGGAATTAGATGATGGCACCTGCCTTGGTGAAACGCTTGCTATTTGTCGTTATTTTGAAGAGTTACATCCTGAAAATCCGCTTATGGGTCGAACGCCTTTAGAAAAAGCGCAAGTTGAAATGTGGCACCGCCGTATTGAATTTCATTTTATGCTACCTATTGGTATGTGCTTTCAACACACCACAGGTTATTTTAAAGATCGCATGACGCCTGTGGAAGAGTGGGGTAAAGAGTCAGGGAAAAATGCCATCGCTTACTTTGATGAGCTGAATGAGCATTTGAAAGAGTCGACTTACCTTGTCGGTGATTACTTTAGCATCGCAGATATTGTTTTACTTTGCGCCATAGACTTTGCGCGTGTTGTTCAAATACGCCCCAGTGATGAGCATAGCCATTTATTGGCTTGGTATGAAAGAGTCTCAGCCCGCCCAAGTTACAGTGCCTAAGATGATTGATCTCTACACAGCAGCGACACCTAACGGGTGGAAAGCCTCGGTAGCGTTAGAGGAAATGGCTATGGACTATCAAGTTCATGCCATTGATTTAATGAAAGGCGAGCAAAAATCAGCAGCGTTTTTAACCTTATGTCCTAATGGTCGTATTCCTGCGATTGTTGATCGAAGTAATGATGACTTTTCTGTATTTGAAACAGGCGCCATTATGATTTATTTGGCAGAAAAATCAGGCTTGTTTTTGCCCCAAACCAGTAAGGAACGCTCACAAGTAATGCAATGGTTAATGTTTCAAATGGGCGGAATAGGCCCAATGATGGGGCAAGCCAATGTGTTTTATCGCTACTTCCCTGAGAAAATTCAGCCAGTCATTGATCGCTATCAAAATGAAGTCAAAAGGCTTTTTTCAGTGCTAGACGCACAACTTAAAGACAGTGAATATTTAACAGCAGCATATTCTATCGCAGACATGGCTAATTGGTGTTGGGTACATACGCATGATTGGTCTGGTGTCAGTTTAGACGATTTTCCTAATCTAGCCCGTTGGGTTGAACAAATAGCGCAACGCCCAGCCGTTCAAAAAGGCATTCTTGTACCAGAGCCTATGAATGTGGATAAAGAAGAATTTATTAAAGGTGCGAGAAGTATTTTGACTAAATAAAAGTCAAGATCTTGTGTTGTACTGAATTGACTATGGTATGTGTCATGTCTTTCATGATGATTATGCTGCCAATTTCCCTCACTAACCTCAAATTAAAGAATCACAACATGACCTAAATCAAATAAAGTTCATTTTGTGTAATAAATAATGCAAATGATATTGATTCTCATTTGTCTATATGGTTTAATAGCGCCACTTTTGAGAAGGTGCTCTCCATTTTTTACTATTATAAAGCCTTCCAATAACCGATTTCCGCTAACACTGTTAGCACTAAAATAACATTACATACTATTGGAATTACTCACATGATGAAGAAAACATTAATTGCTTCGGCTTTAATTGGTCTTTTTGCCAGCAACGCGGCTATCGCAAACGAAGAAACGGATAAATTACGTCAAATCATTGCGGAACAACAAAAAGTTCTACAGTCTTTAGAAAAACGTTTAGATGAAACTGATCAAAAATTGAATGCAACGGCTGATCAAGTTGAAGTAAAAGCGGAAGAAAGTGTTTTTGCTAATACAACCATTGGTGGCTATGGTGAGCTACACTATAACAACTATGATGATAGCGATGCGAAAATTGATTTTCACCGTTTTGTATTATTTTTCGGCCATGAATTTAGTGACAGTGTACGTTTTTTCTCTGAGTTTGAACTAGAGCACTCAATTGCAGGTGAAGGCAAATCTGGTGAGGTTGAACTTGAGCAAGCTTATGTTGAAGTTGATATCAATCAAGAAGTGAGCTCAAAGGTTGGTTTATTCTTAATTCCGGTTGGTATTATTAATGAAACTCATGAGCCACCAACATTTTACGGTGTTGAGCGTAACGGCGTGGAAAAAAATATTATTCCAGCAACTTGGTGGGAAGCCGGTGTTGCTTTTAACTTCAAACCGTCAGCAGGGTTAAGCATCGATGGTGCAGCAACCAGTGGCTTAGAAGTTGGTGATGATTTTAAAATTCGTAATGGCCGTCAAAAAGTCGCGAAAGCATCAGCTGAAAACTTAGCTTATACAGCGCGTGTTAAATACACAGCGGTTACTGGTTTAGAGCTTGCTGCTACTGTTCAATATCAAACAGATATTACTCAAGGTGGTAATAACTTTGATGCACCTATTGATACCGCTGATGCAACATTACTTGAAGCACATGCTATCTATCAAGTAAGCGATTTCACTGTACGTGCATTATATGCTCGTTGGGATATTAATGGTGATGAAGCAAAAGCGTTAGGCCGTGATGAGCAAACAGGTTGGTACATTGAACCTTCTTATGCCTTTAATGAAAAAGTAGGTGTTTTTGCGCGTTATGCTGAATATGACAACAATGCCGGTAATAGTGACTCAACTGCTGTTGAATCAACGAGTGTTGGTGTTAACTACTACATTCATGAAAATGTAGTTTTAAAGGCTGACTATGAAGATCTTGGTGGTGCTAAAGATTCTAAAGGCTTTAACTTAGGCTTTGGCTATCAGTTCTAATATTGCTATTACTTCAAGCAATATAGATTAAAAAGCGAGTGGATAGTGCAAAAGTACTATTCACTTTTTCTGTTAATGAGTGTTGATAAATGATGAAAATATTTACCTCTTTAGTATTGTTTATTTCGCTTTGGTTATTCAGCTTTGAATGCCTTGCGGCTAAAGGTGTTTATCAAACACCAAAAGCGTTTATCAGTGCCAGTTTAGGCGAGAACTCGGCTGTTAAAATGCTTTGGCTCACTAAAGAAGATAAAGCCGTCATTGCAGAGATTCTTAGTCATAAATTCAATCGCATGCGAATTCGGTACTGGCAACAGGGTAATGACAGTGTTTGGATTTTGGATGAGGTTGGAAAAGAAAAACCTATTACTATCGGTGTCCACATTAGTGTGCATCAAGGTAAACAGCACATTAGCAAACTTAAAGTGCTGACTTTTAGAGAGAGCCGTGGTGATGAAGTTCGACACGACTTCTATGCGAAACAATTTATCAATGCGAGCCTGGATAGCGAAAAACGCTTAACACAAGATATAGACGGCATCACCGGCGCTACGCTTTCAGTTAGAGCAACCACTAAAATTGCCCGCCTTGCTTTGTGGTTAAATAATAAAGCATTAAACGGTCATTAAAATTTCTAGCTTATAAGTGATGCTTGCGGCAGAATAGGCGCAATCTAATGCAAACGCGCTATGTAATCCTTTAAATAAGCTATGAAACCATCATCAAAATCACTGCATAATCGTCTCATTCGCCACTTGCGAGAATGGCATCGAAAGCTGGGTATTATTGCTGCTTTTTTTCTGATTTTTTTATCGCTTTCTGGTATTGCTCTAAATCATACCGACATGCTATCGCTTGCTCACAAGCCAATTAAAAATACGTTGTTATTAGATCATTATGGTATTTCACCGCCAAGTGACGTGCGCTTTTATCAGCAAAATGCTCTTCAGGTAACTAATAACTTACTTTGGTTTAATGATAAATTGTTATTAGAAGGCGTTAGCCATATTGTTGCTGCGACGTTTATTTCATTATCTCCCAATTCACCTGCTAAGACTATTTTGGCGGTAAGTGATGATAACATTTACTTATTCAATCAAGAAGGCGACTTAATTGATCAATTAGGCGAGGCGCTTGGAGTACCGCAAAATATCCGTGCAGTAAGCGTTGACAAGCACAGTATTATTGTCAGTACACCTTCAGGTTATTATCAAACTAATCATGATTTTTTTGAGTGGCAAGATGTTAATTTTATTGTTGAACCAACTTGGATAATGCCTACTCAGGCGCCAGAAAAGACAATAGCACATGCCGTATTAGCCTATCGTTCGCAGTTTCTAACGTTAGAGCGTATTGTTTTAGATGCTCATAGCGGTCGTATATTAGGGTTGTTTGGTGTGTTATTTATGGACGCAGTGGCTATTTTATTAATACTGCTTTCATTAAGTGGCATTTATATTTGGATACGCTATGCCAGAGCAAAGCGCTAGGTTAAGCAACTTTTTATATACAGGCCTTTGATAATGAAAAAGAGCAGGCCAAGTTAATTTGGTCTGCTCTTTTCAGTTTATACCGATTACTTTCTGCTTACCGGTTTTGCTCGTTGCTAAGCGTCTTTATGTAAATGAATATCCATTTGTGGGTAAGGAATATTTAATCCTTCACTTTCAAAGGTTTTATATATTTTCTCATTCAATTCAAAGTATACGCCCCAATAGTCAGGTGCATTCACCCATGCTCTAACGGCAAAATTAACCGAGCTGTCTGCTAAGGCTGAAACGGCAATAAATAACTCTGGATCTTTTAAAATACGCGAGTCTTCATCACATAAACGTTTGATCACTTCGCGCGCTTTGTCTGCATCGTCACCATAAGCAATGCCCACAGTCCAATCAACACGTCTGGTTGCTTCAGTGGAGTAATTCACCATGGACGATGTTGACAAACCACCGTTAGGAATGATGATAGTTTTATTATCAGGGGTTTTCATAATGGTATTGAAAATTTGTATCTGAGCAACAGAGCCTGTATAGCCTTGTGCTTCAATAACATCACCCACTTTGAATGGTTTGAAGATGAGAATCATCACACCACCAGCAAAATTCTGTAAGGTACCCGAAAGCGCCATACCCACAGCTAAACCGGCAGCACCAAGAATAGCAATAAAGGAGGTCATTTCGATGCCTAACATACCAAGCACGGTAATAACTAACATTATCCTTAAAAGGCCGTTCACAATTCCCATAAGGAAAGGCATTAGTGATGGATCTGTCTTACTTTTGTTTAACGCTTTTTCTACACCACGACCGATGGCTCCTATTATCCATCCACCAATGACCCATACAACGATTGCTCCAAGCAATTTAGGACCATAGAGTAATGTCATTTGCGTCATCTGATTAACGATTTCTTCTGGGTTCATAATGTCTTCCTGATTTATTCATAGTATTTTAAATGTGCTGTAAGGCTTGCGTGTTTCGCGCTATTAGAGCCCCATTTAATTCTTTTGGCAAAAATTCTACTTGTGCAGTCACTACAAGCTGAAATCACACTAACGAATATACGATAAAAATCATGATAATGCATAAAAATATTACTTAGGCGGTTGGTATTAATGCTGTTTCTACTTAGTAGGGTTTTATGTTAAAAGTAAAGTCATATGAGCTAGCGCTAAACTAGCATCTTAAAATAGAAGCGGTATACTTAACTTACTCTCTCAAGCAAGCTAACTATATGTAATGAAAACATCATTTATACTCTTCTTTTTATTTTTTTCACTGTTAGTCAAGCCAATGCCTGTCTGGGCATTTTCAAGTAATTCAACACAAGAGCAAGCAATTAAAGAGCATAATGCTTGGCTCAAAGAAAAATTTAGTGAACAACATCAAAAACTTATTCCAATTGTTGCGGTGGCAGATATGCTGTATTCCTGTAATAAGGCAAGAAAAGTTGAGCCTGTTACCTATAAGCTCAATGAGCTGGTGTTAAAAATGGATAAAGATCGTTTGGCAGAAAAGCTGATTGCTTGCTTAGGAGAAGATAGTATGCAATCGGATGTGGCTTTAAATTTTGGTTTATTAGGTTGCTTTCATGAGCAATTAGCACATTTGCCTGAGGTTGAACGAAAGCAAAAAATGGCCTTAGTTGAGAAAGCTATTTTGGCGCTATCGCGCAGTGAACGTAAAAAGAGTTTTACTCAATGCGTTACTGAGCAAGCAATTCATTATCTACAATAAATACAATTAATTAAAGTTTTCAACTATATTCATAAATTGTAACAAAAGGCCTGAAACATTTACGAAACGCTCTTTTTAATATGTCGCGATATCGCTTATAGTATTTTTCATATTAAATGAACGTCTTAGCAATCTTGAGAGAATAATATGACCCAAGAAACTCAAAAAATTTTAGTGGTAGATGATGATATGCGTTTACGCTCCTTATTAGAGCGTTACCTCGTAGAACAAGGGTTTGCCGTGAGAAGTGCTGCAAATTCAGAACAAATGGATAGATTATTAGAGCGGGAAAACTTCCACTTACTGGTGCTAGATTTAATGCTACCCGGTGAAGATGGCCTGTCAATTTGCCGTCGCTTGCGTCAACAAAATAATAACATGCCCATTGTTATGTTAACGGCAAAAGGTGATGAAGTTGATCGCATTATTGGTTTAGAGATTGGTGCTGATGATTATATGCCTAAGCCTTTTAATCCGAGAGAGTTGTTAGCACGGATTAAAGCGGTATTGCGCCGCCGAGTACAAGAAGCACCTGGGGCGCCATCATTAGAAGAGAACAATATCACTTTTGGTGAATACCAACTTAATTTAGCGACCCGTGAAATGGTTAAAGGGGATATTAGCATGCCATTAACCAGTGGTGAATTTGCGGTATTGAAGGCCTTAGTTACACACCCTAGAGAGCCATTGTCCCGTGATAAGTTAATGAACTTAGCGCGTGGACGTGATTACTCAGCACTTGAGCGTAGTATTGATGTGCAAGTATCGCGCTTGCGTCGTATGTTGGAAAAAGATCCTGCTAAACCTCGCTATTTACAAACGGTTTGGGGTTTAGGCTACGTTTTTGTACCTGATGGCGCGAGCGTTTAATTGATTAGCTTATTGCGAACAGCGCTAAGTAAGGTTCGATGAAAGTATTGCCTCGTAGTGCCTTTGGGCAAACTGTATTACTTATTGGTTTTTTACTCTTTGTAAATCAGGTTGTCTCATACATATCCTTCGCACTGTATGTTATTGAGCCAAACCAGCAACAAATTAATCAGTTGCTGGCTAAGCAGATTCGTGTCGTTTTTATTGATATTAAAGATGCCCGTTTAAGCCCAAAAATGGCTGAAGCCTTTCATCGAGAAACAGGAATTGGTGTTTACCGTGAAAGCGATGCGCTGAAATTGGGCTTAGCTTCTGCGGGATATTATCCTTATCGCTCAGAGCAAATGTCTGAATTACTTGGCGGCCCTGCAGAAGTGAGAATATCACAAGGAGATGAATACCTTTTTTGGATCCGCCCACCCCAAGCACCTAATTTATGGGTGAAAATTCCCTTATTGGGCTTAGAAGAAGCTAACTTTTCACCGCTTATTTTCTTCCTCGGCATTATTGGTGTACTCAGTGTTGCGGGTGGTTGGCTCTTTGTAAGGCAATTAAATCGACCTTTAAAATCATTACAACGAGCGGCAGAAGATGTTGGGCGAGGCGATTTCCCTGAGCCACTCACTGAGCATGGCACGTCAGAGATTATGGCGGTAACGCAAGCCTTTAATCATATGTCTAAAGGCATAAAACAATTAGAAGACGACAGAAACCTGCTGATGGCGGGTATTTCCCACGATTTACGTACGCCATTAACTCGCATTCGATTAGCTAGCGAGATGATGTCGGAGCTTGATGATTTTCTTAAAGAAGGCATTGAAAACGACATTGATGATATGAATAATATTATCGATCAGTTTATTGACTATATTCGTCACGATTCTAAAGATAAAGCTGAGCTAGGCGACTTAAATCTTTTGGTTGAAGAAGTTATCAATGCCGAAACTCCCAATGACAGGAATATCCATTTTATTGCACATGATTGTCCTAAGATCCCGCTTCGCCACGTGGCTGTAAAACGTGCCTTAGCAAATTTAATTCAAAATGCTATCCGCTATACACAAAGTGATATAGAGGTGATCACCGGTCATGATAAGAAAAACAGCTGCGTATATTTCATTGTTAGCGATCAAGGAGAAGGTATTCCTGAGGCTGATATTGATCGTTTATTTCAACCCTTTACTCAAGGAGATACGGCACGCGGAACTGAGGGCAGTGGTTTAGGTTTGGCCATTATTAAACGTATTGTTGATACGCATGGCGGCAAGGTCAAACTATCGAATAAAGCTAGCGGCGGTTTGCAAGCAAAAGTGTCTTTACCGTTAACATTTTAGCTTAACTCGACAAAATGTACTCATTCAAAGGTAATTTGATGCCATCCGCTATTTTATCGTGTCGAGTTGTTATGTTCTTGTTGAAAAAACAATTCAGTTTTAGGCAAAAAAAAGCCCGCTAGTGTAGCGGGCTTTTATTTTACATCCTGTTTTTATAGCTGTGGGCCAGCAGCAACTAACGCTTTACCGTTATCGGTATCAGTGAATTTATCAAAGTTATTGACAAAACGGTTAGCTAAATCAACAGCTTTTTCATGCCATTCGCTTGCATCTTGATAAGTATTTCTTGGGTCTAGAATATTATCTTCAACGCCGTCAATCGCATTTGGTACTGCAAGATTAAACATAGGTACAACGGTTGTTTCAGCGTGATCGATTGAACCATCTAAAATCGCATCAATAATAGCGCGAGTCGCTTTGATAGAAATACGTTTACCAGTACCATTCCAACCAGTATTGACTAAGTAGGCTTCTGCACCAGCATCTGTCATGCGCTTACGCAAAACTTCTGCATATTGTGTTGGGTGTAAGCTTAAGAAAGCCGCACCAAAACAACTTGAGAAAGTAGGTGTAGGCTCGGTAATGCCACGCTCAGTTCCTGCTAATTTAGCGGTAAAGCCAGATAAGAAGTAATATTCTGTTTGCTCAGGTGTTAATTTCGCAACCGGTGGTAAAACACCAAAAGCATCTGCGGTTAAGAAAATAACTTTTTTCGCATGACCAGCACGAGAAACGGGTTTAACAATGTTATCAATATGATGAATTGGGTAAGAAACACGCGTGTTTTCTGTACGTGAGTTATCATCAAAATCAATGGTTCCATCATCGCTGACTGTTACGTTCTCTAGTAACGCATCACGACGAATAGCATTATAAATATCAGGTTCATTTTCTTTGCTTAACTTGATGGTTTTAGCATAACAGCCACCTTCAAAGTTAAATACACCGTTGTCATCCCAACCGTGTTCGTCATCACCAATTAATTGGCGCTTAGGATCAGTAGAAAGTGTAGTTTTACCTGTGCCAGATAAACCAAAGAACACAGCAACGTCGCCTTCTTTGCCTACGTTTGCACTACAGTGCATTGACGCTATGCCTTTAAGTGGTAATAGGTAGTTCATCATTGAGAACATACCTTTTTTCATTTCGCCGCCGTACCAAGTTCCACCAATTAATTGAATTTTTTCAGTAAGGTTAAAAGCAACAAAATTTTCTGAATTTAAGCCTTGCTCTTTCCAGTTAGGGTTAGTGGTTTTAGCGCCATTCATAACCACGAAATCAGGCTGGTAAGTTTTTAATTCTTCATCACTTGGGCGAATGAACATGTTTTTAACAAAGTGCGCTTGCCATGCGACTTCAGTGATAAAGCGAACTTTTAAACGTGTATCATCATTTGCGCCACAAAAAGTATCAACAACAAACAAGCGTTTTCCTGAAAGCTGAGTAGTCACTAAGCTCTTAAGTTCACCCCAAGTTTCAGTGCTCATTGGCTTATTGTCGTTTTTACCTTGATCTGACCACCAAACTGTATCGCGGGTAACGTCATCACGAACTATGTATTTATCTTTAGGTGAACGGCCAGTAAAAATACCTGTATCAACATTGACTGCGCCAAGCTCCGTGACTACGCCTTTATCAAAGCCTTCGAGACCTGCTTTAGTTTCTTCACTAAAAAGTAACTCATATGATGGGTTGTAAACAATTTCAGATACATCGTTAATGCCATATTGTGACAAATCAATTGAGTTTTCTTGGGCGGTCATAGCAAATTCACTCCTAAGGTATGACGAATTTTAAGTTTAGTTTAGGTTGAGCTTAAGTTGAAATAGGGTTTAAAAGTTTTCACGGCGTCATTTTAGGGGAATAACGCACAAAACGAAAGTAAAAAATAACCTAAGTTGAAAGTTTTCAGTATAAGCGACATAAATATTTAAAATAGTCTGATATTTCTTGAGTGTAATTTTACAACAATAATAAGGGTAGGGGCTGCGAGGAGGTGTTGGTTTGGCACTCTTTTAAGTAATAAATATCCAAAAGAGTGCTAAGTTAAGTTTTTATGAACAAACTGAAAGTTAGTAACTAATGAGTTTGTTTCGAAGTGAAACTTTTTAAATCATCAGCAAAAAAGTCATAACAAGTAAGACAATACTCACAAGTCATGGAGATTTTTCCGTGCTCAGTCAAAATGGCGCTAATCTCATCCGGTTTAATTTGTGAAATAGCAGCTAAACATTTATCACTTGAACAGCCACATTGATAACTGATCGCTTGTGGCTCGAACAAGCTTACTTTCTCTTGATGATATAAACGGTATAATAATGCTTGTGCTTCAAGCGTGAAAATTTCATCGGCTTTAATGGTGTTGGTTAACTGTGTTAAGTGTTCAAAATCACTTTCCTGCTTGTCTTTATTTTCACTACTGCCATCACCATCAGGTAATAACTGTACTAAGCTGCCAGCTGCCTGCTGTTTGTCATCATCAATAAATAACCAAATTTTAGTCGGAATTTGCTCTGAGACTTCAAAGTAGTGCGCTAAACAGTCTGCTAATGTTGCATGTTCTAAAGCAACTACGCCTTGGTAAGCTTCACCTTGAGTAGGTCTGATGGTGATCACCATGGTGCCTTTGCCAATTAAGTCATGCAAGGTTGTTACTTCATTTGACATATCGGCAACAGCTAGTCTGGCAATTCCGCGCATTTGCTGATTGTTGTTACCATTAACTGACATATAGCTGACAGGCCCATCACCTTGCAGTTGCACAGTGATCTCACCTTCAAATTTTAACGTCGCTGTTAATAAACAAGTCGCTGCTAATAGTTCCCCTAACAATAAACGCACCCCTAATGGGTAGTTATGGTTGTTAATAATGGCTTGGTAGCTGTTACTTAGTTGCACTAGCTCACCACGGGCGTGCATGTTATCAAATAAATAGCGATTTAATTCATCGGTGTTAGTCATGTCTGCTTGTGGCATAAAGTTGTATCCTGTATTTGGCCAATATCATGGCTATACCTAAAAATATTAAAGGACTATTATAGTTGTTACACTAAAGAGCGGCAATTTTTATCTAGTAGGATTCTAAAATGAAACAGTTTTTATTTTTTTTAACTTTTTTGTCATTTGAGCTTGCTGCTGAAGTTGTGAGTAGTGGTGATAATGGCTTTATTATTCAAATTGAAAAAACCGTCGATGCAGACAATAACACTGCTTACCAGCAATTCTTGAGGGTAGGAGAATGGTGGCAGGATGATCATACTTGGTTTGGAAATTCAGCCTATTTGAGTATTGATGCTAAAGCAGGTGGGTGTTTTTGTGAAACAGATGGTGAGAGCCAAGCCCTTCATATGACAGTGTCATATGTTGTCCCGGGTATTGAAATAAGAATGATTGGTGGTTTGGGCCCTTTACAAATGATGGGAGTTAATGGTGGTATGAGCTGGAAGTTTGATAGTGTAGGTAAGGGGAAGACAAAAATTACTCATCGCTATCAGGTCTCAGGCTATGTAAAAGGTGGCTTGGGCAAACTTGCAACCATTGTCGATAATGTGCAAGCTTCACAGGTAGCCGCTTTAACAAATAAAATTATGGAGCATTGAAGATAAGTCTGCCGTGTTTGATATTAAATGCGCTCTTTAAATTCTCGCAGTTTTCTTCGTTGTTTTTTATCGGGTTTGGTATCAGAAGCTGGGCTTAATAAAATCCCTTGTTTTCGGGCTAGGCTATTCTTTGCTCTTATTTTAATGCTTTTATCCGTTTCCAGATAAAGTGTCTGAGCAAAAGTTGCATCACGGCGTCTATCGGCTAGCGCGATCACTTCAACTTCTTTCTCATCAAACCCTTGCCTGATTTTTATCATATCGCCAATGACAACCGCTTTGCCGGATTTGGAGCGTTGGCCATTATAAAACACTTTACCACCGTCAATCATTTGTTTGGCAATAGCGCGGGTTTTATAAAAGCGTGCTGCCCACAGCCACTTATCTAAACGGGTTGAGGTTAAATTGGTTGAACTTTTTTTGTTTTCAGTGGCCATAGTAGAGTGACTTTTTCGAAAGTTGATTGCTAAAGTGAGATAAGTAAATAGCGTTAAAAAATAACACAATATACAAATAACTACCTGCTGTTTTATAAATAATAGATAAAAATTCAGTTCATTGCTTGTTGCTAAGCTTAGGGTCAAGTATTATCGATAACTTGCACTGTTGAGTTAACAGATTATTAACCCTTTATATGACTTTGCACAATTACTAGCTGCTAACTATAGTAGACTTAAATAACTAAAATAAAATAGCTGAAAACTAAATGGCTTTAACCAATAATTTGACATCATTTTCCACCGTGCTGGCAAAACTACCGCAACAAAAAATAGCACAGGCGATTAGCTTATTGTTACTCATCTATATTGCTTTTTTAGCGGCGAAAATAACTTGGCTGTTTGTGCCGCAAGAGCAAGCAATAAATAGCACGACTATTCATAGTAAAATTTATAAAAAACAAACAGCAAGTAATTATAATTTATCAGCACTGCAAGCGCTTAATTTATTTGGCCAATATAATAGCCAAGTAGAAGAAGTTGTTGAGCAAGTGCAAAATGCGCCGCAAACACGTTTGCAATTAACTTTATCTGCGGCGGTTGCTAGCGATAGTAGTGAAACGGCGGCGGCTATTATTGAACACAAGGGTAAGCAAGAGACTTATGGTATTGGTGATATCATCATAGGTACTCGCGCAAGCCTTGAGCAGGTATTAATTGACCGAGTAATTATCAAACAGTCAGGTCGGTTAGAGACATTAATGTTGGATGGGGCAGATTATAACCAACCAGCTAAGGGGATTGTTGCTACTGAAGTAGAAAATAAGCCCCCTCAGCGTAAAAATAAGATGTCTGATATTGGCCCCAAACAACAAAATATTGTTGACCAACGTTTAAATAAAGAGTTGAGCAAAAGCGCTGTTAAATTAAGAGCTGATCTTAGTGAAAACCCGGGTAAGATCACCGATTATTTGCGTATTTCACCCGCGCGTGAAAACGGTGCAATAGTGGGGTATCGCTTATCTCCGGGTAAGAATCCTGAGTTTTTCAAATTATCAGGGCTAAAAGCAGGCGATGTCGCTGTGCAAATGAATGGTTATGATTTACTTACACCAGTAGAGGCCGCACAAGCAATGTCAGCATTGAAAACCGAACGTGATATTTCATTATTAGTTAATCGCAATAATGATTTAGTTGAAATACTTTTTAGTATTGATTAATGACAGTGTAAAAAATTAATATTAAACATTATAAAATCTTGAGTATTATAAAATAAAAAGCAATAAGGAATTTTTCATGGGCACCACCTTAAACGTTTCAGTGGTAAAGCATTTTTTCCACCTGTTTAAGCAACTCAAACAAACTGGCATGGCGCTAGCAACCGCCGCTATTGTTAGTGGTATTTTTGCTGTTGGGCAAGCAAGTGCTGCGCAATACTCTCCTAACTTTAAGGGCACTGAAGTGACGGAGTTTGTCAATATTGTTGGCAAAAACTTGAAAAAGACCATGATTGTTGACCCTAACGTACGCGGTAAAGTGAACGTACGTAGCTATGATTTACTCTCTGAAGAACAATATTATCAATTTTTCTTAAATGTGTTGGAAGTCTACGGATTTGCTGCGGTAGAAATGGATAACAACATTATTAAGATCATTCGCAATAAAGACGCGAAAACCTCTTCAATTCCTGTCGTTGGCAGTAATAGTACTATACTTGGCGACGAAATGGTGACTCGAATTGTGGAAGTGAAAAATGTTACTGTCCGTGAGTTAGTGCCATTGCTACGTCAATTATCAGATCAAGCAGGCGGCGGCAATGTGACTAACTATGATCCGGCTAACGTTATTATGCTTACCGGTACAGCCGCAACGGTAAACCGCTTAGTCAAAATTATTGAGCGTGTTGATAGAGCCGGCGACCAAGATGTTGAAATTATTAAATTACAATATGCTTCTGCTGGAGAAATAGTCCGCATTATTGAAGCCATGAATAAACCAAGTGGTGGTAAAGCGGGACAACCTACCTTTTTAATACCAAAAATAGTGGCGGATGATCGCTCAAATAGCGTTATTGTTAGCGGTGAAATTCAAGCACGCGAACGTGTTAGTCGTTTAGTTAAGCGTCTTGATAGTGAATTAGAAACCAGCGGTAATACCCGAATTTACTACTTAAAATATGCGAAAGCAGATGATTTAGTTAAAGTACTTGATGGCGTCAGTAAAACCATTGCCTCAGAAGAAAAGTCAACAACATCCAAAACGCGAAGCAAGTCAAAAACTGATACCAGTATCGAAGCTCATGAATCAACCAATACCTTAGTGATTACTGGCCAACCCGATATGCTCCGCTCACTTGAGTCAGTGATTCGACAACTTGATGTACCGCGTGCACAAGTGCATATCGAAGCTATTATTGTTGAAGTTTTTGAAACCGACGGCGTACAACTTGGCGTGCAATGGTACAGTGAGGCGGGTGGCTTTACCCAATTTACCAACGGTCCAGCGCCTATCTCTTCTGTTGCTGCAGCAGCAATATCTGCTGAAGGTGAAGAGGGGAACTCAGTAACTACTATCGATTCAAATGGTAACCCTGTTACAACGACAAACCCAGATACTCGAGGTGATTATACTCTATTGGCACAATTGCTTGGTACCGTTAGCGGTGGCATGTTTGGTATTATGGAAAATGATTGGGGCGCTATTGTGCAAGCGGTTAGCTCTGATACTAATTCTAATATTTTGGCAACACCGAGCATTACAACACTAGATAATGAAGAAGCCTATTTCTTAGTGGGTCAAGAAGTGCCTATTATCACTGGCTCACAAACCGGTAGTAATAACTCTAACCCTTTCCAAACGGTAGACAGACAAGAGGTAGGGATAAAATTATTAGTCACGCCGCAAATCAATGAAGGCACTGGTGTACAGCTAACTATCGAACAAGAAGTTTCTTCGGTGAGTGGTGCAACAGGCGTTGATATCTCTATCAATAAACGTGAAATTAAAACTACCGTCATGGTAGAAAATGGTGCGACCGTTATTTTAGGTGGTTTGATTGATGAAGATGTGCAAGAAAGTGTGCAAAAAGTGCCGCTACTAGGTGATATTCCAATTATTGGTCACTTATTCAAATCAACCTCTAATAGCACCCGTAAGCGTAATTTAATGGTATTTTTACGTCCCACAATTATTACCGATGCTAATGTGATGAATACCATGGCGAAGGAAAAATATAACTTTATTCGTGCTGATGAACTACGCAAGCAAGAAGAAGGTTTGTCACTGATGAGTAGTGATGTCTTACCTATTTTACCTGAATGGAATGATGATCTATCACTGCCACCCTCTTTTGATGATTACCAAAAATCAAAAGCAGAAGACAAAGATACGAAAGCGAAACAAGAACTATTAGACGAGAATAACAACTAATGGCTGATTTAGATGCTGATCAGTTAAACACAGAACAAGATAGCGAACAATCAATAGCGCCAGTCAAAAAGCAGGCTTTAATAGAAGATGAACAAGCGCTTAGCTCAACCGCTTGGCGTTTACCTTTTGCCTTTGCCAAGCGTTTTAGTGTGCTTTTAAGTCAGCAAGAAGACGGTTATGTTTTGCATTGTTTAGCAGACATCAGCTTAGACACTATCATTGAAGTGCGCCGAATTATTAAAGCGCCTTTTAGTTTTGATGTCCAGGATGCAACTTCATTTGAACTTCTTCTTACTGACGCGTATCAACGTGACTCATCTGAAGCACAGCAAATGATGGAAGATATTGGTAATGAAGTGGATCTATATTCGCTTGCTGATGAAATGGTTGAAAGTGAAGATTTACTTGAAAACGAAGATGATGCGCCAATCATTAAGCTGATCAATGCCATGCTCAGTGAAGCGATTAAAGAAACCGCCAGTGATATCCATATTGAAACCTTTGAAAATGCGTTGCAAATACGTTTTCGTGTCGATGGAGTTTTGCGAGAAGTATTAAAGCCAAATCGTAAACTAGCCTCTTTGTTGGTTTCACGTATTAAGGTTATGGCAAAACTCGATATTGCTGAAAAACGCATTCCACAAGATGGCCGTATTTCACTACGTATTGGTGGGCGAGCGGTTGATGTGCGTGTATCGACAATGCCAACGGGTCATGGTGAACGAGTGGTATTGCGTTTGCTAGATAAAAATTCGGCTCGATTAGATCTTGAAGACCTTGGAATGACAGATGTTAATCGTCACTCTTTTAGTCAGTTAATTGATAAGCCTCACGGCATTATTCTAGTTACAGGCCCTACGGGCTCGGGTAAAAGTACTACTTTGTATGCAGGGTTGACGCAAATTGATGCCAAAGAGCGCAATATTCTCACGGTAGAAGATCCCATTGAATACGCAATTGAAGGGATCGGGCAAACACAGGTTAATACCAAGGTTGATATGACCTTTGCTCGTGGTTTACGGGCTATTTTACGACAAGATCCCGATGTGGTGATGGTGGGTGAAATTCGTGATTTAGAAACCGCACAAATTGGCGTACAAGCTAGTCTTACCGGTCACTTAGTGTTATCAACCTTACATACTAATACTGCTGCTGGGGCAATTACCCGTATGGAAGATATGGGGGTTGAGCCATTTTTATTATCGTCTAGTTTATTAGGTGTATTGGCACAGCGTTTAGTGCGTACTCTTTGTCCGCATTGTCGAGAAAGTCATCTGCCCGATGAAGAAGAGCGTACCTTGTTAGGTTTACCTAGCGATAATAAGCAGAAGATTTACCGCGCTGTTGGCTGCTCAGAATGTAACTTTAAAGGCTATAAAGGCCGTACAGGGATTCATGAGCTGTTAGTGGTTGATGATAAAGTGAGAGAGATTATTCATAACGGCCATGGTGAACAAGCGATTGAAAAATATATCCGTCAAAATACGGCCTCTATACGCCGTGATGGTTTTGATAAAGTTATGACCGGACAAACAACACTTGAAGAAGTCTTGCGGGTCACACGAGAAGATTAATGGCTGCATTTGATTATCAGGCTGTAGACAGTCGGGGAAAAACCAAAAAAGGCGTTATTGAAGGAGATACACCTAGACAAGTACGTAGCATGCTGCGTGATCAAGGTTTAATGCCTATAGAAGTTGTCGCCACATTAGCGAGTAACAAAGTTAGCTCAGGCAAAGTGGCTGGTAAAAGTACTATTCGTGCTGCTAGTAGAGGAAATCAGGGCAAAATCTCTGCTGCTGAATTAGCCTTGATCACACGCCAATTAGCCACTCTGGTTGAATCGGGTTTACCGCTTGAAGAGTCACTTATGGCAGTGGCAGAGCAAGGCGAAAAAAATCGTATTAAAAGCATGATCATGGGGGTGCGTACCAAGGTCACTGAAGGTTATGGTTTAGCTGAGAGCATGGCTGAATTTCCGAAAGTTTTTAATCGTTTATATCGTGCTATGGTTGCTGCCGGTGAAAAATCAGGTCATTTAGATAAAGTATTGAATCGATTAGCAGATTATACAGAGCAACGAGAACAAATGCGCTCGCAGCTCATTCAAGCCTTGGTATACCCTATTATTATGACGGTCGTTGCGGTGGGCGTAATCGCAATACTATTAACGAAAGTTGTCCCACAAATTGTCGGTCAATTTGAACACATGGGTGAAAATTTACCCTCAACTACCCAATTCTTAATTGCGAGTAGTGAGTTTTTGCAGGCCTATGGTCTAGTGTTGGTACTGATAATTGCAGCCATAGTGCTATTATTTTCTCAATTGATAAAAAAGCCGGCATTTCAACTAGCTTATCATCAGCGTGTTATTGCGCTGCCGGGGATTGGAAAAGTTGCTAAGGGGATAAACACGGCGCGCTTTGCTCGAACCTTGAGTATTTTAACTGCCAGTGCTGTGCCCTTGCTAGAGAGTATGAAGATATCAGGTGAAGTACTTGATAACCTGTTTATTAAGCAACAAGTGAAAGCGGCAGCTGACAAAGTGAGAGAAGGGTCGAGTTTACGCATGTCCTTAGAGCAAACAAAACTGTTTCCACCTATGATGCTGCACATGATCGCCAGCGGTGAGAAAAGTGGTCAACTTGAGCATATGCTAGGTCGAGCGGCAGACAACCAAGATAGAGAGTTTGAAGCCTTGGTGAATATTTCATTAAAAGCTTTTGAGCCTGCATTAATGGTGGTAATGGCGGGGATCGTATTATTTATAGTGGTTGCCATTTTAGAGCCGATTTTACAGTTAAATACCCTGGTTGGTGGTTAACGCCGATATTCGTCCTTCTAGATTTGGCTCTGTAATAGAGACAATCGAATAAGTGTTAATGAATTTAGATAAGTAGTTAGGAAAGTAAAATGAATAAAGCGAAGTTAAACAGTAAAAGAGTTCAAGGTTTTACCCTGTTAGAAGTGATGGTGGTTATTGTTATTCTAGGTATTTTAGCTAGCATGGTGGTGCCAAATCTTATGGGAAGTCAAGAACGAGCCAATATGCAAAAAGCCGTATCTGACATCACCGCCTTAGAAAACTCGTTAAATATGTATAAATTAGATAATTATGATTACCCTACCACAGATCAGGGCTTAGAAGCCCTAGTTGAAGAAACCGATGTTGAGCCTTTACCTCGTCGTTTTCAAGAAGATGGCTACGTTAAGCGTTTACCTAAAGATCCTTGGGGTGGTGAGTATTATTTATTAAACCCAGGTGAGCATGGCAAAATGGATGTCTTTACCGCAGGGCCAGATGGTGAAGTAGGTACTGAAGATGATATTGGTAATTGGAATTTAGGCGACTACCAGTAGTAAAAATTCACCTTGTTACTGTAAAGCGTAATTTAGGCGGCAAAAGTACTCATTGACTACCGTCAACTCCGTACCTTTTTCTTTAAATTCAGCTCTACAGCTTAAAGGAGAACCATACTTTAAACTGATACTATCGAGCAAAATGTCCATGAAAAGTCACCATCGGCCCTCAGCAAAATCCAAAGGCTTCACACTCATTGAAGTGATGGTGGTGATTGCCTTAATTGGTATTATAGCGACCATGGTGCAGTTTACTTTTTCAGGTAAGCGCCCTGAAGATACTTTAAAAGAAGTGAGCTTCCGTTTTGTCGGAATTTTTGAAAGCGCTGCTAATTATGGCTTGCTCAATAATGTTGAGCTTGGTTTATTCGTTAAAGATAATACTTATCAATTCTTTGGTTATGATGGCGTCAAGTGGAGTGAAATCCCCGAGCAAACATGGCTATCAGTACAAGAGCTTCCCGAAGGTGTCGAGCTGACTTTAGCGCTTGATGATCTACCCATTGACGAGCCATTGTTGTTTGATTCTTCGGTTTTTACCGAGCAGTCTAATGAGTACTTGTCTTTCGATGATATTGAAGCAAAAAAAGAGCAAAAAATCATTCCACAAGTGTATATTTTATCGGGCGGTGATATCACCCCATTTAGTTTGACCTTTCATTTTAGTGAGCAAGCTTCTCTCTACGATGATTTATCTGACTTAGCTTATCGTGTTACAGGCATATACGCTACTCCGCTAACGATTGAAGGCCCGGTGTTAGATGATGAGTAATTCCTCTTTGACGCGTGGTTTTACCCTGATTGAAGTGATGCTTGCCATGGCCGTTTTTGCGATTGCTGGTCTCGCTTTACTAAGCGCTGCCAGTAATAATGCTCGCAATATGGGGCATCTTGAAAATAAAATGTTTGCTAACTGGGTGGCCTCTAATCAGTTAGTTGCGGCTAATTTAGAACAAAAATGGCCACCTAAAAATAATGCTAAAGGTGATGTTGAGCTGGCGGGAAGGCAGTGGTTTTGGCATCAAAAAGTAATTAAAACTACAGATAAAGATATGCGCGCTATTGTTGTGGAAGTGCGTTTAGATGAAGATGAAAAGCTACCGCTGAGTAGTTTAACTACCTATGTCTCTAAGGTTGAACAATAATGACAGTTCAGCCATTTTCCTATGCTAAAAGTTCGAACAACCAAGGCTTTACTTTATTAGAGGTGTTAATTGCTATCGCTATTTTTTCGGTGATCAGCTTATCAAGTTTTACTATCTTTGATTCTGTTATCAAAGGAGATGAAAAGGCTCAAGTTAGCAGTAAACGTCAAAATGAATTACAGCGAGCATTCTTAATTATTGAGCGAGATATTACGCAATTAGCACGACGAAGTGCGCGCCTTAATGGTGAAAAACCATCAGAGCGTTTTTTGCAAACGGCAACAGATGTTGTTGATGGTGAGCAAGCAATTGGCTTTGTTAGACATGGATGGACAAATCCAGGGTTATTATTACCTCGCAGTGATATGCAGGCGGTTGCTTATCAGCTAAGTGAGGAAACCTTGCAACGGCTTCATTTTAACTTTGTTGATGCTGTCGTTGGTGAAGAGCCGAAAGTACGTCCATTAATTTCTGATGTCACGAGTATTGTTTTTGAATATTACGATGGGAAAAAATGGCAAGAAAAATGGGTAGAAAATGACTTACCACTCGCTATTGCTGTTGAGATAGAGACAATCGATTATGGGGTCATACGCCGTCAGTTTTTAGTGCCGGGAGTTGACAACAGTGCGACGAAAAAAGATTAAGGCACCAGCATGATAACGCCACGTATTCATCATAAAAAGCAGCAAGGTGTTGCATTAATTACGGTTATGCTCATCGTCGCCATGTGTGTGGTAATAGCCACTCAAATGACTAGTCGTTTGCAAATGCAAATGCAGCGCAGTACTAATATTAGTTTTAACCAGCAGGCTTACTGGTATGCCATGGGGGCAGAAGCGTTTACCAAGAGAGTGTTAATTACCGCGTTTAAAGAAGATGAAGATGTTACCCATCTAGGGCAAATTTGGGCGCAAGGTGAGACGACATACCCCGTTGATTTTGGTCAGATCACTGGTGAAATTACCGATTTACAAAGTTGTCTTAATTTAAATGCATTACGGGCACCTTTGGGTAACAATAATAATAATTCTGGCAGTGGAAGTGGCAGTAACAATGCAGGCAATGACAATAGTAGCGGCGATGGTTCACAAAACAGCAAAGGGAGTAATAGCAATGCTGGCAATGCTAATGGCAGAAACAATAAAGTTCCAGCTAGGTTGGCATTAGAAACATTATTAATAAATTTACACATTGAAGGCATTTCACAATTTGAAGCAGAGTCTATGGCTGATGCGCTAACGGACTGGTTAGATGAAGACGATCGTATCAGTAGTGCCGGGGGCGCAGAAGATGATGATTATGCCTCGCGTGAGTTTCCTTATCTAGCAGCAAATAATTATCTGGCTAGCATTAATGAATTGCGCATTATCGAACACTTTACCCCTGCGGTAATTGAAGCCATCAAGCCATATGTGTGTATACTTCCTGCTAGTGATATGCATAAAATAAACATTAATACTTTAAATGCTGAACAACCTGAGTTACTGCAAGCACTTTTAGACTCAACGCCAGATGAAGCGCAACAAATACTGAGTGCTCGTGGCGAAGAAGGGTTTGAAACGATAGACGATTTATACACTTTACCCGAGTTTACTAGGATCAAAAATAGTGATAGTAAAAAAGATCAGTTTGTAGTTGATAGTGAATACTTTACACTAAAAGCCAGTGCTAACTTTAATAACAGTTTTTTTGCTTTTAACTCAGTAATGAAAATAACCAATAATAAATATATTGATGTGATCAGTCGCACCATAGGACGCAATTAATGGCCGAAACTTTATATATACGCCTAGGCAGCCAAGCTGAAGATGAAATATCTTGGCTGGTTTTTAGTGCCACAGAGCGAGAAATTATTGCTAGTGGTGTGTTGGCTAATGCAGAGCAGTTAACAACGCTAACAGAAAAGGCATCTCAACGTGTGGTTGAAATTTTTGTACCTGGCAGTGATGTTATCTTAAAACAATTAGCCGTGCCGACTAAATCTCAACGTGCTATGCGCTCAGCAGTACCTTATATGCTTGAAGATGAACTGGCGCAAGATGTTGAACAGCTGTTTTTTGCTTATGCTGATCACCAAGATGATAGTGCCGGTAATAATTGTTTTGTGGCTATTGTTGAACATAGCCAAATGCAGCGTTGGCAGTCGTGGTTAGCAGATGCTGATATTAAGACAAAAACCATGTATGTTGATGTCTTAGCCATGCCGTTGATGTCTGAGCAATGGAGCGTTATAGCATTACATTCAACAGGTCAATCGTCAGCAGAGACACAAGTGCTAGTGCGTCAAGGACGATGGCAAGGTTTCTCTTTAGATGCAGAAGCCTGGCAATTTGCAGTTCAACATTTATTTAGTCCTCAAGAAAGCACTGCCACAGCAGGCAGTAATCAAGAGCAAGATACGCAACCTGTTATTAAGGCATATTCAGCCCTTCCTCATAGCGAGCAATTAACGATTGAGCGCGCCGAAGAGGAACTACCTTTAGCCTTGTTGGCACAGCATTGTCATGACAGTAAATTTAATTTGCTACAAGGACACTATAAAGTAAGTGAGCAGCACTCAAAAGCCTTTAAAAACTGGTTATGGGCAGCGGGTATAGCCGCTTGTGCGCTATTACTCAATGTAGGCTATAAAAGCGCGCAGCTTTGGCAGTTAACAGCGCAGCAAGAACAAATAGAAGCAGAAATAATTGAGCGTTATAAAAAAGTATTTCCTCAGGCAAAACGTGTACGTGTAGGAACGATTAAATCTCAGTTGAATAGAAAAATTGCCCAATTAGGAGGCGCAGGTGACAGTGAAGGCTTCTTGGCCATGCTCGCGCAAGTACAGCCGGCCTTTGCGAAAGTACCAGAGTTAAAGCCAGAATCATTGAAATTTGACGGTAAACGCCAAGAGTTACGGCTACAAGCTGTTGCCAGTGATTACCAGCATTTTGAGCGTTTTAAAAATGCCCTGAATGCCGCCGACTTAACGGTGAAACAAGGTGCGCAAAGTAACCAAGGTGAAAAAATATCAGGCTCTTATAGTATTAGCAGTGCTGATAACCGATCAAGCCAAAAAAGCACTAAGGGACGTTCATAATGAATCAATCATCAATTAAGCAGTGGTGGCAACAACTTGCTAGTCGTGAGCAGAGTTTAGTGATGGCGATGGGCTCTGTTGTTGTTGTCTTTCTACTTTACACTTTATTGTGGCAGCCCTTAAATGTTAATTTAGCGAATACAGAGAGTAAACTCGCTAATCGACAGGCTTTATTAACTTGGGTGAAGGAGAACACTGCACGTTATCAAAGTATTGAGCCTAATGGTGAGATTAAAAAAACATCGGGTAGCTTATCCAGTATTATTAACAGAACAGCAAATCAATACCAGCTAACTATTACGCGTATGCAACCACAAGGCGAAAGCTTGCAAGTATGGCTTGATACCGCCCCTTTTACCGAGTTGTTGTTTTGGTTAGAGCATTTAGCGAATAATGAAGGTCTGCAGGTACAGGCGATAGATTTAGCAAGCAGTGACAAGTCGGGTGAAGTACGAGTTCGTCGATTGCAATTAACAAAACAATAAAGGCTTTAGCTCTTAACTGAGCTCTAGGGCTGCTAGAAAGCTCTCTCGTTTAAGCGAAAAGTAGTCGTTTTGGCATTTATAGCACATACAAAATCGCGGCTAATTATATAAACAAAATAAATAAAGCAGAGAAATCAATGAAGAAGAAGTTTGCTATCGCAGCAATTTTTTTAATAACTTACTTAGTGTTTTTAATCGTAACCTTGCCTAGTACTGTTGTGTTAAAGCAAATAACCTTGCCTAAGCAAATTGCGATATCAGGCGTTAACGGCACCATATGGCAAACGGATATCGAAAAGCTAACCATTGGCAATACCTCGATTGAACAAGTCAATGCACAATTAAGCTTTTGGTCGCTATTTAGCTTAACCCCTAAGCTTGATGTTAGCTTTGGTGACCCATTATTATCTGGTCCTGAAGGGCAATTAGCTTTGGCTATTTCTCGTGAAGATATGGCGATTACAGATTTATCCATATTGGTTAGAGCCAATGAAGTTGCCCAACAATTAACGTTGCCATTACCGATTTCAGCGCAAGGTGACGTTGAATTAACGGTGAGCGAAGTAAGTATAAACTTGCAGAATAACCAATGTTCGGCAGCAAAAGGTGAGGTAAATTGGTCAAAAGCTGGCGTTGTTGCGCTTGAGCAAAATATTAAATTAGGTCGCTTTAGCGCTGATATCCGCTGTGAAGGTGGCGCACTAGCGTTAATCGTTTCACCAAAGAATGATCTTGGATTAACCTTTAGTGCTTATGTTCGCCAAGGTGGCCGTATATCAGGTAATGGTTACTTACAGCCGGGTGATAAATTTCCTAAAGCGCTTAACGATGCCTTGCCATTTTTAGGGAATAAAGATAGCCAAGGGCGTTATCGTTTGTCTTTTTAACTTTGCCATTCGTGATTCAAGTTGAAAGGCAGTATTACCACGCCACGCCTATTAATTTACTGGGTTAGCGAGAATATCTTGCGTTAACTGACGATAATCCGAAATGGAGTTGAAATCTTCAATGATGTTAGCAGGTTTTTGGCTATCAGGATTTTCCACGGCCAGAATGTGTTTGATACCGTATTGCTGAGCAGACTTTAATACCGGTAAGCTATCATCAACAAATAAAGTGGTGTCTAAATTGAAACCTTGTTTCGCTTGTAGCTTTTTCCACAGTAATTGTGACTCTTTTACCACGCCAAACTCGTGAGTGGAGTAGAGTACATCAAAGTATCTGTCTAATTGCGTACGTTCAATTTTTAGTGATAAGGCATCAGGGTGAGCATTAGTCACTAAAATAACTTCACGGCCACTTTGTTTAAGTGCGGTTAAAAACTCATGGGCATCGTCACGTAACTGAATTAAATGCTGCACTTCACGCTTGATCAGCGAGATGGGCATTTGGGTAAACTCAGTCCAATAATCCAAACAATACCATTCTATGGTACCGGTGAGCTCTTGATAATGGCCAACAAGCTTTTCTTTTGCAGCTTCTATGCTAATGCCATGTTTTTGTGCATATCGTGCAGGAAAGTGCTCTAACCAAAAATGCGTATCAAAGTGTAAATCTAAAATTGTTCCATCCATGTCGAGTAAAACTGTAGATATTTCTGACCAATTGAGCATTTAGAGGTTCCATAAGCAATGTTTATCGTGTCATTATAACGCTATGTAGAATGAAATACGCAAGCTTATGACAGGGAAAAAGCAATTACCGACAATTAATGATCAAAAGCAAGTGGCGAATAGTCGTTTGTTTGCTATTGAGCAACTAGATCTAACGTTTAGTAATGGTGAGCAACGACAGTATGAGCGTATGGTTGGCTCTGGTCGTGGTGCGGTTATGGTCGTCCCTATGCTAGATCCAGACACCTTGTTGTTAGTGCGTGAATATTGCGCGGGTACTCATAGTTATGAGCTGGGTTTTCCCAAAGGGTTAATTGATCCTGGAGAAACGGCTGAGCAGGCAGCAAACCGCGAGTTGCAGGAAGAAATTTTTTACGGCAGTGATCACCTACAGCATATTTCTCAAATGATGATGGCACCGGCTTTTTTTAACGCCAAAATGGATGTTTTTATCGCGACAGACTTATTCTCGGCAGCCTTGGTAGGTGATGAGCCTGAGCCATTAGACGTTGTGCCATGGCCGATAAGTGATTATAAAAATTTATTACAGCAAAGTGACTTTAAAGAAGCACGTAGTATTGCAGCCCTAATGCTGGCAGTCGACTATTTTAAAAAATAAGCAGAGATAGAGCAGAAGGAATTTTCATGAGTGATGAAAAATTACTAAATATCGCGTTAGACAGTGCTAAAAAAGCAGGTGTCGAGGTGATGAAGTATTACCGAGATAAAAGTTTTACTGCTGAGTTAAAAGAAGATGAAAGCCCTGTCACTAGTGCTGATATTGCCGCAAATGATATTTTAATGGATTGTTTGCAAACCTTGACCCCAAATATCCCCATTATTTCGGAAGAGGTTGGTGCATTACCCTTAGCTCAACGTGAGGGCTGGGACAAATATTGGCTGCTAGATCCCATTGATGGTACAGGTGAATTTATTATGGGTAGTGGTGATTTTGCCGTCAATGTCGCCTTGGTGGAAAATGGTTGGCCAAGTATTGGTGTAATACATGCTCCGGATCATCATCTAACTTATTATGCACAAAATAACCTTGGCGCGTTCAAAGAATGCAATCTGCAAAACAATAACAGTAGTCATCAAATTCATGTTGCAGAGTATCAAGCGTCTCGCCCCATTAAGGTAGCGATCAGTAAACGCCAACGCATAGAATTAATGGGACAATATTTGAATCAAGAGTTCGACTTTGATCATGTTGCTTTAGGTAGCTGCTCATTGAAAAACTGTTTGATTGCTGAAGGTGGTGCCGATTGTTATTTGCGCATTGGTGTTACTGGTGAGTGGGATACAGGTGCAAGTCAGTGTATTTTAGAGCAAGCGGGCGGCACAATACTCGACAGTGAATTTAAGCCATTAAGCTATAACAAAAGAGAAAGCCTGGTGAATCCAGACTTTGTGAGTTTAGGTAATCAAAATATCCCGTGGCAACAAGTTATTAAAGCTCACAGGAAGGTTTACTCTTAAGCTTAGGACTTTTGACCATATAATTGCGCGGCATTGTTATACATTACCCATGACGCAAGCACATACTTATCACCAGAGGTTGGAACACACCCTCGGTGAGTATGGCTGAATCCGCAAGGGGCTAAAACAATACTTCCTTGTGTTGGTTTTACCTTAGTTTGTTGATAAAAAAATTCAGTTTCGCCGCCATCTTTAACATCATTAAGATAAACCAGCCATAGTAATACACGATGCAATGATCGCTGGGAAGGGTCTGTAGGATGGGGGAAGTGTTCAGAATGCCAATGATGGTAACCCCCGCTTCCCTTGGTGTATCGTTGCATATTGATATCATCAATACTATAGATATAACGCACTAAACGCTCTATCTCCTGATCATTCATTTGGCTAATATCTTCATGGCTAAGCGTTTTTAGCTTGCCTGTTTGCGCATCTTGAATGGAAGGGGAAACAGCGCCGGTGAGAATAAAAGGATAGACCTTAGCATACTCAATTGTGGCTTTAAGGATGATTTGAGCAATCGCATTACGCTCTTCTTGCCAGTCAGCGGCGTTTGAAAGGTGTAAATCAAGGCTATTCTTTTTGCTTTTATCAACGCCTGAGCCAGTTCGGCCTGCTATTTTCTCTTGGCTTTGCTCAAATTTGTTAATTAACTGCTGACAGTAATCGGGGCTTAAAGCATTTTTAAATTCAATGATAAAGTTCTGCATAATGAAGTGACTTAGTTTTTATTATTAGTGTTTGAGCATCATAACAAGTGAAATAGCTAATGGATCACCTAATTATGTCCATTGTGATAAACGCTTGTTTAGGACTCTGCTTGAGTAAATTGATCACGAGGTAAAATATTAACACTTTCATGAAGTTGTGAGTAAACTAATACAGCACTTCCTTGTTCAAGTTGTTGCTTTACCTCTGCTATTTTGTCTTCTTTACTGGCGTCTATAGCGCCATAATCTGTACCTTCTCGTAAAATGAAATCTTCAATGATAGCCTGTAAGGTGTCAGCGCTTAGTTGTTCTAAAGGAATAATCATGCTGTTACCTTTCTGTTAATGTTAAATAGTTGGCGAGAAAATCTGGCACTCGTTTTTCTAACCAAAACTTTGGCTTAAAGGGGTTGTTACCATAAATGTATCCTACATGGCCGCCACGCTCAGAGACTTCAAAAGTAATGTGCTCTGGTAATGCTTGTTTTGGCAGTGCGCTTTGATGATTTAAAAAGGGATCATCAGCGGCATGCACAAATAGACAAGGTTGTTTGATATGAGTCATTACCTGCTGACCACTTGCTTGTTGGTAATAATGCTCAGCGCTATTGAAGCCATTTAGTGGTGCAGTAACCTTGTCATCAAAATCAAAAATAGTGCGAATGCTTGCTAACTGCTCTGCCTTAATATGATGAATAATCTTTTTGGTAATTTTTTCTAAGGTGCTGTCTTTTAGCATTTGCAGTAAGTACTTTTGGTAAAGTCGAGAAAAGCCTTGATTGATACGTGCGCTACAGCTAGATAAATCTAGTGGTGCACAAATTACTGCTGCGGCTTTATAAGGGTTATTGGGTACTTGAGCAAGATATTGTGTTAAAACATTGCCACCGAGTGAAAAGCCTAACACTGAAAAAATACACTGTTGATAACGGGCGATAAGGTGTTCAGTTAGGTAGCTGATATCGCGAGTATCGCCAGAGTGGTATGAGCTAGCTTGTCTATTTGGTTTACCGCCACAGCCACGAAAATGCATGAGTACAGCTATCCAACCACGTGCTTTGATCGCCGATAGCATGCCTTTAGCGTAATGACTGTCTTTAGAGCCCTCAAGACCGTGTAACATCACCACTATAGGCTTAGTATTATCTTTTTGAGGTTGCTCAGTCCAAGCTAACTCAATAAAGTCACCATCAGGCAACTCCAAGGTTTCATTATTGGTTTTTAATTGTTGATTACGGCGGAAAAACTTTGCGGCTAAAGTTTGAAAATGTGCATTGGTTAGCCACCATGCGGGTTTGAATTTACTGGCAGAATACATGTAAAAATATAGCCGGAGGAAATAAACAGAAGCTGATTGTATGATAAAGCTTCTGTTTACGCTAGTTATCCCGTTGGCATAGATAAAATGGCAGAATAAGCAATGACTTTTGTGTGAGTTTTATCTACTGATCACACCATAAAAGGTATGCTAGCATGGCTATCCAAACAACCATTAGGCTAGTTTGAATAGCAATGAAAAGATATCTTTGGTAAGTGTAAAAAACAGCAGGATTTTATTTTTTATCTTCTTGAATATGCTTTATAAAGTAGTACACATAGTAAGCACAAATAGCTAAAACAATGGCTAGACCGCCAAAAGAGAACATGACAACAGGATCATTAGCTAACATGGAAAAAAAGTTCATAGGTGACTCCTTATTAATCTTATTAAGAATATTATAAGAAGCCAGCTATGACGATTATGTGATTTAGATCAATAGATGTTTTTATTTTCAGCCATTTGGGCTTTTAATTTTTCTTGTTCTTTGATTTTTTTGTATATTTCATTGGCTTTCTCAAAGCCGCTTTCTTTTTTAACACTGGATAATTGGCGCTCATCAAGTAGTAAACTTTTTTCTGCGTTAGGGTAGCCATTCCAAGCGGCAATCGTATTCCATACGTATGACATCTCTGTGCTTTTCTCTACCCCTTTACCTTCACTATAAAGTAACGCTAAATTGTATTGTGCCAAGGCATAGTTTTGATCGGCTGCAGCTTGATACCAACGAGATGCTTTAAAATCATCTTGTTTCACCCCAGTCCCGTTAGCGTACATAACGGCTAAATTAAATTGTGCACTAGCTAAGCCTTTTTTAGCGGCCTTTTGCGTTAAAGCAAAGGCTTTCTTTAAATCTTGTTTAACCAGTTTCCCTTCTGAATATAGTAAGGCTAATTCAAATTGGGCATCTGAATAGTTTTGCGCGGCGGCTAATTCGAATAAGGCTAATGCTTTCATCCCATCTTTGGGGACACCATACCCATGCTGATGAACTATCGCCATTTGATATTGAGCAGGGGCGTAACCTTCGGCAACTAAAGGTCTAAATTGTTCAATAGCGGCATGAAACTCACCGCGATTTAACTCAAAAATACCTAACTCTAAGTCATTAGCCTGACTTAACAGTGGAAAGCTGCTTAATAATAAAAAAAGCGATACTAATATTTTTGTATGCATAATTCTTCTCTTTTAGTTTTGTTAATGCGTCATTTATAGTGTAGCTTAAATTTTCATCATTTCTTCAATTTGCTCAGCTAATTCTAACCAAAGCATTTCATTTTCTTCTAATTTATCTTTTAAACTAGCTTGTCGCTTTAAATGTTCTGTTAGTTCACTTTTACGCTCGCTTTGATAGATGTCACTGTCACTGAGCAATGCTTCTATACTTGCTAGCTCTGTTTGCCACAAAGCAATTTGTTTCTCTAATTTATCAGCCTCTTTTCGAAGCGGTGCTGATTTTTTGCGTAACTCTGCTTGTTGCTGACGTAACTGTTTTTTATCTAGGCTTTTATCTGCTGTAACATCACTGTTTTTACTGTTATTAACCGCTTGCTTTTTATCATCATTGAGCCATTGCTGATAATCGTCAATATCACCACTAAAGTCACTGACATGGCCGTTAGCCACTAAATAAAATTCATCAACGCAGGATTCCAGCAAAAATCTATCATGGGCAATTAGAATAATGGCGCCGCTAAAATCTTGTAGTGCCAGTACTAACGCTTGGCGCATTTCTAAGTCTAAATGGTTGGTTGGCTCATCTAATAGTAATAATTGTGGTTTTTCTAACACAATAAGCGCCAACACTAATCGTGCTTTTTCACCGCCGGACATGGTATCAACGGCTTCTAAGGCTTGATCGCCGCTAAAACCAAATCGACCTAAAAAGCTTCGAGCTTGTGGCTCGCCCAGTGTTGGTTTTGCGCGAAGAATATGATCAACAGGACTCGAGCCAAAGTGCAATTGCTCCAGTTGGTGTTGGGAAAAGTAACCTATTTTCAGCTCTTGAGCACAGTAGCGCTCACCATTTATTAACGATATGTCACCCGCTAGTGATTTGATTAATGTCGATTTACCTGCACCATTACGCCCGAGTAAACCAATGCGGCTACCAGGCACTAGCGTTAAGCCAACATCATTTAGAATAATGGTATCGCTATCATAACCACACTGGCTTTCTGTTAAAGAGAGTAGTGGATAGGGCAAGCTTTCTGGTTGTTCAAAGCTAAAGGTAAATTGACTATCAACATGCGCAGGTGCTAAATCAGGCAGTTTTTCTAAGCGCTTTAAACGACTTTGTGCTTGTTTTGCTTTACTTGCTTTAGCACGGAACCTATCAACAAAAGCTGTGAGGTGAGCCGCCTCTTTTTGTTGCTTTTGGTATTGTACTTCTTGTTGAGCTAAGTGTTCAGCACGTTGTCGTTCAAAGGCAGTATAGTTACCACTGTAAAGTTTGGCACGTTGATGCTCGATATGCAGGATTTGCCCTATAACGGTGTCGAGAAAATCTCTGTCATGAGAAATAAGGACTAAGGTGCCAGTGAACCTTTTTAGCCATCGTTGTAACCAGATCACAGCGTCTAAATCTAAATGGTTAGTAGGCTCATCAAGTAGTAATAAATCAGCGCGACTGATTAATGCTTGTGCTAAATTTAAGCGCATGCGCCAGCCACCAGAAAAAGCTTTTACTGGGTTATCAAGTTGAGATTGTAAAAAGCCTAAGCCATGCAGTAATTCGCCTGCACGTGCGGGTAAACTATAGCCATTGATAGTATCTATTTTGTTGAGGATAATCGCTTCTAAATTGCCATCCTCATTGAGGCGCGCTTGCTCAAGTTGCCGCTCTAGGCGTCTAAACTCTTTATCACCATCTATCACATAATCAAGCGCTGATTGCTCCAATGAAGGGGTTTCTTGTTTAACCGTGGCAATGTCCCAGCTACTTGGCATGCTTAAATCACCTGCATCAGGGGCTAAATCACCTAATAAGGCAGCAAAGAGTGATGATTTGCCACAACCATTACTGCCCACCAAGCCGACTTTGTGATTGGGATGTATGGTAAAGCTCGAAGCTTTGATAAGATTTTTGGCGCCTCTATCTAAGCTTAAATCGGTTGCAGTGATCAAAAAAAATACCTTAATTAGGCTAGCTGAAAAATTGTTGGCTATTGTCGCTTTTCCTTAGGGGGGAGTTCAAGGTAAAATGGCTCAAATAGAGTGAATTTTCCCTTTTGAGATAGCTATAGTGAAAAATAAAGCAAAAAAACGATTTATTGCGGGCGCGACTTGTCCTAAATGCAAAGCGCAAGATACCATGGCATTAACAAAAGAAGATGGGATAGAAAAAGTAACCTGTGTCAGTTGTGGCGAGCAAATGACGCAAAGTGAACCACAAGTTGCCGAAGTTGTTCGCCAACATGAACAAGTGATTGGGGTTTTCAAACCTTAATAGTATGCGCTTTCTTGCAGTACGGCATAATCAGTGCGTCAAAAGTACTCATTGATAGTTATCAATTCCGTGCTCTTTGCTTCTACTTAAACCATACTGCTGCATATTACATTGTTATTGAAATCTTTTTTTCTTATTGATGAAAAGCGTCACATATAAGACTTTAATAATGCGGTGGCGGTGGCTCTATCTCTTCTTTACTCGATGCTAGACTACCTGCATCTTTTAAGCGATTAGCAACCAATTGAATCTGCTCTCTCAGCTCAGCGATTTGAGCTTGATGCACTGCTAATTCTTCACTGAGTTGTTCAATTACGTCGTCTTGAAAAAGGTTGCGAGATTCAAGCGCATTAATGCGCTCTTCAAGTACGCAGATATCTTTTTGTGCTGGTTTAATTTGGGTCATTTAATTAACTTTGTTAGTCAGTTGCCATAACTCGGCATAACCCGAGGAGCTGATCGTAAACAGGGTGTTATTATCGCTAAATGCGAGGCCATACACAACTGCTCCTGTTGGTCTTTTCGCTTCTTTTGGGGTGACATGCCAGCTTGCGGTACGTTTTCCTGTTGCTATATCCCACACGCTGACTTTACTGCTTGCAGCACCCGTGACCAGAGTTTGACCATCAGCTGAGAATCGGACTGAGCTGAAAACCTCATGGCGTTTAGTCCCTTTTAATGTTGTGACTAATTTACCTGTTTTTAAATCCCAAATATGGGCAGACTTCATACTGTCGGCAGAAAAAGCATAACGCCCTTGTGGATCTAAGGCTACTTTGGATACTCGGCTGGTATGATTAAATTGGTAAATGACTTGCCCAGATACCGTGTCCCAAACATAAGCCGTAAAATCATTAGCCCCAGAGATGGCAACCCTGCCATTGGGCATCATATCAACGGTATTTATTTTTTCTTTATGGCCTAAAAACTCTATACGTCGGCCAGTATCGACGGCTACATGCACTACGGTTCCATTGCCTTTACCAATGAGTAAGTAGTCACCATTGTTACTGACAGCAATATCACGAATATTGGACTCGCGTACTTTCCAATAGCCTTCTGATTGACCCGTTTTCATGTTCCAAAGTGCAAAGTTTTCACGGCTTGCGGTGAGCACATGACTGTTGGTGTCGCTAATATCAATAGCTAACACTAAATTATCGCTACTATTTTGTTGCTGAGCCCATTGGTAGGTCAGCGCATTTTTGTTTAAATCCCAAACACTAATGCCATGATGAATCGATGAAATCACACTCCATTTGCCATCATTAGAGATGTCGCCAGCATAACTGCCTTCAACGGCTTGTTGAAAACGCTGTAAAGGTTTTTCTGTTGAAGGGGTACATGCAATAACAAAAAAAGTGCTTACCAATAATTTTATTGTTAATTTTAAGGCACAAAAGAGACTTTTTTTATTGTTGAAGTAATTAAGCAACATATTAATACTTTTTTATCTTGGCATTTCTAGTTAGTATAAGGCGTTTTTTAATTTTGTTTAGTGATTTTTTTGCTGAATGAAGTTTAAGCTATGGATTGGGGGACTCTCCAATTGTGATTTGTTAACGGAGATATAAATGAAATTTTTTAAACCCACATTAGTGGCTGTTGCATTACTAAGTGTTGCTGCTTGCCAAGAAGGCGCAAAAGAAGATGCACAAAGTGCAGAAAATAAAGCAGCGGTATTAGAAACTGAAGCACAAAAACAAGCTTACGGTTTAGGTGCTTATATTGGTATGAATATGCAACGTAATTTAGTTGAACAAGAAAAACTAGGTGTTGTATTAGAGAAAGAATTAATTGTCCGTGGTTTTGTTGATAGCATTAATGAAAAAGCAACGATTGAAAAAGAAGAAATTCAAGCGTTATTAATGAACTTAGAGCAAACCATGAAAACTAAGCAGCAAGAAGCGTCAGTAAAAGAAGCTGAAGAAAGTTTAGCTGCCGGCCAGAAATTCTTAGCAGATAATGCTAAAAAAGAAGGCGTGAAAGTGACTGAGTCTGGTATTCAGTATGTTGTGCTTACTGATGCAGAAGGTGAAAAACCTGCTGCGACTGATACGGTTAAAGTGCACTATAAAGGTACTTTCTTAAATGGGGATACTTTCGATAGCTCATATGATCGTGGTGAGCCAGCAGTATTCCCACTTAACCGCGTTATTAAAGGTTGGACTGAAGGTGTTCAGCTAATGTCTGTGGGTTCAAAGTATAAATTTACTATCCCTTCAGATTTAGCTTATGGCCCAAATGGTAATCCACCACGCATTCCAGGTAACTCAGTATTAGAGTTTGAAATTGAATTGTTAGAAATTCAAAAGCCAGAGCCAGCACCACAAGTAGGTGATCAACCTACTGCTGAGAAGTAAGCGATAAGCTTATCTGTTTCTAGTAACCAAGTGTTATTAATGACCTGTTAAGAGCCATCAGCATTTATTGCTGGTGGCTTTTTATTTGCCTCCATTAAACTGCTATTATTCAATCATGAAAAAACTCTTGATCATTGGCTATGTTTGGCCAGAGCCTAACTCATCTGCGGCAGGTAGTCGTATGGTGCAGCTTATAAACTTTTTTCAACAGCAAGATTACCAAGTCTCCTTTGCTAGTCCAGCGCAGCGCACAGAGCATATGGTTGAACTGAGTGAACTTCAGGTAAATTGTGTTGATATAAAGCTTAACTGTACTAGCTTTGACCATTTCGTTGAGCAACTAAAGCCTGATGTGGTGATGTTTGATCGCTTTATGATGGAAGAGCAATTTGGCTGGCGAATTAGCGAACATTGTCCTCAAGCTTTAACAATACTTGATACTGAAGATTTATTTTGCTTACGCCATGCAAGGCATGATGCCTTTAAACAGCAACGCGCAATGACAGAGGCTGATTTATTAAGTTCAGAATTAGCACAACGGGAAGTGGCGGCAATATTTCGCTGTGATTTAACTTTAATGATATCGCCAACAGAAATTGCATTGCTTGAAAAGCTATTTAAAGTTGACACTAGTTTATTGCTTTATTGCCCGTTAGTTTATTCACAAACAGATTTTTCGCTTGCCAATCCAACTTTTTCGCAACGCAGTGATTTTATTTCCATAGGTAACTTTCGCCATCCACCTAACTGGGATGCTGTATTATGGTTAAAGCAACAACTTTGGCCGTTAATTCGTGCGCAGTTGCCACAAGCACAGCTCAATGTTTATGGTGCCTATCCTCCGCCGAAAGCAACGGCCTTACATGATGAAAAATCAGGCTTCTTAATTAAAGGTTGGGTTGATGATGCCATGCTGGCTATGCAATCGGCACGGGTGTGTTTAGCGCCTTTGCGCTTTGGCGCGGGCATAAAAGGCAAATTAGCTGAAGCCATGTTATGTGCAACACCATCAATTACCACAGACATTGGTATTGAAGGAATGGAGTCGGCGCTAGGTTGGCCGGGTATAGTGGCTAATAACAACCAAGCGATTGCTGATGCTGCGGTTGAGCTATACCAAAATAAAGATCGCTGGCAACAACTGAGTGATTTAGGACCTAAAAACGCTGAGCTATTGTTTGACAAAAGTAAACACTTTGCTTCATTAGCAGTTCGTATTAATTGCCTTTCATTGACGTTATTACAGCATAGACAACAAAACTTTATAGGTGCGATGCTTAATCATCATCATCACAAGAGCACTAAATATATGGCGCAATGGATAGAAGCTAAGAATAAACTCATTTAAAAATAACGTAATCAACTTGGGATATATGCATTAAAGCGAAGCTTCTAATACGCCAGTGAGTCGTTTTGCTGCTAGTAGCAGTCTTTGCTCCAATACTTGTTGGTACTGCTCCATATAACCTTCAGGTAGCTGTACTTCTTGCTTGCTTTGATGACATGTACCTTGACTATCTACTTGGCAATAATTAAAACTAGCGGCTCTTACAAGCTGAAAAGATTCATCAGCCCATTGCCAAACTTGGCTGACATTCCCATTTTCTGCTGGTGCTTGACGCCATTGAGCGGTTAATAATTGTAACCACTTATCTTTCGTGTGTTTGCCCCGATATAAGATGCACTCATCCCAATACCAATGTAAATTACTACACTTGGTCGATAAATGGGTTAACTTTACTTGGTTACCACCTAAATCACTGGCAAAGCTAATATGTAAGGGTTGATGAATATCCCCTAACCAGTGTCCCAAAAAGAATAAGGCTTGTGATTGCTGCCAAGCCGATTGGGCGGTTTTTTGGCTCAAAAGCTTTTGGTGATGCAAAATCGCTTGTGGCAAGCAATCTTGGCGGCAGGCATTCGCTTTAATGCTCGTTTCGCTACGAGGCACATTCATGTAGTGCCAAGAGCTATATGTTCTAAATTTTTCAACTCGTTTCACTGCATCAGCCCATGTACAAGCATGAGCAAATGAAATGGCTGTGCCTTTTTTTCTGTAATTGTAATGATTAATTAAGTCTTGGTGGTTTTTGGGGATTGAGGTGAGTAACTGGGTTAATTTATTTTGCGCGTGGCGAGATAAATGGTCAAAAGCCAACTGACAGACTACTTGATGACCAAGCTTACCTAATGCAAAACTTGCTGGGCTTATTAATAGCAAACTCATTGATAATGTTAAGGACAAAAAGAAGGTTTTCATTCGTTGCCTCTAGTCAACAAAAATTTGCATTTCATCGCCAATTTGCTTGCGCATTTCCATTAATCGCACTGCGGTATCATGTTGCTTTTTATCCGATTCAGTTTCAGGAACCCATTGTGGAACTTGTTCAGATTGACCATTTTGATCAACAGCAACCATAATGACAATACAGTGTGTTGTTAAGCGACGGTTGAGTGATTTAGGGTCGCAAGCATTCACTTCTAGAGCAATATGCATTGATGATTTGCCAGTGTAAATCACTTTTGCTTCCACCTCTACCAAGCTGCCAACATGAATTGGCGCAACAAATCGTATACCACCGGCATAAGCGGTTACACAGTAGCGTCCACTCCAGCCAGCAGCGCAAGCATAAGCGGCTAAATCGATCCATTTCATTACCGCACCACCATGCACTTTACCGCCAAAATTAACGTCTTGGGGCTCGGCTAAAAATCTTAGGGTGATATCCCGTTGTGGCTTATTCATATTTGCTCTCTGCGTTATAAGGTTAAAGGAAAATTTACCTTCTTGGTGTCAGATTAGCAAATAATTAAAAATTAACTTTTTTGGTATTTTTGCATAGAAACTAGTTTGCTCGAGATTTGAGCTATAGTTAACGAATGGCGAACTAAACACTCGACGGGCAAATGGAAGGATTAGACATACGAACTTTAGCACTGACGACCCTGTTACTTGGGTTGTTTCTTGGTGTTGGCTCGTTAGTTTTTGCCCGCATACATTCATCTTTTTATGGGTTTAAGGCATTAGGTTACAGTTATTTTCTTATTGCTTTTGGCTTTATTTTATTAGGTCTGCGTCAATATATTCCAGACTTTCTTTCAATCATTGTTGCCAACCTTGCGGTTGTTGCTGGCTTTAGCTTATTAGTGTTAGGTATTTTAAAGTTTGTAAAATGCGAGCAACAAGCGTTTAAAAGCACTGCAACTGCTTTGCTTTGCGCTATGGCACTTGCTTTTGTTTACTATACCTATTATCAAACAAGCGTTAACGCTCGCATTATCATTATTAGCGCAATTATTGTGGGAATTTCTGTTTATGCGAGTTTTAAGGTGTTGACCACACAAAGCCAAGGCGCATTAACCTTTACCCATTTTCTCAGTTTTTCCTTTCTCTATTGTGCTCTTATTTTTCTATTGCGTATTTATTTTGTATATACAGGACCGCCGCTAGATGATTTTATGAATGCTGGCATAGTGCATGCTTTTGCATTAATTGCTTTACAGCTTGTTGCTATTACCAGTTGTTTTTCATTAACGATCAGTGCCAGTCAGCAGTTAGCAAAAAAATTGGCTATTCAAGCAACTATTGACTCTCTGACCAATATTTACAACCGACGTGCATTTGATGAATTTGCTAGGAAGGGCGTATTACGTGCTCAACGCGAACGTACGCCAATTTCACTGATCATCATGGATATTGATTTGTTTAAAGAGGTCAATGATAGTTATGGGCATCAAGTTGGTGATAAAGTGTTACAAGAGTTTAGTCTGAGGTTAAGAAACAGCTTAAGACAGTACGACATACTTGCGCGTTATGGTGGCGAAGAATTTACCTTGTTGTTACCCAATACCAATACGGTAACGGCAGAGATCATTGCTGAAAAGTTACGTGATACAATAGCGCAACCCGTATTTTGTCCTGAAGGTAGTGCAGAGCTTTCTGTGACAGCCAGTTTTGGGGTAGCCACTAACTATGATAAGTATATTGACTGGCAACAACTTATTTCACTTGCAGACAAAGCGCTTTATCATGCTAAAGAAAGTGGTCGTAATTGTGTAAAATTATATACTGCTGAGGCACATTAACCGCGAAAATCAACAGCCCCTAAACTCTCTTGAGTTTTATCTTCTATCCCACCTTTACCTTACCTTTACACTGTACCTGACTATTTTCTTTTATACTTTTTAATAGTGAAAATTATCTGAGTAAGATGGTTATGAATAAAAAGTATAATGCTCTGTTACTAAGTTTAATGCTATTTTCTTGTGGTGGTAGCTCTGATGTTGACGACTCAAATGCGGCTGATAACACAATAGCCACGCCAGACATTGTGATAGACACTGAGGTCACTAAACCCAATATCTTGTTGATTCTCGCTGATGATCAAGGTTTGGACGCTTCTGCTCAATATGCTTACTCAACTGATAAACCAACAACACCTACTTTGAACGCTTTGGCAGAGCAAGGAATTGTTTTTGAAAACGTTTGGGCGACTCCTGCTTGTACTACTACGCGCGGTACTATTATTACGGGTCAGCATGGGATTAACAGTGGCATAGATTACGTTCCCGCTGAAATGCCTAGTGAGACAACTACGCTGCAACGCTATATCAAGGCTCAAGATATTAGTAGTGATTATCAAACGGCCGTAATTGGTAAGTGGCACTTAGCGGGAGGTAATCCAGATCTAAATCATGTACTCGATAGTGGCGTTGATTATTTTGCAGGCACTATTGCCGGTACGATTGATGATTACTATGATTGGCCGCTCACACAAGATGGAGTCAATGCTAGGAGTAATGAGTATCACACTACTAAGATCACTGATTTAGCGATTCATTGGTTAGATGAGCAGAATCAGCAAGAAAAGCCGTGGTTCTTGTGGTTGGCTTATGTTGCGCCTCATTCTCCTTTTCATCTACCTCCAGAGCACCTACATAACCGTGACAATTTAACGGGCACAGCCAGTGATATAAATGCCAATAAACGTGACTATTATTTAGCGGCGATTGAGGCTATGGACTCAGAAATTGGCCGCTTACTCGCCTCTATGTCAACAGAAGAGCGTGAGAATACGCTTATCATTTATATGGGAGATAACGGCACACCTGTAGCAGTTATAGATAGTAGCGTTTTTGAGCAAGGACATCATAAAGGCAGCTTGTATGAAGGTGGTATTAGAGTGCCTATGATTGCCTCGGGCTACAGTGTCACGCGAAAAAACGAACGAGAAACAGCGCTAATAAATAGCACAGATTTGTTTGCTTCTATTGCTAATGTTGCTGGCAGTAGTATCAGCCATATTAATGATAGCTATGACTTTACTCGCTTGTTTTCGAGGGAGAGTGGCAATTTATCAACGCCTTTACGTAGCGTTAATTATAGCGAATTTGTTAGCGCTAATGTCACCGGATGGGCAATGCGTAATGACCAATTTAAATTGATCCAATTTGATGCTGGTGATCGAGCCTTGTTTGATATCAGCGAATCGCTTTCTGAAAGTGATGATCTTATTTTGAACACCTCAACCATTGCTGATGAATTATCTGTTATGGGGGAAGCGATCCGTAATGAAGCTAATGTCAGCCCGTTAGATATTACTAATGCAATATTTGTTAATCGCAGCGCCAACTGTGCAGACTATGTGGAGCATTATCAGTCCAGCGTTTTTGATGTCAATAATAGTGCATTGTTTGATGGTGATTTAGTGATCTCAGTACTTAATAATAAATGTATCTTCCAAACTAATAACATTCCGAACCATGACTTTAATGACGGTGGACAAGCATTCCCTAATAATGTCAGTGCGCAAAATAATAGTTTTGAAATTACTGTCAACCCCGTCCATGCAACAACAAGTACTAATATCAGTTTACAAGCCGACAATGCTATTTTGCTGAATGGAGTTAAAGTTGATTTATTAGCGGCGGCTTGTTTTGGTGTTGGTGATGGCAAGGTAGGGTGTAACGATATTAATCAGCCTTGGCGTTATGATCCTATGTTTTCAGCGAATGGATTTCGTGTAGATAGTCACAATGCTCATTCTCAGCCAGATGGTAGTTACCACTATCACGGCACACCAAATGCGTTTTATGCAGAAAATGATAATAGTGCGGCTTCACCTGTGGTTGGTTTTGCCGCCGATGGTTATCCCATTTATGGCCCTTATATCGATGATGATGGCAGTATTAGAAAGGTGAATTCTAGCTTTAGGCTTC